>UQIB01000013.1 GCA_900541015.1 uncultured Collinsella sp. | reverse complement strand
GTCGTTGAGACCATGGATCAGATCGAGGAAGAGATCAAAGGTGCAATGGTAGAGAAAAGTTATGCCTGCATTTACCTTCAGCAGGTGATTCGTGCCATTGGAAATACCTGTCAGTCCCTCAGCGATGACCCGGAGAAGATCATCGTGCAGAGAGAGAAGCTTCTGAAAGAAGTTTCTCAGGCAAAAACCTTTGATAAAGCAGTGACATTGGTGAAGGAGTATGCTGAAGGAGTATTTGAATCACTTCAGGATCTGAATAGTTCCAGCGGCCAGAGGCAGGGAATGATGGCTATGGATTATATCCGGAAAAATTATATGGATCCGGATCTGAGTCTGAACAGTATCTGTTCTTATCTGAATATCAGTACCAGCTATTTCAGTACTATTTTTAAGGAGATGACAGGGGAAACATTTGTCGAATCACTTACCAGGATCAGAATGGAGAAGGCGAAGGAACTCCTGGAGAATACAACTCTGAAGAATTATGAGATTGCGGAAAAAGTAGGATTTTCAGATCCACACTATTTCGGAATTTCATTTAAGAAGATGACAGGAAAAACACCTACCGAATATGCAAGGGAGAAACGCCGATGAAGATTTCTTCAAAATTTAAGAGTATTCAGAGTTCTATTTTCTGTGCGGTGTCGATCCTGGTATTAAGTGCTGTGCTGGTTGTGACAGTGGTATCCCTGAGATATACGAATTCATCTATTTATGAAAATTCTGTCATGTATACACAGACGATCATCAAACACCGTCCAAGGGGCGAATAATGAGAGTTTTTGATGACTGGCTCGTCGCCAGCGATCCGTCTCGATGATAGACCGTCGGCACGAGGATCCGACCCGCGAATGCCCGTTCTGCAATGTCAGGAACCTCGCTCAGGAGCACGCCATGAAGGAGGACGCCCGCTGCGCCGTGATGCGCGCGGCACACCCACGACGCGACAGCCGCGATCGAAAGCTAAGGAGGGACGTTAGCCACTGGGTTAGCAAGTAGCCCATTCCGTACGCACAGCGCCAGGAACAGCGGCCCGCCCAACGACCACCTTGGACCATGGCACCGTCGCAGTAAGAGGACGGACAGCGAGCGGGCACCAGAGCGAACAAATTGGCATGAAAAGAAGACGGCATAGACCTTCTGGTCATGCCGTCTTCTTTGAATGACTAGTTGTCGCTCTGGTGCCAGTGCAGCGTCGACTGGTCCGCCGTTCGGCAGAACGGCGGAACCTCCTAGCCACCGAGATAGGCCTTGCGGACGTTATCGTCGTGCAGGAGCTCTTGGCCCGTGCCGGTCATGGTGATCTTGCCGGTCTCGAGCACGTAGCCGCGCGTAGCAATCGAGAGCGCCATCTGCGCGTTCTGCTCGACCAGAAGCACCGTGGTGCCGGCCTTGTGCAGGTCCTCGACAATCTGGAAGATCTGCTCAATCAGAATCGGTGCCAGACCCATGGAGGGCTCATCGAGCATGAGCAGCTTGGGGTTGCTCATAAGGGCGCGGCCCATAACGAGCATCTGCTGCTCGCCGCCCGAAAGGGTGCCGGCGACCTGGCGACGGCGCTCCTTAAGGCGCGGGAACTGCTCGTAGACGCGCTCCAGGCCCGGAGCCACCGTGGACTTGGGCTGCGTATAGGCACCCATCTCCAGGTTCTCCTCGACCGTCATCTGCAAAAAGGCGCGACGTCCCTCGGGAACCTGAGCCAGGCCCTTACCAACCAGCTTATCAGCGGGCGTATGGGTAATGTCCTCGCCCATAAACTTGATGGAGCCGGTCTTAGAGCGCAGCAGGCCCGAGACGGTCTTAAGCGTCGTGGACTTGCCAGCACCGTTGGCACCAATCAGGGCCACGATCTCGCCCTCGTTGACGTTAAAGGAGATGTCCTTGATGGCGTGGATGGCGCCGTACCAGACGTTGATGTTGTAGACGGAAAGCATCGGCTCTGCCATTTAGTTCTCCCCCTTATCCTGCTTGCCCAGATACGCCTCGATAACAGCGTCGTTGTTCTGGATTTCCTCTGCCGTGCCCTTGGCGATGACCTTACCAAAGTTGAGCACGCAGATGCCCTCGCAGATGTTCATAACGAGCGACATATCATGCTCGATAAGCATGATGGCAATGCCGAAGGTGTCACGAATCTTGACGATGTTCTCCATGAGCTCCGCGGTCTCGGACGGATTCATGCCGGCGGCAGGCTCGTCGAGCAGCAGTAGCTTGGGGTTGGTGGCAAGCGCGCGGACAATCTCCAGACGACGCTGGGCACCATAAGGCAGCGAACCGGCCTGCTCATTTGCCAGATGCTCCATATCAAAGATGGAGAGCAGCTCCATGGCGCGCTCATGGGCGGCCTTCTCGTGCTTCCAATACGTCGGCAGGCGCAGCACGCCCTCAAAGCCGGAGTAACGCTCCTGATTATGCAGGCCGACCTTAACGTTATCCTCCACCGTCATGGTGTTGAACAGGCGGATGTTCTGGAACGTACGGGCAATGCCCATGCGGTTGACCTGGTAGACCGACTTGCCCGAGGTGTCCTCACCGTCGAGCAGGATGGTGCCGTGCGTGGGCTGATACACCTTGGTGAGCAGGTTGAAGACCGTGGTCTTTCCGGCACCGTTGGGGCCGATCAGACCGGCGATCTCGGTCTTGCCGATAGTCAGGCTAAAGTCGTCGACTGCCTTAAGGCCACCGAACTCAATGCCCAGGTGGATGCACTCGAGCGCCGGGCGCTGGCCCAAGTCGCGGTCGGGAACGATGGCGCCAGAAGGATACGGGACCATCTTGCCCTTGTTGAACTCAAACTTACTGGGCATCGGCTGCCACCTCCTTCTTGGAAGCAAAGCGGTCCTTAATGCGTGCGAAGAACGCCTTGAGCTGCGGGTTGTTGGTAAAGATCATGACCAGGATCAACACGATGGCGTAGATGAGCATGCGGTAGTCCGAGAACTGACGGAGCAGCTCGGGGAGCACCGTAAGCAGTGCGGCCGCGATGACGGAACCGCGCATGTTGCCCAGACCACCCAGGACCACGAACACCAGGATGAGGATGGACGTGTTGAAGTCGAACTTGGTGGCGGAGAGCTGCGAGAAGTTACCGCCGAAGAGGGCTCCGGCAGCACCGGCGAGGGCGGCGGAAACCACGAAGGCGATCATGCGGTACTCGGTGACGGAGATGCCTACGGACTCGGCTGCAATCTTGTTATCGCGCACGGCCATGATGGCACGGCCGGTACGGCTGCGCACCAGGTTGAGCACGATCACGAGTGCGACCATGACCAAGATGGCACCGGCAAGGAAGGTCGAGTACGTCGACACGCCCGAGGCGCCCTGGGCACCCTTGATGATGGCGGTGCCGTCATCGAGCAGGTGCAGGTCGTCGATCGTGGAGTTGCCCGTGATGTTAAAGATCACATGCAGGCCGTGGGAGTCGACGCCCACGATAAGGCAGGTGACGATCTCTTTGATAATCTCGCCAAAGGCCAGCGTCACGATAGCCAGGTAATCGCCGCTCAGGCGAAGGACCGGGATGCCGATCAAGAAGCCCAGGATGGCGGCAGCGATGGCGCCGACCACGATGCTGATGACAAGACGTATCGGATCGGAGGGAACGGCGCTCTCGAGGGCGACCGCGGTAACGATGCCTGTATAGGCGCCGACGCTCATAAAGCCCGCGTGGCCCAGCGACAAGTCGCCCGCGATGCCGACGACGAGGTTAAGGGAGATAGCCATGACGATATAGGCCGTGATGGGAACCAGCTGACCGGCGATCATGCGCGGAATCATGTGGTTAGACTGCATAAAGAACACGATGGCGAACGCCACAAGGCACATGGCGTACGTAACAAAGTCGTGACGCGTCTGCTTGTCTTTAAGAAACTTCATAACGCTCACCTACACCTTCTCGGGGACGTACTTGCCCAAGAGGCCGGCAGGCTTGACGAGCAGGACGATGATCAAAACACCAAAGACGATGGAGTTGGCAAGGCTCGTGGAAATATAAGCCTGTGCCATCGCCTCGATGATACCGATGAGAATGCCACCGACAAAGGCACCGGGGATGGAGCCGATGCCACCGAAGACAGCGGCATCGAAGGCCTTGATGCCAGGCATGGCACCCGTCGTGGGCTGCAGCACCGGCGAGTAGGAGCACAGCAGCACGCCGGCGATGGCGGCAAGGGCGGAGCCGATGGCGAACGTCATCGAGATGGTGCGGTTGACGTTGATGCCCATGAGCTGAGCGGCGGCCTTGTCCTCGGACACGGCGCGCATGGCTTTGCCCATCTTGGTCTTGCCTGTAAAGAACATCAAGCCGGCCATGATAACCAGGCAGGCGACGATGGTGACGAGCGAGACGGCGCTTACGTTAAACTTGGCCAAGAACTCCGGCACCTGGAAGGTGACGAGCGAAGTAAAGTTCTTGGGCGTGGCGCCCCACAGGAGCTGCGCGGCGTTCTGCAGGAAGTAGGACACGCCGATGGCCGTGATCAGAACGGCCAGCGGGCCCGCCTGACGCAGCGGCTTGTATGCCAGACCCTCGATGAGAACACCGAGAACCGTGCAGACCACACAAGAGAGAATTACAGATGCCCAGCCCGGGAGGCCGAGATACGACGTGGCGCAGAACGAGACATAGGCACCGACCATGATGACGTCGCCGTGAGCGAAGTTGAGCATCTTGGCGATACCGTAGACCATGGTGTAGCCCAACGCGATGATGGCGTAGACGCTGCCCATGGACAGGCCGTTGACCAGGTATTGGATAAAGACCGTCATGTTCCACATCCCCCTTTCGAATAGGTTTCCAGTTGATGTATGAAACAGGGACGTTACATCGTCCCTAGATACCAAGCAAGCAGGGAAGGCCAAAACCTCCCCTGCTTGGGATCAAAACCGCTCTATGTAAGGCGGCCTATTAGGCCTGTACGTACTTGCCGTCGGTAATGACGTACGCCGTCGGGTCCTTCTGGACCTGACCCTTGTCGTTCCAGGAGAGCTTGCCAGTCAGGCCGTCAACAGTAATCTTGAGCATAGCCTCGGGAAGCTTCTCGGCAACCTCGGTGGGGTCGGCGTCGACGCCCAGGCCGGCCTCCTTGAGAGCCTCGACCACAGCATGCACGCCGTCGTAGGCGTCGGCGGCAAACTGGTCGGGGGTATCGCCGTACTTATCCTTGTAAGCGTTGACGAAGTCGGCGTTCTTCTCGTCGTCGGCGGAGAACGGGGTCATGAGCAGCAGACCCTCGGCAAGAGAGGTGTCGAAGCCCTCAACGCCCAGGATGCCGTCCATGCCGTCGCAGCCCATCATCTTGACGTCGTAGCCCATGTCCTTGGCGTTCTTGAGCAGGACGGACGCCGGCGTGTAGTAGATCGGCGCAAAGATCATGGTGGCGCCTGCCTGCTTGGCCTTGGTCAGCTGGTTGGTAAAGCTCGTGGCGGAGTCGTCCTTAAAGGTCTCCTCGTCGACAATCTCAAGCTTAGACTTAGCGGCCTGGGCCTTAAAGGAATCTGCGATGCCCGAAGAATAGGCGTCGCCGGAGTTATAGAACAGCACGAACTTCTCGTTCGCATACTTCTCTGCCAGGAACTTGGCAGCGTTGACACCTTGGTTGGGGTCGGTAAAGCAAACCTGGAAGACGCAATCCTTGCCCTTGGTAACGTCCTCGGAGGACGCGGACGGGGTGATCATGAACGTCTCGGGGTCGTTGCCGCACTCGGCGGCAACGGCGACCGACGCACCCGTGGTGGTCGGACCGACGAGGGCCTGCATGCCCCAGTCGAGCAGGGTGTTGAAGGCGTTGACGGCCTTCTCGCCGTCAGCCTGGTCGTCCTCGGCCTTGCTGACAAGCGGCAGCTCCTTAGTCGAGAAATCCTTGCAGCCAAGCTCGACAGCCTGTGTAACGGACTTGCCGTAGGACGCGTTGGCGCCGGTCAGCGGGCCGATGGTGCCGATCTTAAACGAAGCGTCGCCCGACGCGGAACCGCTGTCGCCGCCGTTGGAGGAGCAGCCAGCTAGAATGGACATCGCCCCCAGACCTGCTGCGCTCGCGATAACGCTCCTGCGATTCATAACAGGGTTCAATGACTTACCGGTGAGGCTCGACATGCGGCTCTCCTCTCAAATCTCGTCGGGTTTCGGTTACCCGACAGGCCATCCTTCGCCGTGTTCGGCGTTCGCAAAATACTAGACGCTTTAGTTAAGGAAAGTGGCGATTATTTCAACTTTTCTTTGGATTTGTTCATTTATCCATAATTCTGCGTATTTCTATTACTTTATGCAGTAATGCCACTTTATTGTGTGAAAGTAATGTTTCCGTTCTGTTACAGGCGTCCCTTCCCTGAATAAAACGGCCTCACCGGTCGCGCTTTATGCGCACTTAGGCGGCGATGTACTTGCCGTCCTGGATCACATAGGCCGTAGCGGGCTTTTCGACCTGGCCCTCGTCATTCCACGTCAGCTCGCCTGTCAGGCCCTCGATCTTGATCTTGCGCATGGCACGGGCAAGGTCGCCGGCAATGTCGGCACCGTCGGCCGTAATGTCAATCCCCGCCTTGTCGATGGCCTCGACAATGGCGTGGACGCAATCGTAGGCGTCGGCGGCAAACTGGTTGGGTGTCTCGTCGTAGGCATCCTTATAGGCTTTGACGAAGTCGGCATTCTTCTCATCGTCAGCCGAAAACGGGGTCATGAGCAATACGCCCTCGGCAAGAGAGGTATCGAAGCCCTCCACAGAGAGCAGGCCGTCCATGCCGTCGGTACCCATGAGGGTCATGTCGTAGCCCATGTCCTTGGCGTTCTTGAGCAAAACGGACGCCGGCGTGTAGTAGATCGGCGCAAAGATGAGCGTGGCGCCGGCCTCCTTGGCCTTGGTGAGCTGGTTGGTAAAGCTCGTGGAGGAATCGTCCTTAAAGGTCTCGGTATCGACGATATCAAGTTTGGACTCCTTGGCCTGCTCGGCAAAGGCATCGGCAACACCCGAGCTGTACGTATCGCCGGAGTTGTAGAACAGGGCGATCTTGGCATCCGCGTACTTCTCGGCCAAGAACTTCGCAGCGCTGGCGCCCATGGTGGGATCGGTGAAGCAAACCTGAAAGACCGTGGTCTTATCCTTGGTGACGTCGAGCGACGAGGCCGAAGGCGTGACCATGAGCATATCGTCGGCGATCTCGCCCGAGACGGCGACGGCGGCACCGGTGGTAACGGGGCCGACGAGTGCCTGCATGCCCCAGTCGCACAGGGTATTGAAGGCGTTGATGGCCTTCTCACCGTCGGCGACATCGTCCTCGGACTTAAGCGAGAGTTTGAGGTCCTTGGTCGAGAAATCCTTGGCGGCGAGCTTGGCACCCTTCTCGGCCGAAACGCCATAGGTTGCCGCGGCGCCGGTCAGAGGGCCGATGACACCGATCTTGAAGGTCTTGCCGTCATCGGCGGAGCCGCCCTCCGAGCCACCCGACGAACAACCAGCGAGTGCGGCGGCGGTGCCGAGCGCCGCGGCGCCGGCGAGAAAGTTCCTACGGCTGAGCGTGCTGTTGATGTTGAACATGGTGTCCCCCTTTTTTTTCGCTGGCCGCGGTGCGGCCGTCTTGCGGTACGGGGCAAACCTTATGGCGCAAACGTTGACAGTTTGTTACGGAGTTTCGTTTGTAGCGAGCATGTTTCCAATGTTTCCGCAGCGTTTCGGGGGTGCCGTTTTGTGCGACTCCTGTTGCCTGGCGAGCACGCGCCCTCGGTTCACGCTAGAATGCACTCAACCTTTAAGCGGTTAATCCATCCATAAGATGCACGAAGGAGCTATCTATGAGCGAACCCCTGCGCACCGTGAACGTCGGTCTGATCGGTCTGGGAACCGTCGGCGGCGGCGTGGCCCGTCTGATCAAGAGCCACCACGATGAGTACCTGGCAGCCTACGGCATCGACCTTAAGCTGACCCGCGCCTGCGCGCTTGCTTGGGAGCAGGCCGAGGCGGCAGGCATTGAGCGCGAGGCCTTTACGAGTGACTGGCACGACGTCGTCACCGACCCCGCCGTCGACATCGTCGTCGAGCTCATCGGCGGCGAACATCCCGCAACCGAGATCTTCACCACTGCCTTTGAGCACGGCAAGCACGTCGTCTCTGCCAACAAGGCCCTGCTGGGCCGTCACGTCGAGACGCTTGCCGAGAAGGCGCGCGCGTGCGGCGTGCAGATTAAGTGCGAGGCCAGCTGCGGCGGTGGCATCCCCATTGTCAGCACGCTCGAGCACGACCTGGTGGGCAACAAGATCCTGACCATCGCTGGCATTCTCAACGGCACCACCAACTACATCCTGTCGCGCATGGACGCCGAGGGCGCCGATTACGCCGACGTGCTTGCCGACGCCCAGGCAAAGGGCTATGCCGAGGCCGACCCGTCCGCCGACGTCGACGGCTTCGACGCCGCCAGCAAGACGGCAATCCTCGCTTCCATCGGCTTTGGCACCCGCGTGACCACCGACGATGTCTACCAGCAGGGTATCCGTACCATCGGCGCCGAGGACATCGCCCAGGCCCGCGAGCTCGGCTACACCATTAAGCTGCTCGGCATCGCCCGCAATACCGACGCCGGCGTCGACGTCCGCGTGCATCCCACGCTGATCCCCGCCGACCACATGCTTGCCAAGGTCAACGGCGCCATGAACGCTGTCTACGTGGTAGGCGACGCCGTGGGCGAGACCATGTTCTACGGTGCCGGCGCAGGCTCCTTCCCCACCGCGAGCGCCGTCGTGGGCGACATCCTGTCGCTCTCCGAGCAGATCAGCCGCGGCGTGGCTCCGCTACCCGAGATTGAGCCCTATGGTCACAACCTCGCCTTTAAGCCTATGGACGAGCTCCAGACCAAGTACTATGTGCGCCTGAAGGTCGCCGACCGCGTGGGCGCCCTGTCCGAGACGGTCGACATCTTTGCCAAGCACAACATCTCGATCTCGCTCATCAACCAGGTCGAGGACGGCAAGTCGGGCGTCAGCGATGCCTGCTCGGTCATCTTCCTGACGCACCGCGCGCTCGAGAAGGACGTCCAGGCTGCCGCCGCCGAGCTTGCCAGCGTCGACTGCGTGGCCGAGGTCGCCAACGTCCTGCGCATCGAGGACGTCGAGGCCTGGACCGAAGGCGTCATGGCGAACTAGTCCGATTCTCGGCAAATCAAATAACGCATGAGGGGCTCCCGTCCGATTGGATGGGAGCCCCTTTTAGTTACATCTTTTTCGCGAAGTGGTCGACTAACGTTTGAACAACTTGACCGTTCGTCAACAACCGTGGATACCGTTTGCCGATATGCGACGGCAGCTGTATTTTGCCGCCGCTATGCTGTGCCGTGTATGTCCGCCCGCGATGAGAGGAAGCACCATGTTGCTCGAGGGCAAGAAAGCAATCATCACCGGAGGCACGCGCGGTATCGGCTATGCGATCGTCTGCCGTTTTATCGAGGAAGGCGCTGCCGTCACCGTCTTTGGCTCGCGCCAGGAGACTGCCGACGCGGCCGTTGAGAAGCTGACAGCCGCCTATCCCGACGCCAAGGTCTGGGGCCGTTCCTGCGACCTCACCTCACTCGAGGCCGTGACCGAGGCCTTTACGCAGGCTGCAGCCGACATGGGCGGCTTGGACACGGTCGTCAACAATGCCGGTATCTCCCAGCGTTCACCCCTCTTGGACTACACGGCCGAGGAGTTCGCCAAAGTTATGGACCTCAACGTCGTCGCCGTCTTTAACGGCCACCAGGCTGCCGCCAAGATCATGACCGAGGCCGGCCACGGCGGCACCATCACCACCACAAGCTCGATGGTCGCCAAGTACGGCCAGCCCTCCGGCGTCGGCTACCCCACGTCCAAGTTTGCCGTCAACGGTATGGTCCAGTCGCTCTCGCGCGAGCTCGCCCCCATGGGCATTCGCGTCAATGCCGTCGCACCCGGCGTGACCAAGACCGATATGGTCGCCAACCTGCCCGAAGAGGTCATCAAGCCCATCATCGCCACCATTCCGCTGGGTCGCATGGGCGAGCCCGAGGATGTCGCCAACGCCTTTGTTTTCCTGGCGAGCGACATGTCCTCCTACGTCACTGGCGCCGTGCTCCCCGTCGACGGAGCCGCCCGCTCCTAAAGGTCGCAAGCCACGGTTTCGGACCTCAACGGAGCTCAACGCAAAAGGCGCGCTGCCTGCATCAACCGCAGGCAGCGCGCCTTGTTCTGTTTGTAAGGGAAACTGCGTCCCGTTTCGAACGCCAATTCTGGGACACCGTTTCCGCAACGGGTCGGGACTGCGGAAGCTGCATCCCAATCTGGTTATCCATTCCGGGACACAGTTTCCCGAAGGGCGGTTGAGTCATGCCATCCTAATCAAAACGAGACCGTATAGCACCCCTAAGATAACCAGCTCTCATGCTGGAGCAAGCGTATCAGGCAGCACGACCGCTCGTCGACATGCAATTTGTTGCACAGTAAAATCGGCTAGTGGCACCCTTATCCTTTATTTAGCGAATAAGGTCAAGGAAGGGAGGATATCATGCCAAGACGGCAAACACCGCTCGAGGTCATGTTCTCCCTGTTCAAGACTTCATTTACCCTGAGCCATCGCGCACTTGCTGAGCTGTTACTATCCGATCTGCCGTTAACAAATGGACAGCCTACCGCCCAAATGGCACAGGATACCAGCTGGCTTTCGCGCACGATTGTGCACTCGCAGCCGAGCTCCCTAGAAGATCGCTACTTTGCCGACTGGTCCTGCGCATCGAATCAAATCCTGCACAAGCTGCAGAAAAAAGGGTATTCGAACGCCGACATCTATACCATGATTGCGGCAGCGACTGACGCGATGGCTCAAGCGCTCAGTGCCTGTGGGCGTAATGGGCTCCTTTACCGGAACGCCGCCTCGCGCCTCGTCAGCTGCCAGCCAGACAAAGAAGACAGGGCTCTTATCTCAATCGCGCTCGTTGTTTCAACCGCCTGTTGGTGCAATCCGGCCCGTGCTATCGCGTACATCAGAAACCGCTTTGAATTCGCAGAGAATGCCAGGTCGTTTACCCCCTCAAGTATTTCTTTCTGTCCATACGATTTAAAACAAACGGGCACCGAACATGCGATCGGCCTTATCAGGATCGATAACGAACTCGTCATCGGCGGCCCTTATGTCATTGAGCCTTCTGCCATGGGCTCCATCATCGGAGCGCTCGCACTCGAAGACGGCGCTGTCACCGATGTTGGGCTTGATGTCTCCGCCAGGCATCTCCGTATCTTCGCCGAGAACAATGCTTGGTACGCACAAGACCTCGGTTCGACCAACGGCACGCATCTGATTCGAACAGCCGACAATAACGAACTCGACATCAGCTCCGGAGCGCCCGCCCAGCTGTACCCCGGCGACATCCTGCGCCTGGGTCTCAGCACCACTTTTGCCGTCGTAGCAACGACGGCTATCTTAGCAAATCAACATTACTAACCATGGAAACAAGGTGACTATGAGCATCACGGATGTCATCAAATATGAGGGCAATAACCAAACTTTTATCTGGAAACACCCCTCAGAAGACTTCAATACGGGCTCGCAACTCATTGTTCACGAGACCCAAGAAGCAATTTTCTTCCTTAATGGACAAGCTCTGGATTCATTTGGACCAGGCAGGCATGAACTTGAGACTCAAAATCTACCGTTACTGAACGGCATTTCGAAGATAACGACCGGTGGTGTCAGCCCGTTTCACTCAGAGGTCTACTTTGTTAACCTCATCGAGCAGATGGGCATCCGCTGGGGAACCAATTCCAAGATTCAGTTCATGGAACCGACTTATGGATTTCCGCTCTCGCTCGGGGCGTCCGGAGAGATGGCTCTTGCTGTAAAAGAGCCCCGCAGGCTCCTTCTCAAGCTTGTTGGAACCGAAGCTTTGCTCTCCCAGGACAAGCTGATCAGTTATTTCAAAGCTTTCCTGCAAACTCGAATAAAAACTCATCTTGCACAAGTAATTACCGAACAAAAACTCTCCATTTTCGAACTTGATGCACACCTTGAAGAGTTATCCGACTCGCTTAAGAACAAGCTGCTTCCCGACTTTGCCGCATACGGCCTCTCATTAACGCAAATGCTGGTCACCGCGATCGTCAAACCCGAAGGTGATCCGGTATACGAGAAGTTTAAGGACCTCCATTTCAAGCAATATGCCGACGTACGCGAAGCACAGATAAAACGACAGGTCAGCATTATCGAACAAGAAACTGCGGCGCAGCGCACCGTAATCTCCGCAAAAGCACGCGCAGAAAAACGGCAAATCGAGGGCTATACCTATCAACAGGAACGCAGCTTCGATGTTGCCGAAAAGATGGCCCAAAACGAAGCGACTGGCGAATACGCAAACATGGGAATTGGCCTGGGCGTAATGGCCGGTGTCGGCGGAACCATGGGGTCAGTTATGACCGATGCACTCTCACAAGCGACCGGCACGTCCGCGACGCAGCCCATCCCTGCGGATACCAATTCGCAGCAAAGTGCTGCAAAGTTCTGCTCCGAGTGTGGATATCGCTTCTCTGGAACCGAGAAGTTCTGTCCCGAGTGCGGAGCACGAGGTCGTAATGAAGAACACACAGGCATATATTGCAGCAATCCCCGTAGCCCTCTTCATAGCTATCGAAAGCGTGACAATACTTTTATTTGGACCCTCAACCACTTTTTGGATTGAGAGCGCATTCTCTTTGGTCATGCTCGCCCTGGTGGTTTCAACCTTGTTATTTGGACCCCAAAAGAATCTTAAGATATTTGGTATCTCAAAGATACTTGTTATTGGCGTATCGTTTACAGTCCAATTGTTGTTAGGCATGCTAGGGTCCGCGTTAAAAACAGAGGCGCTTCCAGCAATTCCAATTCTCAGTTTTCTGCTAGCAAGCGCTGCGACAGCCACGCTCTTCGCAACAGGCGCTTCCGAATCTCACGCATCTACTGTTGAAAACCAAGTTCAAGCAAATCGCAATCCATGCAGAACCTTGAACTTCAGCTAAGACTGCTTCTAGATGAATCACCTTCAGAGTTGCGCGCATCAATGACCAGCCTCTTGGAAACTTCAAGCTTTGCCGACCCCGCCAGTTGTGAAGCAAGCGCTCAAATTGAAGATGAAATATCGAGCGCACTTCGTGATCTATCGCAATCAATCGAATCAAACGATATCGAAGGTGCGAACTCGAAAATATTGCGCATGACTTCGTTGATAAGGCAAAGAGCGGCACTGGTTAAAGCAAGGACAGCTAATGATCGATAAGGATAAATTAATCTCGCTTCTTATTTCAAAAGAAATTCCGGTAAAAACGGCCCAGAGATACAAAACTATTGGCTATCGAATAAAGCTCGAGAGTGGAACAGCCGTATATGTCTACGACAGCGGCGGCTTCTTTTGTCAAGGAAATAACGCTGATCAGGTCCGGAAAACCATCGAAGATGAAATCATTGATGAACCAAACAACGAAGTTTTCGTTGTTTACGGCCACGATAAAACCGCCCGAAACCAACTCCAACGTCTTCTCGAAGAGTTAAATCTCGAGCCTATTTTCCCCGATAATCAGCCTATAGGGGGCCGAACAGTAATCGAACAACTAATGGAATACATCCCTTGCGCTAATTTCGGGATAGTACTTATGACCCCGGACGATATAGGCTGTCCAAAGAATGAACAGGATCAACCGCAGCCAAGAGCTCGCCAGAACGTAGTTTTGGAGCTTGGGATGTTACTGATGAAATTCGGCAGGTCTAGGACCGCGATCCTTCTCAAAGAAGCCAACCCGCCGATAGAAAAACCGTCCGATATAAACGGCATCTTATATCTCCCTTACAAGGATGACGTTTTTGAGATAAAGCAGAAACTAATACGGGAAATGAACAGCAAAGGGTATGAAATGGAGCAATCGAAATGAAAGCGCTAAAATGCGAACTCTGCGGTAGCACAGAGATAATCAAGGATGGAGACTTTTTCGTCTGTCAAAGTTGCGGTATGAAATACACGCTTGAAACCGCAAAGAAAATGATGGTCGAAGGTGTTGTCCAAGTTGAAGGCACAGTGAAAACAGACCGCACTGAAGATGTCAATCGATATCTCGCCTTGGCCAGAACCGCTCAAAAAGCAGGTAACAACGCTGATGCTGAGAAATATGCCTCCATGGCCCTCGAGATTGATCTTAAGAACGCCGAGGCATGGTCAATAAAGGCAAAAGCGATAGACTGGCAGCTCACGTTTGACAACGATCGCTTGTCGGAATCAAATGCAGCATGCATCAATATGCTAAAGCTGCTAAATCGAGCCCCATCAGATTTTGATGAGATAAACGCCGCGCTAAACATAGCGATAGGTTTCATTGAGCATTTGCGAGCTATCACAAACTCTGAGATAGACTATTTCTGCCAGAAACTTGCAAATCTACCGAATGCGAAGAATCTAGAGTTAATTCAATCGGGGCTCATTCGTCACCTACAGTCGCGTGAACTCCAATGGAAAAATATAGAGGCCGTGTGTGAATTACAAACGGCTGCCGTAAAGAGGCTCAGCAAAGAGCAGGGGGAGAGTGCCGAGATACCCGAGAATATCGAAGAGCTCCTCGACGCCTTTACCGAAGACCTTTCCGGTCTTGCAGCGCGCAACATTTCATCAATGTATTACAATGCTGCAATCACGATCCTAAACTCTGCGGTCAACGGCTGCTCCACATGGTCGGAACGGTGGAACAAGGTCCGTGTATTTGATTACTACGGGACAGGTGATTTCGACTATGACAACGAAGAAGAAGCTCTTAATCTATGCATAAATGCGTACGATAGTTGCATAGAAGCGACTCGCTTAGCTATCGACCTCTTTGACAATAAAGTCGCCAAACAAGGCACTGCCACAGACGAGATGCTCTTAAGATGCTGGGGCATATTGTGCACTCTCGAGGAGCTATGTATCAAAGTTCGAACAAATCGCCGATACTACAGCCAGTACTCTAGCGGGCAAATAACAAACGACGGCTTTTTCCTTGGCGATGAGGCAAAACAGCTTCGGAGAGAACAGTTAGAAAAGGACATGGCAAAGCGTGACGAATACGACCCCGAGAAGAAGAAGGAACGTGAGCGCGCTGAAAAAGAAGCAGAACTCCAAGCCAAATATTGGTTAGATAATCCTATTAAAAAGTCGCAAAAACAAGCGCTCGAAGATGAATTTGACCGTTTGGGGAAAGAACTTCGAGAGCTTAAGAGCAGACGTTCCTTTTTCAGCCCGTTCGAATTCAAGGCAAAACGAGAATGTGATGCAAAAATCGAACAGGCTCGCGAGCGCAGGCGGGAAATCAAGAACTCTCTGAAGGCCTTAGACGATGAACTCCTGGCGTACGTGTCAAACGAAATTGAATCATAGCTTTCACCGCTCGCCGCAACAGTCCATTGGTGACCTCAAAGGCGCCTCAATGGGATAAGAGCGATTTCACACCATGGAGGAATGGCGGGCAAGCGCTCGGAGTGTTCATTTGTCTGATAACCGATATTCACTCTAGCCCGAGCAGATTAAGTCCCGCCACCGTCATCTTGCACACGAGCGGCCTTGCGGACACCTTTTCTAAATATCCGGCAGCGATTAGGCTCGACAATGACCTACTCGCTGTCGGTTTTGTCACATCGAGATAGCCCGACACACCATCAAGCGTAGATTCGCCAAAGGCACCGAAGATATGCATCTGTGCCGCATAAAACAGAATATCTTTTGCCCTTTCGGTAAACGTATCGTCGAGCTCATCGATCGCCCGCTTAAGATCATCGAGTTGTACGCGCTTTTCGGCCAAATCACTCAGAACGGCATCTTGCGCTTGCTCGACCAAATCAAGAATCATTGCAACAAACGGAGTAGCCTCGCTGCCGTTAAGGGGCCTCTCCACCACGTCAAACGCCTTGTAATATGCGGTTTTATTCTCAGCAATCGTCCTGGAGAGCGACAACACCGTGGGCTGCGACAACGTCTCGTTCAGGCTCAACGCGAGAAGATATCTCCCCGTTCTCCCGTTACCATCATAGAAGGGGTGAATATACTCAAAGAGAAAATGGCAGATTGAGGCTGCATAGAGACTTGGGACATCTTCGCGATTGCCCAACTCTATCATCTTGCCAAGAAGGTCAATAATTTCGGGCTCCGAGGAAACACCCTGATGGAGAATCTTGCCCCGACTGTTCTCAATCACAACGGGACCCAAACGGAACATCTTGCCATCCGGACGGTCCTTCGGGTCAAGCACGCCCTTAGTGACGGCATCGAAAATCTCGCGGATATCCTCGGGTTTACCGGGACGACTTGAACCATCCACCAGCTGAAGGTAGAGACGAGCAAATTCAATAAAAGGAGTGTGCTCCTTTTCGGCGGCACCGCAAAGTTCGGCCGCAGCATCCTCCGCAGACTCCAGCGCCGCTTCAATCTGGCGCCGTGTGCTGTGCACACCCTCCATCTCGTTGCTGAAAACAACCTCCTCAAGCACCAGCGAACGAATCGAGGCCCCCAAAGCCACATAAGGCAAGCTGTTCCACAGGTTGGAAATCTTTCGCTCTTTTCTGAGGATCCGCTCGCTAGCAACAGACAGGTTCAAAGGAACACAAGCGAACAGTTCACCATGCTCAAGGTGAATTCCAGTCCGCACCGTGCCGTCGGCAGTAAGGCGCTCGCGCAGCAGCTCGTCATGGCAAGCATAACGATCGGAGCTTGGATCTGCATAAAAGAGTTTTTCGAGCGTCTTGTACGCCATCGCTTCATCGCTCCTTTGAAATCAAATTGCTTAATCGTCTTTCATTATTTCGAATATATCCGATATTTGCAATTAAGACTCAAGAAATGCATTGTCTAATTTCAGAATTTGAAGTATTGGCAATTAATGTTTCCTAATTTACATAGCGAGCTAATTTCAAGCCTCAGCAGAGCTTTATGCAAGAGGCGGGCTGCCTGCATCAACCGCAGGCAGCGCGCCTTCTTCTGTTATGAAAGGGAAACTATGTCCCAGTATTTCGGATCAGAACGGGGCACGGCCCCCCCAGAGCCGCTTGCGGAAACTGCATCCCGTTTTGGATGACGATTCTGGGATGCCGTTTCCGCAACGAGTCTCTCGCGGAAACTGCATCCCGCTCTGAGCGTCCATTCTGGGATATGGTTTCCCGACGAGGGCCGATGCGGAAATTGCATCCCGTTCCGAGCCTTCAAAGCGGGACGAGGCTTCCCCGAGAGAGTATCGACTACTTGCCGTCGTCGTCCTCGGCTTCTTCGCGTGCGTAAAGCTCTAGCATGCGGCGGCGGTATTCGCGCACGGCGAGCTTGGCGCGCTCCAGGCGGCGGCGCTCACGCGGAGTCAGCTTGGACGGGTCGATCTCGTCGCCATAGGTCTTCTCGGCCAGCAAATGAGCGGCGTCCACGATACGGGCATCGATGTGCCCGCTTGCCGCCTCGGTCGAGAGGCGGTCGGCAATGGAATCAAGGGTAGGTATGCCGTCGAGCGAACGCCCATGGCCATGCGAGGTCAAAAGCTCATGCTCGCGCGCGAGCAGGCTCGCCAGGTCGTGATGGGCGCGCAGGATGTCGAGCGCATCGGATGGATGCTCGGCAACCTCTGCCACGGCGGCGACCGGCGCAGCATCGACCACGCGGTAGAAGAGCTGTGCGAGCAGCGGCATCAAGAACACCGTGATGGCACCGGCGGCAACCATGACCGACGCAATATCTTGCGACAGCGCGCCCGCGTTGACGGCAACGCTCGTCACGGCAACGATGATCGGCAGAGCCGTGGTGCAGTACAGGGCCACGGTGATGCGGCCATACGCCGACACATCACGCGTCGCGGGACAAATGCTCATAGAGATGAGAATGGGCACGGCACGAATAATCAGCAACGCCGCGATAAAGCCCACAAGCAGACCCGGGCGCGACGCCACGGCCGTCAGGTCGATCTTTGCGCCCGATACGGTAAAGAACACCGGAATCAAAAAGCCGTAGGCAAGACCGTCGAGCTTGGTCTCGAGCGTATGGTTGCCCTCGGGGATGATAAAGCGCAAGACAAAGCCGGCGGCAAAAGAACCCAGCACGATATCGAGGTCAAAGATGGCAGAGAACGCCACGAGCGTGACCAGGATGAGCACGGTCAGGCGCACGAAGGTCTGAGACGTGGTGTCGGCGCGTTCCTCGACAAACGCAAAGAAGCGGCTGCCGACGCGCCTGGAACGACTTGGAACCACGGCCAGCAGCACGCAGACCACAGCAAACAGGCCAAGAATCACGAGCGTCTGGATGCCGGTGCGGGCAGACAGCAGCATCGACATGGCGAGCACGGGACCGAGCTCGCCCCAAGTGCCATACGCGAGAATCGAGTCGCCAACGCGCGTACCGGTGAGCGAGCGCTCGCGCATGATGGGCACGAGCGTGCCGAGCGCCGTCGAAGTGAGCGCCAGCGTCACAGCGATACCGTCGAAATGGCTGACCGAGAACCATGGGGTAAAGCGCACGGCAAGCCAGGCGATACCAAACGTGACGACCCACGTCGCCATACCGTAGCGTCCCTCGACGCCGGTGATGTTCTTGGGGTCGATTTCAAACCCGGCGAGCAGGAACAAAAAGGCCAGGCCGAGCTCGGACACGAGCGAGACCTCGGCATCCACATGGATGAGGCCGAGCATATGCGGGCCCAGCACTGCGCCGAGCACGAGCAAAAAGACCGTCTCGGGAACGGGCTTTCCGGGAATCGCCGAGGCGATAAAGGGGCTTGCAAAGGCCACGAGTGCAATGATGGCGAGTGAAACGAATGCCATGTGATGCCTTTCTCTTGATTGCGCATCACTGTAGCACCCTCGCCGTCCTCAACGCGCCACGAGCTGTCGTATCATAGTGACGTTTACAAACATGTGGCTCAAGGCGACCGCGAGGCTTGTCCCGCAAACCGACCGCTGCCGCATACCGTACCGTACGCCCAACCGATCAGGAAGGCAGGAACCAATGGTCTCTCGTATCTACGTGGAGAAGAAACCCGGGTTCGACGTCGAGGCTCAGCAGCTCAAGGGCGAGCTGACCGAGATTCTCGGCATCAAGGGCATCGAGGCCCTGAGGATCATCAACCGCTACGACGTCGAGGGCATCGACGAGGAGCTTTTCCGCTCCTGCGTGCCGACCGTCTTTAGCGAGCCCCAGGTCGATGTGACCTACGACGAGCTCCCCGCAAGCGATGGCGCCGTCTTTGCCGTCGAATTCCTGCCTGGCCAGTTTGACCAGCGCGCCGACTCCGCCAGCGAGTGTGTGCAGCTCATCAGCCAGGGCGAGCGCCCCGCCGTGCGCTCCGCCAAGGTCTATATGATCTCGGGCGCTCTGGACGAGGCCTCCATCGATGCCATCAAGCACTACGTGGTGAACCCCGTCGAGGCGCGCATCGCCTCGCTCGACCTGCCCGAGACGCTATACATGGAGACCCCCGAGCCCCAGCCCGTCGAAGTGCTCGACGGCTTCCGCGAGCTCGACGAGGCTGGCCTTGCCGCCTTTATCTCCGAGCGTGGCCTTGCCATGGACGAGGCGGACATCGCCTTCTGCCAGCAGTACTTCCGCGATGAGGACCGCGACCCCACCATCACCGAGATCCGCGTGATTGACACGTACTGGTCCGATCACTGCCGCCACACCACCTTCGGCACCGTCCTGGACGACGTGACGATCGACGACGCCGTGGTGCAGCAGGCCTTCGACCGCTACATGGAGATGCGCCACGAGCTCGGTCGCGACGCCAAGCCCGTCTGTCTCATGGACATGGGCACCATCGGCGCCAAGTACCTTAAGAAGACCGGCGTCATGACCGATGTCGACGAGTCCGAGGAGATCAACGCCTGCACCGTCAAGGTGAAGGTCGATGTCGACGGCGAGGACCAGGACTGGCTGTTCCTGTTTAAGAACGAGACCCACAACCACCCGACCGAGATCGAGCCCTTCGGCGGTGCCGCCACCTGCGTGGGCGGCGCCATCCGCGACCCGCTCTCGGGCCGCAGCTATGTGTACCAGGCCATGCGTGTCACCGGTGCCGGCGACCCCACCGTCCCCGTGTCCGAGACGCTCGAGGGCAAGCTGCCGCAACGCAAGCTCGTGACCACCGCTGCCGCCGGCTACTCCAGCTACGGCAACCAGATCGGCCTTGCCACCGGCCAGGTCAACGAGCTCTATCACCCCGGCTACGTGGCCAAGCGCATGGAGGTCGGCGCTGTCGTGGGCGCCACCCCGGCAAACCACGTGCGTCGCGAGTGCCCCGCCCCCACCGACAAGATCATCCTGCTGGGCGGCCGCACCGGCCGTGACGGCATCGGCGGTGCCACCGGCTCCTCCAAGACCCAGAACACCGAGTCCATCGAGACCTCGGGCGCCGAGGTCCAGAAGGGCAACGCCCCGGTCGAGCGCAAGCTGCAGCGCCTCTTCCGCCGCGGCGACGCCTGCCGCCTGATCAAGCGCTGCAACGACTTTGGCGCCGGCGGCGTCTCGGTCGCCGTGGGTGAGCTTGCCGACGGCCTGTATGTCGACCTAGACACCGTGACCAAGAAGTACGACGGCCTGGACGGCACCGAGCTCGCTATCTCCGAGTCCCAGGAGCGTATGGCCTGCGCCGTCGCCGATGGTGACGTCGAGGAGTTCATGGGCTACGCCGCCGAGGAGAACCTCGAGGCGACCGTTATCGCCGAGGTTACCGCCGAGCCGCGTATGCGCATGGCCTGGAACGGTGTCGCCATCGTCGACCTCTCCCGCGAGTTCCTCAACTCCAACGGCGCGCCCAAGCACCAGGTCGCCCACGTGTGCGCCCGCAGCGTGTGGCAGCCCAGCTGGGCCGGCACCACGCTTGCCGAGCGCATGACCTCGCTTGTCACCGATCTTAACGTCGCCTCCAACAAGGGCCTTTCCGAGCGCTTCGACTCCACCATCGGCGCCGCGACCGTGCTCATGCCCTTTGGCGGCAAGACGCAGCTCACCCCGAGCTCGGCCATGGTCGCCAAGTTCCCCGTGGACGGCGAGACCACCACGGCAAGCGCTATGGCATGGGGCTTCAACCCCTACCTGATGGAAGCCGACCAGTTTGCGGGCGCCTACCTGTCCGTGGTCGAGTCCATCGCCAAGCTCGTGGCTGCCGGCTTTGAGCACAAGCGCGCCTACCTCTCCTTCCAGGAGTACTTCGAGCGTCTGCGCACCGAGGCCGAGCGCTGGGGCAAGCCCACGGCAGCCGTCCTGGGCGCCCTCATGGCCCAAGTCGACCTGGGTGCCGGCGCCATCGGCGGCAAGGATTCCATGAGCGGCTCGTTTGAGGACGAGGCCGGCGAGCTCAACGTTCCGCCGACTCTGATCAGCTTCGCCGTGGCCGTGGGCCGCGCGGCGCGCGCCGTCTCCCCTGAGTTCAAGGGCCTCACGCACCGCGTTGTCCGTATCGCCCCCGCCACCTATGGCGAGGACTACCGCCCCGACGCTCAGCAGCTGCTCGCCGCGTTTGACGCCGTCGAGGCGCTCACTGCTACCGGCGACGCCCTGGCCGTCTCCACGCCCGGCTACGGCTGCGGCGCCGAGAGCCTCTTTAAGATGTGCGTCGGCAACCAGATCGGCATCGAGCTTGCCGAGGACGTAGACGTGGAGAGCCTCTTCACCCCGCTTTACGGCAGCTTTATCGTCGAGCTCGCCGAGGATGCCGAGCTGCCCGAGGTCGCCGACGGCGTTGTCGTCGAGCCCCTGGGTACCACCGTCGAGGGCTATGTCATTGACACCGGCTCCGAGGTCATCGAGCTCGCCGAGCTCCAGGAGGCCTGGGAGAGCGGCATCGAGGGCGTCTTCGCCTACCGCAGCGCCGGCGAGACCCCCGAGGTCGAGGCCATCGACTTCCGCGCCAAGGATATCCACGCGTACGGCGGCGCCAAGATCGCCCGCCCGCGCGTGATCATCCCCGTGTTCCCCGGCAACAACTGCGAGTACGACAGCGCCCGCGCCTTCCGTGCCGCCGGTGCCGAGGCCGACACCTTCGTGATCAACAACCTCACGCCCGAGGCCGTCGCCGAGAGCACCCACGAGCTTGCCCGCCGCATCCGTGCAAGCCAGATCGTCATGATCCCTGGCGGCTTCTCGGGCGGTGACGAGCCCGACGGCTCCGCCAAGTTCATCACGGCGTTCTTCCGCGCTCCCGAGGTCACCGAGGCAGTCCGCGACCTGCTCAAGGCCCGCGACGGCCTGATGTTGGGCATCTGCAACGGCTTCCAGGCTCTGGTCAAGCTCGGCCTGGTACCCTACGGTGACATCGTCGACGCCACGCCCGATGCGCCCACGCTGACGTTCAACACCATCGGTCGCCATCAGAGCCGCCTGGTGCGCACCCGCATCTCGTCCAACCTGTCCCCGTGGCTGTCGCAGTGCAGCCTCGACGACCCCTACACCGTCGCCATCAGCCACGGCGAGGGCCGCTTTGTCGCCAACGACGAGGTGCTCGCCCAGCTGATCGCCAACGGCCAGGTCGCCACGCAGTACGTGGGTGAGGACGGCAAGCCCAGCATGGACCTATCCGTCAACCCCAACGGCTCCGCACTCGCCATCGAGGGCATCACGAGCCCCGACGGCCGCGTCCTGGGCAAGATGGGTCATGCCGAGCGTCGCGGCGACAACCTGTACCGCAACGTGCCCGAGCATGTCCCCGGCGATAAGTTCATGCCGATCTTTGAGAGCGGCGTAGCCTACTTCGCCTAAACCTTTCCCATCGGGTACAATCCCTTCGGGTAACAACACCCGCCACCGACACATCCGGTGGCGGGTTCTTTTTTGCTTCGCGCATGTAGGAAGGACATCATGGAAAGCCGCAAGCCGTATCTCGCCACCCTGCCCGGACTCATCCTGGGCTGCCTCGTTTGCTGCGCGCTCTGGGGCTCCGCCTTTCCCTGCATCAAGATCGGCTACGGCCTCTTTGGCATTCCCGCGCACGACAGCGCCTCGCAGCTGCTCTTCGCGGGCCTGCGCTTCGCCCTTGCCGGCATGCTGGTCATTGTTGGCATGAGCGTGGCCCAGCGCCGTCCGCTCGTTCCGCAAGCGCGCGATATCAAGCCCATCTGCATCTTGTCGCTCTTCCAGACCATCGGCCAGTACTTCTTTTTCTACCTGGGACTCTCGCGTGCCAGTGCTATGTCGAGCTCCATCATCGAGGCCAGTGCCAACTTCTTGGCTATCCTCTTTGCCGCCCTGGCGTTTCGCACCGAAAAGCTCAATACGGCCAAGGTGCTCGGCTGCGTACTGGGCTTTGCCGGTGTCGCGCTCGTCAACCTTTCGGGCGCGGACGGCACCTTTGGCTTTACGCTCGACGGCGAGGGCTTTATCCTGGCCTCCACCGTCGCGGGTGCCCTTTCGACCTGCTTGATTGGTATCTTCTCGCGCGAGCACGACGGCGTCTTGCTTGCCGGGTGGCAGTTCTTGGTCGGCGGCCTGGTCCTCACCGCCATCGGCTTTTTGATGGGTGGCGCGCTCTCCCCCACGGCGATTGCCCCCGCCATCGCGCTCATCATCTACATGGCGCTTATCTCCGCGGTCGCCTACTCGCTGTGGTCGCGCCTACTTGCCGTCAACCCCGTCAGTCGCGTCTCGGTCTTTGGTTTTATGAACCCCGTCTTTGGTGTGCTGCTGAGCGCGCTGCTGCTCGGCGAGGGCGCCGGCACGAGCCCCGTTACCGTCATCGTTGCCCTACTGTTGGTCTGCGGCGGCATCATCATCGTCAACAAACCCAAAAAAGCATAGTGAACTGCCCTTATTTAGCAGAGGGGATTCACATACTTTAGTTTAATGGAGTACATCGGTGAGCTGAGGGCCGACACGCACGCAAGCGTGCGCCCCTTTTTTCTAGCGTATCTGGATGCCGGCTTTCTTTTTCTCGGCCTTGACGCGGTAGAGCTCCGCATCGGCAGCGCGAAGTAAGTCTTGCCAGGTATCGACACCATCACCGACCCGCGCATAGCCGATGGACATCCGCAACAGATACGGCACCTCGGCACGAGCGAGCTCGTCGTTAATCGCCGGACACAGGTCTATGATGTCCTGTTCCGCTGCTGCCTTCTGGAGCACCACGAACTCATCGCCGCCATAACGCGCGATAAAGCCACCAGACGCCGAGCAGACCTCTTTGAGCGTAGCAGATATGACCTGGAGGGCATGATCGCCCTCAACATGTCCATGCCGGTCGTTAATCTGCTTAAAGCCGTCAGCGTCCATCATAAGCAGATACATACCATCGCCCTGGTCAGTACCCGAGAACAGCGACAGCATATAGGTCTCAAAACGGTTGCGATTGTTAAGGCCAGTCAACGGGTCGGTCGAGATCAGCTGCTCCTGGCAGATGATATAGAGCAGCTGGATGCTCAGCGTTATACCGACGCAAAGGCCCGGTACCGAAAACAAAACCTGGAAGGTACCGCCCACCAGAGCGGGAATCGCAAAAAAAGCTAGGGTGTGATAAATGGCCTTCTTTTGCAGGCTTTCGACTTTTTGAGCCTGAATAAAGGCATGCAAGGACGTATATATAACGTAGCAGTAGCTCACGATGGGCTGGATCATATAAGCAAAGCCGCGACGATATACGCCCTGTGCATCGATATAGAACATAGCGTGCGTCCAGTAGCTGGTAAATGCCAGCACGACCACCAATGCGGTTGGCAACGTTAAAAGTACCACCCTATAGGGCGTGGTCAGGAGCCGTGAGCCCTGCATCGTCTCGGAATAGAAAAACCAAATGAGGCACGCGATGGCGAACAGCGAAAACGAGACCGCGTTGGAAATCCAGTTGGCCGTGATGCCTACAGGAGTGCTTACGCCGTCCGAGTGCGTCCAGATCATATCGAAGAAAATGTAAGCAGCAGACGTGTAGCCCAGCATGCTAAACAAAAGCTGCTGGGTGCTCGAGAACAGGGAGCGACGGCTTCGTACGGCAAGCCCGATAAGAATAATCATGCACAGCAGGAATATCTCGATCTTGAGTGCCTTAACCACTAGACGCCCTCCCTTCAATATCCAAGTGGTCAGAATCGCCCGATTCGTGTCTGGGCAATATACGCCCCTTACTCCGCAGGGGTAAAGGGAATAATAGCAGAGCGCCCGAACGTTGCTGCAAGACAGCTCTCGTTCGGGCGCTCTGACGGCGCGAATTGCACGCCGGAATCAATTATCGGTAACGGCCGTTACTCGCCGTCGATGTCGGTCGCGACGGCCTCCTCAATAGCCTCGACGCCTTCGACCGACAGATCCTCTTTGCCGTGGCAGAACTTCTTATCGACCCAGCCAGTCAGAATCGGGGCCATGATTGCCGTGATGATGACGGCGGTGGCGATCTGCGCATAGGCGGTGGGCGCAAGCTCGGCATAGCGCGGAGCGACCTCGGCGAGGGCGACCGGCGTGGTCATGGCCGTGCCGGCAATGGTGGAGCAGGCAACGGCCGCCTTGCCGTTGCCGCCACACAGGCGCTCGAAGGCAAAGGTAATGGGACCGACGATAAAGAGCGTGATGAGGCCCAGCAGGATGCCCGAAATGCCGCCGGTGATGAAGCTCGAAAGGCTCATGGACGCACCGAGCTGAAAACCGATGACAGCGATCGCGGGATTGGCGCCGGGGACCAGCAGGTTCTTGATAAACGGGAACAAGTTGCCCAGGACCATGCCGATAACAAGCGGCAGGATGGATCCGATGATAGTGCCGACGGGGATGTTGGCGAGACCCGAGACACCGAGGATGATCATCGTAACGGCGGGGCCGGCCGTAAAGAACAGGATACCGACAGCGCCCTGCTCGGACTCATCGCCGAACTCGCCCATGATGCCCGTATAGAGCGCCATGTTGCAAAACGTAATGCCGCCGATGATAGACACGGAGCTCAGACCCAGGAAGTTGTCGTTAAAGAAATATGCCACGCCTAGGCCGAGAGCCGCTGCGACGACCAGCTTGGGAATCAGCACAACGATGCCGGTCTTGATGGCGCCCGGCGTGGACTTAAAGCTGATGCCGGCGCCCACAAACAGCAGGATCGCGGCGACGATGGTATTGGACCCACCGCGGCAGGCAGCCGTAAAGAAGCCGCCGATCTCAAAAACCTGCGGGCAGAAGGTGTTGAGCAAAAGGCCGACGATCATCGGGTAGATCATGATGTCGCCCGGGATACGCGGGACCTTGAATTTCTTTTGCTCGTTGGCGGTAGCTTCCTGTGCCATGAAACCCCCATTTCCGTTGACGGGACACAAAAGACCACGTCATACTTTGCTACAGTAAAGTCTGAACATGGTACCAGAAGAAGCAGACCACCTCGGTGAGAAATTCGACAAGTTAGGATGGAACGAGATTCGGCGCCCGAGGCGCCACCCCTATATAAGGCTCAAGACGATATAGAGCACGATGCCCGAGACGCAGCACCACAACATCGACTTTGTCTTCATTGCCACCGCCACGACGCCGGCAGCCGCAATCCAAGGAATCAAGCCCCGCCACAAGCCGGCGTCAAAAGCGCCAGGGCTTATCAAATCGTTAGCAACCAGTGCCGCACGGCGCACCTATCGCAACATAGGTAAGCATCACCGGCCAGACGGTTTTAACGATCCTAAGGACCATGCCACTCCCATTCTGGTAAGTCGTCTGCAGCGCGCCTCGCAACGCAGCAGAAATATCAACCGGTGGCAATAAAGTTCGCCTACAATTGCCACCGGATCGAAAGACACAACTTTTTAGGAAGTCATTATGACAGCTGTCGATCGGGGCCGGGCGACCGCGGCCTTCAAACGCTATACCGATGCCTACGACGCCACCAACCCACGCATCGCGCTCAAAATCGAGCATACGTACCACGTGGCCGAGGCATGCGATGCCGTAGCGCGCGAGCAGGGCTGGTCGACAGAGGATATTGACCTGGCCTGGCTTTGCGGCCTGCTACACGATATGGGCCGCTTTGAGCAGCTGCGGCGCTGGGACACCTTTAAGGACGCCGAGAGCATGAGCCATGCGGCGCTGGGCATCGAGGTCCTCTTTGGCGAGAATCCCGCCGATGCACCCGCCGCAACGAGCATCCGCGACTTTATCGATGACCCGGCAGAAGATGAGCTCATCCGAGCGAGCATTGCCTATCACAGCGATTTCCGTCTGCCCGCGCAGCTCGACGAGCGCACGCGAAGCTTCTGCGATATCGTGCGCGATGGTGACAAGATCGACATTATGCGCACCATCGCCGACAGCACCGTCGACACCATCCTCAAGGTGGACGATAAGACGTTTCTCGGCAGCCGTTTCTCGTCGCCGACGCTTGCTGCCTTTGACGAGCACCGCTGCGTTGCGCGCGACGAGCGCAACGAGCCGGCAGACTACCTAGTGGGACTCATCTGCTTTATGTTTGAGCTCGTCTATCCAGCGAGCCGCGCGCTGGCGCGCGAGCAGGGCGATATCTACCGCCTGCTCGACGCGCCCTTTGGCATTACGCGCCCCTTTACCGATCCCGCCACGCAAGCGACCTGGGAACGCCTAAAGGACGAGATGCGCGACTGGCTGGCGCGCGCCTAGCACTCAAGCTGGGCCAGCAGCTCCTCGACAACCTCGACGGCATCACCGACAACCTTGTACTGGGCAGCACCAAAGATGGGGGCATCTGGGTCCTCGTTGATGGCGATAATGCACTCCGCCCCACCGATGCCGGCAAGATGCTGGATGGCGCCCGAAACACCGATACTCACGAGAAGCTTGGGCGAAACCGATACGCCCGTCTGGCCAATCTGATGGCGATACTCCAACCAGCCGGCCTCCACGACAGGTCGCGTGCAGCCAAGCTCGGCTCCCAGAGCCTCGGCGAGCCTTCGCATCAGCGGCAGGTTTTTCTTGGAACCAATGCCGCGACCCACCACGACCAGGCGCTCGGCATCGGCGATCGAAGCCTGCTGTCCCCACTCCTCGGCGGGAATCGAGATCTCGATACGAGCCTTAGCATCATCCGCAAGTGATATCTGGGTGATCGTGCCGGAGCGGCCGTAGTCAAAGTCGGGCGCCTTAAAGATGCCGGGACGCACCGTTGCCATCTGGGGACGATGATTGGGGCAGACGATGGTGGCCATCAGGTTGCCGCCAAACGCCGGACGCGTCTGTTGCAGCAGCCCCGTCTCCGTATCCATCGAAAGTACGGTGCAGTCAGCCGTAAGGCCCGTCTGCAAACGCACGGCAACGCCGGGTGCCAGTTCGCGGCCAAAGGCGGTCGCACCGTACAGAATGGCCTCGGGCTTGCGCTCTGCCACCAAATCGCAGATCAGCCGAACGTAAACCTCCGCATCGTTCTGGCGCAGACGCTCGTCGCGACAGGCTAGGACCTCGTCCGCGCCGGCACAAACCAGGTGTTCAAGGTCCCCGAGCGAGCCCTCGGGGCTCATGCCGACCAGTGCCACCAGACGGCAGCCGCGGGCATCGGCAAGCTCGCGCCCCTTGCCCATGAGCTCGTAGGCCACAGGAGCCACGGCGTCGTGCTCGTCAGTCTGCACGAAGACCCAAATGTCTCGACATGCGTCAAGGTCTGCCGCGCCGGCGGCCTCGTCGCGCTCAATCGAGATGGCGTTGACGGGGCAGGCGTCGACGCACCCGCCGCACAGGATACAGCCGTCGGTTACGCGGGCACAGCGATTGGGGCGCTCGCCCTCCACCACAATGCCGCCCGAGGCGCAGGCGCGAACGCAGCGACCACAGCCGATGCAGGCTTCGCTATCGATATTCAATCCGCTCATCTATGCCATCCCCTCGATAATCTTGGCGAGCTTTGCCGCCTGCTCGGGCACCGTGCCTTCAACGACCTCGCACGTTTGGTCACGGTCGGGCACAAACGAGCGCACGACCTGCGTCGGCGACCCGGCAAGGCCGCAACGCGAGGGATCGGCGTTTACGTCAGCAGCGCTAACCACGCGCACGTCTGCATCCTCGGCCGCGCGAATACCGGCAATACTCGGCATGCGCAGCTGGCCAATCTCCTTGGCAGTCGTCATCGCACACGGCATCTCCAGGTACACCGTCTCCTCGCCGGCATCGCAGCCGTGGACGAGCGCCAGCGAACCACACGTCGTAAAGCCCGCGCTCTGCACACAGCTCACGTCGGTCACGCAGGGGATCTCAAAGGCGCCGGCAAGCTCGGGGCCGATTTGGGCCGTATCGCCGTCCACTGCCATCTTGCCGCAGATGAGCAGGTCAAAGTCCTCATCGAGCGCCTCGATACCGCATTTGAGGGCATAGGTGGTGGCTAGGGTATCGGCACCCGCAAAGGCTCGGTCGGTCAGCAGCAGCGCGTCGTCGCCACCGCGGGCTATGCAGTCGCGCAGCAGCGATTCGGTCGCGGGGATGCCCATCGACACCACCGTCACACGCACGTCCATGCCAAAGCCGATAAAGTCGTCCTTCAGCGCCAGCGCGCATTCCAGAGCGCTTGCATCGAACGGGTTAATGACCGCCTGCTTGCCATCACGCACGATAGTATTGGTTTTGGGATCCATCTTGACCTCGGTGCTTCCGGGCACCGCCTTGACGCACACCACCATATGGAAATCACTCATCTTCACGCGCCCCCTTTCTGGACGAGTTCATCCAAGAGCTTCTCCGCAAACAGGTTGCCGCGACCCAGCTGCCCGGCAGGATCGAGCTGGAGCTTGAGCCGCGCCGACTCGACCATGGCCTCGTGACCGTACATCGTCTCCAAGAAGCCCGCCTTGATCTTGCCGACGCCGTGCTCGGCAGAAACGGCACCGCCCATGGCCGTGACCTCGGAAGCCCACTGGGCAAAGAGTTCTCCACCGCGACGGTAGTCTTGCGCATCGCGCGGCAGGATGTTCACATGCAGATGGTTGTTACCGATGTGTCCCCAGGCAGCAGACTCAAGCCCGCTTTCGGCCAGTGTGCGGCGATAGAGGGCGATGACATCGGCCAAGTGTGCGTTGGGCACCGACATGTCCGAACCCAACTTGGTGATGGTGGGATCCGTGCGGCGACGCTCGTCGATAAGCATGTTGACGCTCTCGGGCACCGCGTGGCGGAAGAACCGCTGACACTCGCGATCGACCTCGGTGCGCGCGACCCAGGTCGCATCGTCGCGGCCGCCTGCAAGCTCCAGCACCCATCCCAGGTGGTACAGCTCCTCGGTCGCCTGGGCCTCGTCATCGCAGTCGAGCTCCACGTAGACACAGACCTTGGCCTCTTTGTCGAGCGCCGGCAGCGAGGCAAACGCCGTCGACTGCTCGCGCTGGCAACGTAGAATATCCAGGGCGCCAGCATCGAAATACTCGATGGCAGCCGCATGGGACAGGACAGGGCGCACGGAATCAGTAAAGGACACGGCCTTGTCTTCGCTATCGAAAAAGCAGCTCACACCCCAAACGACCGCAGGTGCCGCTTGCAGGGCAATCTCGAGCTCAGTGATAACGCCGAGCGTGCCACAAGCGCCGATAAAGAGGTCGATGGCGTCCATATCGTCCGCAACAAAATAGCCCGAAGCATTTTTGGTCTTGGGCATAGTGTAGCCAGGAAGATCGAGCTCGAGCGTGTGGCCCTCTGCCGTCACGAGCGACAGGTGACGGCCCTGGGCAAAAGCCTCGCCGCGCTGAAGCTCAAGCAAATCGCCATCAGCCAGCGCGACGTGGAGCCCCGTGATATGCGGGCGCATGGGGCCGTAAGCGTAGCTGCGGGCGCCGGAGGCGTTGCATGCCGCCATGCCGCCCAGACAGGCAGATGCCTCGGTGGGATCGGTGGGAAAGAACTGCTCGCGAGCCTCTTGGAACTCATCGTAGGCCTTAAGCGATGCCTGGTCCCAGCCAGCGGTCGGCAGTACCTTCTTGCCCAGCTGCTTGCGCAGTTCCGAAAGCACAACGCCCGGCTCCACGCGCAGCAGAAAGCGGCCTTGTCCATCGCGACGAAGGCCCAAGTAGCGATTCATGCGGGAAGTATTGAGAATGTGACCGCCATGAGGCACGGCGCCGGCGGCAAGACCGGTCCGGGCGCCCTGAACCGTTACCGGGACACGCTCGGCATGGAGCTTTTTCAAAATGGCGCGGACCTCGTCTTCCGTTGTCGGAAACGAGATGCTCGAGGCCTCGCCCGATGTGCGAGACTCATCGCGACCATACTCTTCGAACTCGTCGGTGAAGGGTTTGATGGTTGCAGACACGCGAACTCCCCCTTTAGCTAACTACAGTGTTTGCAGGGAAATGTTACCGCATCGTTTCGTCGACGTGTTCGAGACCGTCTCCATAATTGGCGTTTTTTACGTTCGTGCAATTCGGCGAACGGCAAGGTTTCCTCGGCAGACGATGCTTTTGACACATATGGCCCCGCCATCGCCGATCGCTCGATTGTCGCTCGAAAAAAGTTGAAGTAATTTTTGCTGCCTTTTACCTGCGGAGACACCAATCCGTCAAGCATTTGGTCAGCAATTGGTCAAGTTGTGACTGATAGGGTCGGCGTCGACAGCCAAAACCGATAGAAGTTTTGGCCCAAGAAGCAGGGAGGTTCCCATGGCATATTACTGGCCCCAGTACGGCATCGCCATCGAAGTCGACGACGATCCCCATCTCCTGCCTTTCGACGAAGAGGCATTCCCCGATACGACGGTCTACCACGTTACCACCGATGTGATCTGCGACCCCGAGTCGTTCTCGGCGCTCGCCCACCATATCGCGCATTTCCACGACATCGAGCTCCCTCCCGACTTCGACGAGCTTGTCTACTCGCGCCGCCTGATGCTTCACATGCTCTTTGGAGCGGACCCGTCCACCTTCGCGCGCATCTATACCGCCAAGGATGCCGCATGAGCGCAAAGAAGCCGCCCTGCTTTGCAGGCCTGGGTCGTCGCAAGAAGCTCATCGTTGCCTGCCTGGCCATCGTCTGCGCCCTTGTCGCCGTAGGACTATACGCTTGGCAGTCACAGCCCGTGCCCGAAGCGGGCGCCTCAGTCACGACGGCGGAGGGCAAAACGCGTCAGGAAATCCAAGATGAGCTCGACGCCATCGTCCGCGACAACATAATGACGATTTCGGTCGCGCCGGTCGCTCAGCTGCAGGAGGACGGCAAACTGCGCGTCAACGTGCAAAACGTCCAAGACAATAAATTTCCCCAGCGATTCCGCGTCATCCAAAACGACGAGACCATGTACGAATCCGGTGTGGTCGAGACCGGCAAGACAATCGAGACGTGCCCCGCCGGCGACATCAAAGAAGGCGAAGCATACATCGAGATCCAGGCACTCGACGCCAAGACCCTCGACAGCCACGGCAATCCGACACGTGTCAAGGTACGGGTTGAGCAAGCCAATAACTAGCTTTTCCGGCCGACGCGGCACCGCACGCAATTCACCAGCATTCGTCCAATCATCGCGGGGACGGCCCGCGGCGAATAGAAAGGAACGACCATGGACATCACCAGGAACATGAACGGAGCCAGAGCGCTCGTCGTGGGCGCAGGGCTCGCGCTCGCGCTCGCAATGGGCGCCGCCCCGACGCCAGCTATGGCAGCCGGGCGCGTTGGAACCACGAAAGTAATGGTCAGGACCGAGATCGACAACGTTGAGTTCAAAGTTCCGACGGTTATTCCCTTCGTCGCCAAGGCTGACGGCACGCTTCAGGGCCCCTCAGAAGACGCGACCACCATCGACAATCATTCGGCCTACGGCATCCATGTCACCAACATGAAGATCGACGCCATGAACACCTGGACCATTGCCGCCGACGCCAAGGCCGGAACCGCGCAGAACTCCATCGACTTTAAGGTCGGCCCCGACGGCGCACTCCAGAACGCCAGCGCCGCAATGCAGGGGACGGGCCTCGATCTTTCCAAGAATGCAGCCTTCGACATGGGTTACCAGGGCATTGCCGGCGGCGCGGACAAAATTAAGCTCAAGACAAGCGGAAACGTCGCCCGCGTCACGCGCGACATCTTCCGCGTAACCGGCGAAGGCGATCAGGTTGCAACGATCACCTGGACGGTCGAGCCCGGTGCGCACACGGCATAAGGCTGTCGCCCTGGCCGCCGCCGTCAGCATCCTAGCGTTTGGGCCAGCCATGGCCTTTGCCCAGCAAGAACAGGCGCAGGCCGCCACGCAAGTGACGGTCGACCTCTCGGAGCTCGACCGCGGCGACCGCGAGGAACCGTTGGCGCAGACAGGCGACAGACGATGGCTCTTGGCAGTAGGTGCCACAGCAGCAGGCGCGGGGACCGCCGGCCTCGGTCTGCACATCAAACGCAGCCAGAAACAAAACACGGACAGGCCGCACTAAATTAGCTAAGGAGACCCCATGGCATCGAAGAACCTTTTGCCCGTCGTTGCACTCTGCGGCGCGCTCGCAACCGGAACGCCTGTCGCCGCTTGGGCGACTCCCGTCATGGCAGACTCCTTACCAGCAGCCCTAAGCTCCGCACCAAATCCGTCGAGCGCCATTGCGTGTAAGCGTTTTTCGATTGCACAGGCCGCAATCTCAACCTCGGGATGCCTTCGTCGTAATACGGACGGCTCGATAGTCGTGGATATCAATCGTTCGAACAAGGTAAACGGCTCCCAGGCGGGGTGCGCCGTCTGCACGTGGCGCTCGGTTGTGCTCGATGCAGATGGCGATCCATGCAATTTAGAGCTGCGCATCGACATCGCTTCGGTCGATGACTCGGCGAACGGAGCGAAGGTCGCCTTCGACGGTGCGTTTTTCGAGAAAGGAGGCAGTATATGTCTGGGCTGCGCCGCCGCGAATGCAGACGACACGCAGCCCACCCTCTCATTCACGGCATCGTTGCGGCTGACCAAAGCCGGCACCGATACCATCGCGGCGGGAGAAGCGTCCCTGCTGTTCTACGCCGTCAGTACCAAAGACACAGACGCTCATTTCGAGAAGCCAGCCGGATCGCTCAGCCTTACGCGCGGGACAGAGGCAGGCCCCATTGAGATCGATACCCACACGCTAGGCAGACAACGCATTCTTGCCGACCCGGCGCTTCTCGAAATGGAGTGGAACGGATCCGGAGCCATCGGAATTCTCCCCTCCGCGCTTGACGCCAAGACGCTCCCCTCAAACGACGAACCCATCAACGCAACCATACAAGAAGAGAGCGCGGACAAAGAAGCGGGTGCGGGTGACACGCCGTCGCCGACAAACAGCGTCCCAGCTTCTTTCGAAGCACCGAATGAGCCCGCTACCGATCCAAACGATCCCGAGCTCGCGGACAGCCTGGGGCTTGTTGATCCTCAAGAGATCGATGAAGGTAACTGCTGCGTGCTTGCCGCGCTCGACCACACGGAGGTCATCGACGCTGCGAACATCGAAGTTGCCGCCGCCAATCAGCCCGTCCGCAAGTCGGCCATCATCGCATTTCCCGAATCCATCGAAGTCGTCTTTTTGCCATCGGGCGAGGTCGTGGCCCCAACACTGCTCACCTTGTTGGGCGCCAAGAATACTCGAAACGAAATTAAAAAGGTCACGGTTGTCGACCCCGCAACCACCGCTAAACTGCGCCTATACGCCGTTGCCCCAGACGGAGGCAAGACCTTGGAATTCGATGGCGACACACTTCTAGCCTGGCGACGTCTGGACATTATGCAAGATGTCTCGTATCGGATCGAACTCGAAGGGTTTGATCGTGCCCGCGATGCCAATATCATCGCCGCGGCTATTGAATCCCCACAGCGGCTTATGACACTGCGCTTTGAATACTATCCCTATGTCCCGACAACCACCTGAGGCTTAAATGCTGCGCGTCGTTGCTAATACCACTTATATAACGTATTAGATGAGTCGCGATGTACCTCGCATTCCACTCTGCTACGATTGCCACGTTGGCATCAATACGGGAGGGCTCATGCCGGGCTTGGGAACAATCATCAACGTTGTGCTTTTGATTGCGGGCGGTCTTTTGGGATTAGCGGGCGGTCGCTTTATCACACCGCGTATCCAAGACACGCTCATGAAAGCGTCGGGGCTGTGCGTCCTGTTTATCGGCCTTGGCGGCACCATGCAAAAGATGCTCCTTATCGATGGGAAGGCGCTGGCGACCACTGGTACCACCATGCTCATTGTCTCGTTCGCCCTCGGCTCGCTCATCGGCGAGGCCATCAACTTGGAGGCCGCCATTGAGAACCTTGGCGAATGGCTCAAGCGCAAAACCGGCAGCGAGGGCGATAACGAGTTCACCAACGCTTTTGTCTCGACTTCACTCACCGTGTGTATCGGCGCCATGGCCATTGTGGGATCGATCCAGGACGGCCTGCTCGGCGACTGGTCAACGCTTGCCCTCAAGGGCGCACTGGACTGCATCATCGTCTGCACCATGACGGCCTCGCTTGGTCGCGGCTGCATCTTTTCCGCCCTGCCCGTCGCCGTGTTCCAGGGGACGATCACGTTGTTTGCCGGCGCGCTCTCCCCCATCATGACCACGGCAGCCCTCGACAGCCTTTCGCTCGTAGGCTCCATGCTCATCTTCTGCGTCGGCGTCAACCTCATCCGTCCTCAGACCTTCCGCACGGCCAACATGCTCCCCTCCGTCGTCATCGCCGTCATCTACGCCCTCCTGTTCTAAATCTATCTACGCAGCAGTATCTCGAACACCTGTTTGATGCTGTGCTATGATATGAGGTCACCGAAGCTGCGTTAGGAGAGGAGAAGCGGTGGCCGACCAGGACATCAAGATGCTCATCGAGCGCATTATGGCCGAGGCCCGGACCCATCAGTCCGCCCGTTTCTCACATGAAGTCTACGCAGACGAGCCGATTCTCAAGACCGGCCGACAGATGCAGAACTTCCTCCCCGACCAGTACCGCAAGATGCGTGAGATATCGCGTTGGCAAGAAGACCCCGAGGGCGGCGCGGGTCGCTGGCTTTCGGAAGCCGAGCTTTTCTACCGCCAAGGCCTGCTGATGGCCGACTTTGAGGACGACTGCCCCTACAACGGCACCTTTAAGTCGTACTTTCCCACCTACAATGCCATGAGCGATCGACAGTTGCGCGGCTACTTTACCTGGCGTGCCCAAGTGCGTCGCGGAACCGTCGAGGAAACGTCTACGTCCTTTGCCTTTCTGTATCTCTATGAGCTGATTTGCGGCATTGGCGTAGATAATCCGCTCGATGGTTTTAACAAGATCAAGGCTTTTTGGGATGTCTATCGCGCCTTCGAACCCGGCATCGACCGGTTTGCGCGCGTGTGGCTGCAGGATTACGCCGTGTTCCATGGGCTCGACCCCAAGCTGCTTCGTGACTCTAAAACCGTCATGTTCGATAACGCCCTTATCGAGCTGCGACGCGCCGCACGAGACCTTGTGCCAGCGCCAGCACCGTCCGGCCAGACCCCTAAGCGTCGCAAAACCTCCGAGCCCACGCTCCCCCTTCCGCCCGATGAGGTGCGCGAGGAGCGACTCATGGCCGCCATCAACGCCCTCTCCGCGTACAACCTAAGTAACTCGCGGCTCGACCGCAGCTACCACCGCGATCTGCGCCACGTGGCGTGCGCCGTGTATGTCCGTATGGCGCGCTACTATGACACGCACCGAAAGACCGGCATCGTGGCGAGCTTATTTGGGGAGGAGACGGCCATGCCCTACACCATGTTTGCCTCGGCCGTATTCTTTGCGCCCGAGCGCCACGAGGACTGCGAATACCGCCTGGATCCTATCCATATCTACCGTTGCCAAAACGGCTTTTGGGAATGCATACGTATCCACGGTAGTAGGCAAAAGAGCAGCAAGCTCGGTGAAATGATGCGCGCCTGCGACCAACGCCTGCGCCTGGCCCTAGACCCCACCCATCCCCTGAAGGAGGAGAAGGTCCCCAAATATCTGGCCAAGATCATCGATGACGAGATTGTGGCATGGCTTTCGTGGGACGCCGCACACCAGCCCGTCAAGATCGATATCGATCTGAGTCAGCTGGGGCACATTCGAAGCGCCGCCGCGCAAACGCGTGAAGCACTTTTGATCGATGAAGAGCGCGAGGACGGCGCACCTGTGGAAGCCGAGGCAGCGGACTCAGGGCAACCGGAAGCCGAGCCCGTAGCCGACGCGATTGTCGAGGCGGTCGCGGCACCCATTCGGCAGGACGAGACCGACGAGCCAACCATATCCACCGAACAGTTTGGTGTCGTGGCACCGCTTCTCGCGCCGACGCCCGCGTTCGCAGCTGTTGCGCCCGCTGACGCCACGAACGAACTCACGCCTGCCGCAGACGCCTATCTCCGCGCGCTGCTCGAGCACAACGCAGTACAGGCGGAATCGGCGGTAGTGCAATCGGGGCAGAGCGAGGACATGCTCGTCGATACCATCAACGAAGCGCTCTTTGACCTGGTGGGCGACACCGTTATCGAATTCGGCGCGGCAGGACCGCAAATTATCGAGGATTACGAAGCAGACGTGAGAGGATACCTAGACCATGAGTGATACCGCATCCGCAGCGCCCCGCGTACCCAAACGCGTCGCCGCCGTTATCCTAAACTCGCTCAAGGGCGGCGTGGTCCCGCGCATCGGCCTTCCCTACATCACCGTAGGGCGCGAGGTCGAGATCCGCGCCCTGCTCACCGATCTGAGTCTCATCGCCGACGGTGGCGCGAGCTTCCGCTTTCTGGTCGGTCGTTACGGCGCCGGCAAGAGCTTTTTGCTCCAGACCATCCGCACGCACGCCATGGGCGAGGGATTCGTCGTCGCTGATGCCGACCTGTCGCCCGAGCGCCGCCTGCAAGGCGGTCAGGGGCAGGGCCTTGCCACCTACCGCGAGCTCATCCGCAACATATCGACCAAGACGCGCCCCGAGGGCGGTGCGCTCAACCTGATTCTCGATCGCTGGGTCGCCTCGTGCGCGGACGCCGATGAGTCGGCTATCAATGCCCAACTCGCTCCGCTCGAGGAGATGGTCCACGGCTTTGACTTCACCCGCATGCTCCGCCGCTATCGCACGGCCGTATCCGAGGGCGACGAAGAGGCCATGAGCCGCGTGACCAAATGGATCCGCGGCGAATACCGCACCAAGAGCGAGGCTCGCGCCGAACTGGGCTCCTCGACCATCATCAGCGATGACGACTGGTACGACTACGTTAAGCTCATTGCACGCTTTTTGGTCTGCAGCGGATACAAGGGCATGCTGGTGCTCATCGACGAACTCGTGAATCTGTACAAGATTCCCAACGCGATCACGCGCCAATACAACTACGAGAAGATCCTGACTATGTACAACGACACGCTCCAGGGCAAGGCGCAGTACCTGGGCATGATCATGGGCGGCACGCCAACCTCCATCGAAGACCGCCGCCGAGGCGTGTTCTCCTACGAGGCCCTGCGCAGCCGACTCGCTCAGGGCCGCTTTGCGCGCGAGGACCTTAAGGACATGCTCGCGCCCATCATCCGCCTGCAGCCACTCACCTATGAGGAGTTGCTGGTGCTGATCGAAAAACTCATGCAAATTCACGCCGGCTACTTTGGCTGGACGCCCACGCTTACCGAGAACGACTTGGTGGACTTCCTCAAGATCGAGTTCGGTCGTGTGGGAGCCGACACGCATCTGACGCCGCGTGAAGTTATTCGTGACTTTATCGAGCTGCTCGACATCCTATGCCAGAACCCCGACGCCAACGTTGCCGAGCTACTACAAAGCGTCGGCGGCGATAGCCTCACACCGGTCAGCGAATCGCCCGCATCACCCGATGACCGCAACTTCGCCGAATTCACCATCTAGCCTGCCAAAAAGGGACAGGCTTATTTTGGCAGGTTTTATCTGGGCAAACGTTGAGACAGTAATGCAGCAAGCCACTGACCACCGCGTTAAGAGGTTCGTATATGAGAGGAGGCCCCGTGAACGCCTTTGACCGCTACGCCCCGTTTATCCAAGACTTCATCTACTCCCACGATTGGGAGAGTCTGCGCTCTATCCAGGTTGCAGCGGCAGACGCCATCTTTAATACGCAGGACAATGTGCTCCTGACGGCATCCACAGCTTCCGGCAAAACCGAGGCAGCCTTCTTTCCCATCCTGACCGAGTTTTGGGAGAACCCGCCCGCAAGCGTTGGCGCCCTCTACATCGGCCCCCTCAAGGCACTCATCAATGATCAGTTCGTCCGCCTCAACGACCTGTGCACAGAGGCCGATATCCCTGTCTGGCACTGGCATGGCGATGTCTCGCAGTCGCACAAGGCTAAGCTCATCAAAAAACCGAGCGGTATCTTGCAGATAACGCCCGAGTCGCTCGAGGCGCTCCTGATCCATAAGCACATGGCAATCCCTCGTATGTTCTGCGACCTGCGCTATGTGGTTATCGACGAGGTTCATTCGCTCATGCGCGGCGACCGCGGCGGTCAGACGCTCTGCCTTATCGAGCGCCTCTCGCGCATGGCAGGCGTGCAGCCCCGCCGCATCGGCCTTTCTGCCACCATCGGCGACCCCGAGCGCACGGGCGCCTTTCTCTCACAGGGAACAGGACGCGATTGCATCATCCCCCGCTTTGAGGAACCGCGACGCGTGTGGCGCATCTCCATGGAGCACTTCTACAACTCGGGTCCCCAGGCACAGCAGCGGGGATTCGAGAGCACGGGTCCTCAAGAGGCCGAAGTGCTTGCGTGCGAGCGCATCGAGGCGGCATCCGCGGCACTGCCCGCCGGCGCCCAAGACATGCGTCACAGCGGACAGCTCACACAAGAGGAGCGCCGTCAACGTCGTGAGCGGGCACGGGGCAAGGCCGCTCCCAAAGACCGTCGCACCTCCTCGGCCCCCGAGGGCGAAGTCGACATCCCACGAGCGACCGAGCAGGCGCTTCTCAACCCCACCGACATGGCGCCCGACAACGCCGACCCCGGTATGGGCTATATCTTTGAGCATACGCGCGGCCGCAAGTGCCTGGTCTTTGCCAACTCGCGCGAGGAGGCAGAGGCTGTGTGCTCCATGCTGCGTAGCTACTGCGAGAACCGGCACGAGCCCGACCGTTTCCTCATTCATCACGGCAATCTTTCGGCATCGTTGCGCGAGACGGCCGAGGAACTCATGCGCGATGAGGAGCAGGCACAGACAACCGTCACCACCTCTACGCTGGAGCTCGGCATAGATATCGGCCGCTTGGAGCGTGCCTTCCAGATCGACGCGCCGTTTACCGTCAGCTCCTTTTTGCAGCGCATGGGGCGCACAGGCCGCCGCGATCTTCCGCCCGAGATGTGGTTTGTCATGCGCGAGGAAGAGCCCGAGCCGCGCACGATGATGCCCGAGACCATTCCGTGGAAGCTCCTGCAGGGCATCGCGCTGGTACAACTCTATCGCGAAGAAAAGTGGGTCGAGCCACCCGAGCTCGATCGACTACCCTACAGCTTGCTCTATCACCAGACCATGTCGACCCTCGCCAGCACCGGCGAGCTCACGCCGGCCGAGCTTGCCCAGCGTGTGCTCACGCTCAGCTATTTTCACCGCGTCTCGGCCGATGACTATCGCGTACTGCTGCGTCACCTCATCAAGATCGACCACATCCAGGTCACCGAGGGCGGTGGGCTCATCGTAGGTCTCGCGGGCGAGCGCATCATCAACAACTTTAAGTTCTACGCCGTATTCCAGGAAAACGAAGAGTTTACCGTTCGCAGTGAATCGGCCGAGCTGGGCACGATTGTCAACCCGCCACCGCCCGGTGAGCGCATCGCCATCGCCGGACATTGCTGGATTGTCGAGGAAGTGGACTGGAAGCGCCATACCGTCTTTGCCACGCAGGTCAAAGGCCGGGTGCCGGCCTACTTTGGCGACTGCCCCGGTGACATCAATACACACGTACTCGAACGCATGCGCAAGGCGCTCAACGAACATGCCGCGTATCCGTACCTTATGGGTAACGCACGGGCTCGTTTGGCGCAGGCTCGTCATACGGCCGAAATTTCGGGTGCGGGGGCTAAGCCGCTCATCAACCTGGGTGGCGACACCTGGGTGCTCTTCCCCTGGTTGGGCAGCTACGCTTTTCTGGCGCTCGAACGTATGCTCAAGATTAAATGCGCCGCGGAGCTTGGCCTTCGCGGGCTCGATCCGTCGCGTCCATACTTTATGCAGTTTAAGATGAAGGCCGATGAGGAGACGTTCTTTGAGGTGCTCGCCGCCGAGGCCGAGAGGGACTTCGACCCCATCGAGCTCGTCTATCCCGGCGAGGTGCCTTACTTTGATCGGTACGACGAGTTTGTTCCCGAAGAGCTCGTGCGCAAGGGCTTTGCCGAAGGCGTGCTCGACATAGAGGGCATGAAGCAGCGCGTTCACGGCTGGCGCGACCACGCCTAAGACCAGTCTTTTTTGGGACGGGGAGACTTACTTGTCGTGAAGGACGGCGCCGAGGAAGTCGGTGTCGAAGGGCACGGCTTCGGCAAAGGCGTAGTCGCCGTCGCTGGCGATGAGCAGGTAGTTTTCCTCGCCGCTGAACTTCGCATCGCCACATGGGACCACCCAGGCGTGGACGAATACCTCGAGTGCCGCGGCAGCGCAGTCGCGAAGGAACGTCACATCGCTCCCCTCGTTTGCGCTCACGATATTGGCCACGTAGATACCCCCGGGGTTCAGGCTGCCCCGCACCAGGCGCAGCGCCTCAACGGTCGCCAGCTCGCGCACGGGCTCGGCACCGCCAAAGCAATCGCTCACGACCACGTCGTAGCGACGATGGCCCACGCTCGTCACACCCAGATACGAGCGAGCCTCAGCGGTAATCACCCGCAGGCGATCGCCCACCGCGTGCTCCAGTTCATCCAGATAGAACCAACGGCGCGCCAAGCGCGTTATCTCTCCGTCATACTCGATGACGTCCATGCGCAGGCCCTCGTGCGACATCAGCGCAAACTTGGGATAGGCAAACCCGCCGCCGCCCAGCATGAGCATACGGTCGATACCATGCCCGTAAGCATCACGCATTGCGTCCTCGGCCTCAAACACATCGTCAAATGCACGATAGTACGCAAAGACTGGCTCCGCCCAACGATCGCCAACATAGCTCGCGCTTTGGTAGACGCCGCCTTGCACCAATACGCGAACTTCGTCGCCGCCCTCATCGTGCACGCGCTTCACACGTGCCAGCCCATTGCGGGTCCTCGCGACCTGCAGACAGGCAGCACGAACAGCGACAGCGGCCGCACCAAGCGCCGCGGCTCCCAGAGCAACGCCGGCAACGACGCCGGCAGAAACACTCGGCTTGTTCATCTAGAGCTCCTTTTGCAGATAAAGGCCATGGTCATAAAATCCAAGATGGCGATAGTACTCGCGCGTACCGATCGCGCTGATCACGTTGATGTACGTATAGCCGGCATCCCGGGCAATCTCGCACGCACGCTCCACGAGCAGACGCCCCAACCCGTGATGCTGCGCCGCCTGGCCCTGGTCGCCCACGCGTGCCGCCATGCCATACACGTGCACCTCGCGAATCATCGCCTCGTCCGGCGTCGTCGGCAGCTCGTCCGTATGCGCGGCAACAAAGGCACGCTCAGGCAGCGACAGGCGCAGAAAGCCCGCGATCTTGCCCTGCGGCGTCACCCACTGCAAAAAACGCTCATGCGTCACCGGCGTCTCGTACGTCACATCCTCGTCAAGGGTCAACTCGCCCAGGTCGGCACCCGCCGTGCTGATCTCGCGATAGCGAATCTCACGCACCGTCGCACCCTCGCCACGGGCCGCCAAACGATTCTCGACGAGCTGGCGCAGGTTGGGCTTCTTGTTGCCCACCATGATGTCATCGGAGCTAAAGTCGCGAATCATGCGGCTGATACGGCAGAAGGACGGCGTCACCACGATGTCATCGGCCAGCACATCGAGCAGCTCCTCTTCGGTATAGGGGCGCCACTCGCCACGCTCATAACAGCCCACCAGGCGCGAACCCTCGATGAGCGCGCACGGGTAAACCTTGACCTCGTCGGGCATAAAGGCCCCTTCGGTCATAAAGCGCTCGTAGTCGCGCTTGTCCCCCTCGGGCGTGGCGCCCAGCAAGTTGAGCATAAAATGCGCGTGGATCTTAAAGCCAAACAGGCGCGCAAGCGAAAACGCCCGCTCGATCTGTGCCACCGTAATACGGCGCTCGTTGATGTCGAGCAGGTGCTGGTCGAGGCTCTGGATACCCATCTGAATCTTGGTGCAGCCCAGGCGGCGAATGAGCGCGAGGGCTTGCGGTGTTACGGCATCGGGGCGTGTCTCGATAACGAGCCCCACCACGCGATGCTTCGCCGTCTCGTTGATGCGCTGCTGACGCTCGAGCTCCTCCATCGTTGCCGTTTGCCACTCGGCAACCTCGCCCCACGGCGTACCGGAACCGTACAGACGACGCACCGCGCGGTTATAGCCGCCCACGGCAGCATCCACACGCCCTTGCTCGTCGGCAACGCCGGCAGCAAGCTCGACCTCGTCTGTCGCAATGCCGGCAGCCCGATAGCGCTCGCGGCGCTCCGCTACCACCGGCGGCAGGGCATCGGCGGGAGCGTCATCGAGCAGGCGCCCTGCCTCGGCACGACTGATGCCCGGACGCGCCAACATGGGGTTTGCCGCCACGCCGGCGACGGCATCGTCATTGAGCGCACGGAAAAGCTCCGACATAAACCATGTCTGATAGCCTTCCGGATAGTCGCTCCAGGTACCGCCAAGCACAATGAGCTCGATCTTATCGGTCGCATGCCCCATCTGCGAAAGCGCCGTCAAACGGGCGCTCACCTGCAGATATGGATCGAAGCAATTTTGCTCCGCACGGGCGCACGCGGGCTCGGCATGCAGATAGCTTTTGGGCATACGCAGGTCGTTGGGGCAAAACAGGCAATCGCCCGAGCACGGCCACGGCTTGGTGATGACGGTAATGGTCGCCACGCCCGAAGCCGTTCGGCGCGGCTTCATACGCAGCACCTGCAGCAGTTGACGCTCTAGCTCGGCATCGACATTCCACCCAGCCCAACGAGCCGGCTCCTCACGCTTTACCCGCTGGTAAAACGGCAGCAGGCGACGCTTGGCCAGGTCGCGCTTATCGGCACCCTCACGGCGCGCCTCGGCATGTATCAGTTTGACGAGCTCCTTGTCGTCCACGGTCTCGCCGCGACGCAGAGCCTCGAGTATGTTCAAGATAATCTGTTCCATGCCCCCATTGTAAAGGCAAAGGCGCCGGAGCCGATCTCGGCTTCGGCGCCTTCATCAAACAGCGCGTCTATATCTTCGCCTAGGCTTTCGTCTGCCTCGCTACTCCGAATCAAACGACATGTCGCCCGAACCGACCTCAAAACGATACGTGGCAGACTTGTCACCGTTATCGAATTCAAGATTCAAAATGGTCTCGCCGTCGTAGCCAAGCGGAAGGAAATCGCTCTCGAAGTCGCCGCTGCCCAAGGTGAGGCTCGCCTTAAAGCCCGTCGAGTTCGGAACCGTCATCTCCACATCGCCCGAGCCCACGCTCACGTCCATCGACTTCGCGGGGGCCTGGTAAAGCTCGAACGTCACATCGCCCGAACCGACCTCAGCGCTGAGCGCATCAGTCACGCTGCCCGTAAACTCTACATCTCCCGCACCCAGGAAAAGGTCGAAACCATCACAGATGACACCGGCAATCTGCAGATCACCCGAGCCCACGTGCGCGTTGACTCCCTTCAGATGTTCGGCAACACGGCGTGGCAGCTCAACCGTAACTGAGCGATCGATTGCCTTACCGTCATCACTTCCAAACTGGGAAACCTTGAGCGTCGAGTCCTCGACGGATGCGATGTTTTGCGTCGCGGCCTTGGAGGCATCCATACCCTCGGCAACGCGCCCCCGCTCGATAACGCGAGCCTTGTTGCCGTCAACAACCTTGACGTCCACCGAAGCCGCATTGATATCGAAATCGAGGTAGCGGAACTCATCGGCATCAAAAGTCGTGCTCGAAAGCTGCTGAGGCCGAGCGGAATAGCTGCCGTCGTCCAAGAGATCGTCATCGTCAAACATATCGTCGAAATCAGACAAATTTCCAGATAGAATACCGGTCGTACGCACCATATCGGAATGAGCCAATAGCCGCGAAGTGCCACAGACAAGCCCGATGATGAGCACAAACGCTCCGATGCCAACGCCCAAACGTACCTTGGATTCATGCGAAAGCTTCATCATTCATCACCCTCTTTGGCGATCGGGTCAGCGGTAGTCGCGGTAGCCACGTCAGCATCAACCGAAGCGGAAACATTCTGAGCCCTAGCTGCCACCGACGCCGAACCAACCTGAATATCCCCGCGCGCCCAATCGCCATCGAGCGCACGCGCCACCCAGTGATAGATGGGAATCGTAAAGAAGATCAGCGCGGCAAAGGGACCGGCACCAAACAGGAACATCAGCAAAAAGAACAGCAGCCAGCACACGGCCCAATACGGGAACGACTGGAACGGGCCCTTCACCGGAGTCGAGCCAACCGCGGTGCCACTCGTCGCCTGCGCCGTAGCGGCATTAGCGGCCTGTGCACTCCAGCTTGCCGCTTGTGCCGCCTTGGCGGCGGCGTCACTCGCCTGTGTTGCCGCCTCGGTAGCGCGCGCCGCCGCCTCGTGGGTACGCGCACGCTCTGCTGCCTCGGCCTCGCGCTGACGGGCGCGGTCCTCGTTCTCAAACTCGATATCGTCCTCAATCTCGTCGCTCGGATTGAGCAGCTCGTCCAGGCTCACGCCATAGAGCTTGGCGAGCGAGATCAGGTTCTCGGTATCGGGCGAGCTCTCCGCACGCTCCCATTTACTGACCGCCTGGCGCGACAGCCCCAGCTTTCGCGCCAGCCCTTCTTGGCTAAAACCCTTGCTGCGGCGAAGGTCGGCGAGCCGCTGCGCAGTTTCTACATTCATGGTTCCTCCTATGTGATGCCAGCCGTGCCGCCGGACCGTTTTTTGTTCTTAAGGCGCCTTGCACAGTTAAAAATCTATCCGCCACCGCCAAAAGCATGCCACCTATTCTAGTGAGATTTTTGACAACCGGCGGTTGCGGGCGCATATGAGCTGCGGAAATGTGTCCAAACAAAGCAATGACCCGCAGCTCGGTTGTCCCCGTTGCGGCGTTAACGGTAGTATGGTCGTACTGTTTATTCCGCACCGCCAACGGAGGGAGTTCCGCGCCGTGAACCGCGATTTCGCCTCATCGCTCATCCAGCTCAACAATACGTTCTATCGCGAGCACTCCGCCTCCTTTTCCGATACGCGCCAGGCCCCGTGGCCCGGCTGGGTGCGCACCATGGATATCGCACTCGGGCAGCTCGACGTCGCCACGATCGAACATCCCGTCCGCGTCTTCGATCTTGCCTGCGGCAATATGCGATTCGAGAACTTTGCCGCCGGCGGCGCACTTGCCGCCAAGGGCGTTGACGGCGCAAACCCCTCGGCAGACGCCAGCTGCCCGTTTGAGTTCTACGGTGTTGACTCGTGCCAAGACTTGGCCATCGATGCACATGGCCACGCGCTGCGCATTCCCAACCTGCACTTCCAGGAACTCGATGTGCTCGACGCCCTCATGAAGCTCAACCCCGCCGAGACGCCCGACGTGCTTTTCGACGCCCCACTCGCCGACATCTCGGTCTGCTTTGGCTTTATGCACCACGTGCCGTCGTGCGAGTACCGCGTACGCGTGCTCGACGCCCTGGTGCGCCAGACACGCCCGGGTGGCATCATCGCCATCAGCTTTTGGGAGTTTATGAACGACGAGCGCATGGCGCGCAAGGCCGTTCGTGCCGAGGCTCGCGCCGAGCTCACCCCACCGTTTGAGGGCTACGATTCCGCGCAGTTTGAAGCCGGTGACCACCTCATTGGCTGGCAAAACGACCGCCACGCCTACCGCTATTGTCATCACTTTGACGATCAGCAGATCACCGACCTGGTGCGCGGCGTGCGTACGTTCTACAAGAGCGGCGAGGTCCCCGTGCGCGAGCTTGAGCGTTTCCATGCCGACGGTCGCAGCGGCGAGCTCAACCGCTATGTAATTCTCAAGCGTCTGTAGGCACCGACGACTCGTCGCTGAGCCGCGCCGCATCTTTCGGGCAATCTATGCCCGCCCTTTTTCAACCCATTGACGGAACGCGCAGCTATGCGTTCCATACTTATGACCAAGGAGCCTCATGGGAGCCGTCCACGTTCGCACGCCTAAGAACTTTGTGCTCGAGGAGCGCTTGGAGCGCTACGCCGATGCGATCGAGACGAACCCCGAAATCTATGCCGGACATTGGCGTGAAGCATGTACGCCGGCTGGCGGCAAGCCTTTCGCCCGCCTTCACCTGGATCTGGGCTGTGGCAAAGGAACCTATCTGGTCGAGCGCGCCCACCGCGAGCCCGACACCCTCTTTATCGGCATGGACCAGGAGCCCATCTGTATCGCCTATGCCGCACAGAAAATCTGCGAGCAGGAGCTGTCCAACGCACTCGTCCTGCCCCGAGGCGCCGCTTCGCTGCCGCGGCTGTTTGCCGCAAGCGAGCTCGACGCCATCACCATCAACTTTCCCACGCCGCAGCCCAAGGCCAAGTACGCCAAAAAGCGACTCGTCCATGTCGACCACCTAATGCTGTACCGTCCGCTCCTTGCAGCCGGCACCACCGTCACACTGCGAACCGACAGTAAGCCATTGCGCGACTACGCCTTGGGGCAGTTTGCTGCGGCCGGCTACGACACACTTTGGGTAAGCGACGACGTCCGCCGCGAGCATCCCGAGCACCCCGAGACCGAATACGAGCGCCGCACGCGCGAGATGGGTGCCGTCGTCTATGGCATTTGCGCCACACCCGGCGCACATCCCAGTGACGATGTGCTCACGGCGGGTCGCATGCAGGAGCAAAGTCTTGCCTGCTACCTGCCCGATAACCTCGATGAGCTCACCTACGTGCCCCTCGGCATGGAAGAAGCCGTCGAGAACTTTAGAAACCGCGCCCGCAAGGGCAAGAAGCGCTTACCGCAGGAGTCCTAGGGGCTTCTGATTGTCGCGGCATCGGCAAACAAGCGCAAATAAGCGCCAGCGAACGACCCTCAGACCTAAGTGAGTAGACTTTTTAGCAATAGCCAAGCACAACCCGCATAGCGAAAACTAAAACCGCAGGTAGAGCCCTTGCGCAAAAGTCGCGTGCTCGCGATATCGCAAAAAGTCTACTCACTTAGTTAGTGGCCGCCCCAAACAGCTGGGCAGAACGCCCATTTCCTGCATTTTCTCGCGCGCTGGCACCCCGCGCCGTCGCTACGCCATAATAGTTGGCGAACAAACGGCGAGAGAAAGCAACCACATGGCACATACCACGACAGATACCGCCGCCGGCACCGTCTCCGGTGCCGGCGCCGCCAGCTCATTCTCGGGCGGCACGGGAACCGAAGCCGAGTTTGGCTCGCTCGGCGCGCTCTCCCCCACCTGGTGGGAGCCCGAGGATGGTAGCGAGCCCGAACCATGGCTCACGCCCGACCAGGCCTTCGAACGCTTCTTTGAATGGACGAGCGACCGCGGCATTGAGCTGTGGGATCACCAAGAAGAGGCCCTCATGGACCTGGCCGCCGGAGATCACGTCATTTTGGGCACACCGACCGGATCGGGCAAGTCGCTTGTCGCGCTGGGCATGCTCTTTATGGGCATGGCGCAGGGCAAACGTTGCTATTACACAGCCCCTATCAAGGCCCTGGTCAGCGAAAAGTTCTTCGATCTGGTACAGGTGCTCGGCCGCGATAACGTCGGTATGATCACCGGTGATACGCATATCAACACCAAAGCGCCCGTCATCTGCTGCACGGCAGAGATCCTTGCCAACGACGCACTGCGCGAGGGCGAGGACGCCGATGTGGGCTGCGTGGCCATGGACGAGTTTCACTACTTTGCCGACCCCGATCGCGGTTGGGCCTGGCAGGTGCCGCTGCTCACCCTGCCCCACACGCAGTTTATGCTCATGAGCGCCACGCTCGGCGATGTCACTGCCATCGCCGCCTCACTCGAGGAGCACACCGGCGCTGCTTGCGACTTGGTTGTCGACGCCCTGCGTCCTGTTCCGCTGAGCTACGACTATGTGACGACCTCCCTCGAGGGCACCGTCGAGCTCGCCATGCGCCGTGGCGAGGCCCCGCTCTATATCGTGCACTTTAGCCAGGATGCCGCCCTTGCGACGGCGCAATCACTCGCCAATTTTGGCATCGCCAGCAAGGAGCAGCGCGAGGCCATCAAAGAAGCGGCAAAGGGGACGAGCTTCTCGACGGCCTTTGGCAAGATTCTCAAACGCCTGCTTGGATGCGGCGTCGGCGTGCACCATGCTGGCATGTTGCCGCGCTATCGCCTGCTGGTCGAGCGCTTGGCACAGCAGGGCCTGCTGCCCGTCATCTGTGGCACCGATACGCTCGGCGTCGGCATCAACGTACCCATCCACACCGTGGTGCTCACCGCACTCACCAAGTTCGACGGCTATAAGATGCGTCGTCTGCGCGCCCGCGAGTTCCATCAGATTGCCGGTCGCGCCGGCCGCTCGGGCTTCGATACCGAGGGCATGGTGATTGCCGAGGCACCCGAGCACGAGATCGAGAACGCCAAGCTCATGGCCAAGGCGGGCGACGACCCCAAGAAGCTCCGCAAGATTAAAAAGAAGAAGGCCCCCGAGGGCTTTGTCACCTGGAACAAGCAGACCTTTGAGCGCCTGATCGAGACGCAGCCCGAAACGCTCAAGCCGCGCCTGCGCATCACACACTCCATGGTGATTAGCGTGGTCGAGCAGGGCGGCGACGCCCGCGCCCGCGTGCACGACCTTATCGAGACAAGCCTGCAAACGCCCGAGGAAAAGGCCAAGCTCGAGGTTCGTGCCGACGAGATCTTCGCCACGCTCATCGACTCCGGCGTCGTCGTACGCACCGAGGTGCTGCCCGCACCCGACGCTCCGGCTGACGCCGCGCCGGACATCGACTACGCACTGACGGTCGACTTGCCCGAGGACTTTGCGCTCGACCAGCCGCTCTCGCCCTTTTTGCTTGCCGCGCTGGAGCTGCTCGACCCCGAGAGCGAGACCTATACCATGGACCTCATCAGCATGGTCGAGGCCACGCTCGAGGACCCCAAGCAGGTGCTCCGCGCCCAGGAGCGTGCCGCGCGCGACCGCGCCATGGCCGAGATGAAAGCCGATGGCGTCGACTATGAGGAGCGTCTGGAGCGCATTCAGGACGTCACGTACGAAAAGCCGCTCGAGGATTTGCTCGACGCCGCCTTTGACAAGTACTGCCAGGAAGTGCCCTGGGCAAACGACTACCAGCTCTCTCCCAAGAGCGTTCTGCGCGATATGCTGGAAAGCGCGAGCGATTTTAAGGGTTACATTCAAAAGCTCGGCATCGCTCGCTCCGAGGGCATTTTGCTGCGCTACCTGGCAGAGGCTTACCGTTCTCTCGACCGCACCGTACCCATCGAGAAGCGCGACGAGCGCCTGCGCGACATTATCTCGTGGCTGGGCTTTGTGGTGCGCTCGGTCGACTCGAGCCTGGTGGACGAGTGGGAGAACGCCGGCAACCCGGCAGCCCTCGATGCCGCGCCGCCACAGGGCATCGACGAGGTCGTTGCGGACCGTCGCGGCTGCACGCTGTTGGTGCGCAACGCACTCTTCCGCCGCGTGACCCTTGCCGCCCGCGAGCACGTTCGCGACCTGGGCGAACTCGACGAGGACTGGGGCATGAGCGAGGTCCGCTGGCAAAAGGCGCTCGATGCCTACCATGAGCAACACGAGGAAATCCTCACCGACGGAGATGCCCGCAGCGCCGCGATGTTTTCCATCGACGAGTCCGACGAAAAGACCGCGCACGTATGGCACGTGCACCAGATCTTTGCCGACGAGGATGGCGACCACGACTTTGGCATTATGGGCGATGTCGATCTGGACGCCACGCAAGACGGTGGCGAGGTCATTTTCAAAAACTACCGCGTGGGCTTTATCGAGGACCTGCTCGAGGACTAGCTAAACATACCGAAACGAAACGAAGCGGGGCCGTTGGCAATTTCGCCAGCGGCCCCGCTTTTGCACTATCCGCTATACCTTACTCGGCATCCTCGATCTCATACGAATCCGCCTCGGCTGGCTCATCGTTTGTCTCTGACGCAGCCCCGCGCGCCTCGTCAAACGCCGCCTTCATGGTCTTGTTGCCCCACGTGAGCTTGCGAATGGTAAGATCGTCGGCTTTCTTGTTGGCTAGGCGCAGGTTGTTCTCGGAGGACAGCAACGCCTCCTTTGTTTTCTGCAGATGGCTAATCGTCTTGTCGATCTCATCGATTGCTGTTTGGAACTTGCGACTCGCAATCTCGTAGTTGCGGCCGAAATCATTCTTGAACTTTTCCATCTTGGCTTCGAAGTTCGTAACGTCGATATTCTGCTGTTTGTACTCCGCTAGCTCCTGCTTATAGCGCAGCGAACCCATGGCGGCGTTGCGAAGAAGCGTAATCATGGGAATGAAAAACTGTGGGCGAATCACGTACATCTTCTCGTAGCGATAGCTCACGTCGACTATCCCTGCGTTATAGAGCTCGCTCTCGGGCTCGAGTAGCGTGCAGAGCACCGCGTACTCACAGCCTTTTTGGCGGCGATCGTGGTCGAGTTTCTTAAAGAAGTCCTCGTTTTTATGCTTGGTCGTGGTCTCGTCGTTCTCGTTTTTCATCTCGAACATAATCGAAATGACCTCGTTACCGCTCGCGTCGCACTCACGGAAAATGAAGTCGCCCTTGGTGCCCTCGGACGCATCGTTGTCCTTCTCGAAGTACGCGTTGGGAAACGCCGTCATGCGCAGGCGGTTAAACTCGGTCTCGCAGTGCTGCTCGAGCGACTCGCCCACCATCTTGGTGGACAGGCGGACCTTCATGTCCTTAAGGCGCTCGATCTCTTCATCCTTGTAGCGAATCAGGTCATCGCTCGCGCGCTTGGCCTGCGCAAGCTCGAGCTCGTGTGCCGCCTTGGCCTGTTCCTCGCGAGAATCGCGCACCGCCAGCTCGCTCGTCAGCTTGGCACGCGCCTCATCGCGCTCTCGCTCCGCCGCGGCGACCGCCTCCGACAGGTTCATTTTTGCCATCAGCTCCTGCTCGCGCAGCTGGGCGCGCAGACCCTCAGCCTCTTGCTCGGACTGAGCCTTTGCGGCGGAAAACTTCTCTTGCACCTTCGCGCGATAGTCAGTAAGCGCGCGCTCGGCCTCGCTGCGAGCGGCATCGAGCTCGCGCTGCGACTCAGCCGCAGCGGCGGCAAGCGCCATCTTCTGGGCCTTGTCCGCCGCGGAGAGCTTTGCCTGCAATTCGGCAATCTGCGCATCGCGTGCGGCTAAATCGTTTTGAGCAGCGTTACGCGCCGCCGACTCGACGAGCTTGGCTTCGTCATCCTTGCGTCCCAGCTGCGCGCGCAAATTGTCGATCTCGCGCTGAAGCTCAGCATTCTCTTTTTGAGCATTGGCTCGTGCCTCAGCCGCCGCGCGCTGGCTTGCACTCTCGCGCTCTGCGGCAGCGCCCTCGAGCTTAGCGCGCAGCTCGGCAAGCTCAGCATCGCGCTTGGCAACCTCTTGCGCCAGTTTCTGATCCGCAGTGTTCTTCTGCTCGACAAGCTGGGCATTGCGCTGAGACTCTGCCTGTTGCAAGGCAGCCGTCGAACGCGAGCGCTCAAGCTCCAGCGCCTGCTCACCCTCACGCTGGACTGCCTTCACACGCTCATCCAGGTCGCGCGAGAACTCGGCATCGCGCACCTGCTTGACGATATCCGCATAGCCGGATGCATCGACCTTAAAAACTTCGCCGCAATGCGGGCACTTGATCTCGTTCATAGCAGCTCCTCGATGGACGCAAATATCAACCGGCTACACTCTACCGCGCCGCGCGGACAAAAAAGGCGCCGCCGCCATAATGGCAACGGCGCCAGAACCACCACAAAGGTGCCTGTCCCCTTTGTGGTGGCTCTGGCGCCCTATAACCCAAAGAAGCTAAGAATCTGATCGCGGCTAACGGGCTTGTAATCGTTGGCATCGAGACCGACATCGTAGCGAAAGATAGGGCGCTCGCGATCGCGGTTGCGTGCGTTGGCGCGGTCACCTCTGCTGTGGATATGCCCATGCAGCATAATGGCGCCACGTGCCTTGCCGTTCCAGCTGAGCATGGGGTAGTGGCTCATAACCAGACGATGGCCCTTGGCATAGCCGGGAGCAATCTCCAGGTAATCGCGCACGTCTTCCCAAATCTGCGGTACGTCGGAATCTTCCCAGTCGCCGTCATGGTTACCGCGGATGAGCGTCACGTTCTGGCATTCGATACGCTCGCGCAGGCGCACCGCCTCCGCCAGGGGCAAACGATAGGTAAAGTCACCCAGAATATAGAGGCGGTCGTCCGCAGCCACGCACTCATTGATGGCATCGATGACCTTGCGGTTCATCTCCTCGACCGAGTCAAACGGCCGGTCCATGTCGTGCAAGATATTCGTATCGCCCAGGTGCAGGTCGGCGGTAAACCACATCATCGTCTATGCCCTCATTTCGCAACGTGTTCAACTCGTGCTAAGTATACAGACGTAGCGATGCGGCGGTTATCCAAAGAGCCCGCCGAACAGTCCGCGGCGGCGCTTGTCTTGCTTTTTCGAAGCGTCACCCTGAGTTTTCTTGTCCTGCCGCATCTTACGGTCCTGTTCCAGCTCATCGTCATCGAGTAGCACATCCCACTCAAACGGATCATCTGCCAGATCAAACAGGTCATCGTCATCAAACATGGCAGCCTCCATTGCCGACTAGCGAGCATCCACCACGTAGAGCCCAACGCGCACCTGATGCCACGGGCTGCGCTCGGGGGCAACCTGTTGCACACGGGCCTCAAATACGTCCTCGTGGCCGTAATACATCATCAAGGACAGTGGGCCGACCTCGTTTCCCGGAACGTAGCCAAGTTTGGTCTTGCCATAGTAGATCGCAACTGCCTCGGGGTCATGGGGATTATCGCGCTCGGCACACAGCGTCAGTTTATCGCCCGCTTTAAGATCGCCTAGGACCAAAGCGCCATCGGCATACTGAAATCCTGCAATGTGAAATGACAGAAGAACACGTGAAGGCTCGTACATAGCAACTCCCCTAACGGCCAGATAAACCGGCGCTTAACCTTATTGAGAAGTCTACGAACTCGTGCGGACACAAATTCATCCTGCCTGCGCCTTTCGACCGTTTGTCGCTACGCCATCTGATTCTAATGCACAAACATGCGCACGAATTTGTGCTTCCAGCTTGCGTAGGGCGCATACCGAAACGGCACGTCCAGCCAGGTTGCCTTGTTCACGATGCTCTTCTTGTGGCTAAACGTATCGAAGCTCTCGCGGCCATGGTACTGCCCCATACCGCTCGCGCCCATGCCGCCAAAGCCCATATGGCTCGTAGCCAAGTGCATGATGGTGTCGTTGACGCAGCCGCCGCCAAAGGGCACGTAGCGCACAAAGCGTTGCTGAACCGCACGATCCTGGCTAAAGATATACAGGGCCAGCGGCGTCGGACGATCCGTAATAAACGCTTCGGCCTCGTCTAGGCTCTCAAACGTCAGCACCGGCAAGATGGGGCCGAAAATCTCCTCCTGCATCACGGCGTCATCGGGGGTCACGCCGTCCAAAATCGTCGGCTCGATCTTGAGCGACGACTCGCGCGCCGTGCCTCCAAGCACAACCTTATCGGGGTCGATCAGCCCGCGTACGCGCGCAAAATGCTTGGCGTTGACGATATGCCCGTAGTCCTCGTTATCGAGCGGATGCTCGCCAAACATACGGCGGGCCTCCTCCTTGATAAGGTCCAGCAGCTCGTCGTGCACGCGCGCATCGACCAGCAGGTAGTCGGGCGCCACGCAGGTCTGCCCCACGTTGAGCCACTTACCAAAGGCGATACGCCGTGCCGCAACCTTCAAGTTTGCCGTCGCATCCACAATACAGGGACTCTTTCCGCCCAGCTCAAGCGTCACGGGCGTAAGGTTTTTACTTGCGCGCTCCATGACGAGCTTGCCGACCGGAACGCTACCGGTAAAGAAGATCTTGTCCCAGCACTCATCGAGCAACGCTTCGTTCTCGGCGCGCCCGCCCTCGACAACCGTCACCAGGCGCGGATCAAATGCCTCTTCACAGATTTGCTTGAGCACCGCGCTCGATGCCGGAGCATAGGCACTCGGCTTGATGACCACGGTATTGCCCGCGGCAAGGGCGCCGGCGAGCGGCTCGAGTGTTAGCAAAAACGGGTAGTTCCACGGAGCCATGATGAGCGTGACGCCATAGGGCACGGCTTGTGTTTTGCACACGCTCACGGCGTTAGCGAGATCGCACGGACGCAGGCGCGGACGACTCCACCGAGCCACGTGAGCGATCTGATGTCGAATCTCGGAAAGCGACGTGCCGATCTCGCACATATAAGCCTCGTCATGCGACTTCCCCAAATCGGTCTTGAGCGCATGGGCAATATCGGCCTCGTGGGCCCGCACCGCATCGCGTAAACTCACGAGCGCGCGACGTCGAGCATCGACATCAAACGTAGCGTGCGTCTTAAAGTAGGCGCGCTGATCGCCGACGATGCGCACAATTTCCTCGGTGTTCATGGACCCTCCTAATTCTCGTCCTCAAACATACCACCCGCAACGACTTCGTACATATGCTCGAGCTCCAAGCGGTCCATTAGAAGCGGAACGGGGTATAGCGGATTGGCCTCGGCATCGGCATGGGCCGCCATTTGCGGAATATCGGAGCGGCGAATACCCGAGACATATTTGGGGATTCCCAGGGCCTCGTTCATGCGGTCGACCCAATCGATAAAGGCCTCGGCCGCAAGACTGTCCTGCGCGGTAGCCGGCGCAATGCCAGCCATGCGAGCAAGATCGGCAAGCTTGGGGGCGGCGGCGTCACCATAAGCGCGAAGCATGTGCGGCAGGATGATCGCGTTGGCCAAACCGTGCGGAATTCCGTATCGGCCGCCCAGACTGTGCGCGATGGCATGCACATATCCGACATAGGAGCGGGTAAACGCAACGCCCGCCTTATACGCCGCCGAAAGCATATTGCGACGCGCACGCATGTCATCGCCATGCTCATAGGCCTCGAGCAAATTGTCGTGGATGAGTTGAACCGCTTGTCGCGCCATCTTGCGCGTATAGGGCGTGGTGCTTCGTCCGATAAAGGCCTCGACGGCATGCGTCAGGGCGTCCATGCCCGTTTGCCCCGTAATGGAGGCGGGCAGACCGCGCGTAAACTCGGGGTCGTGCACCGCAAAGCGCGGGATGAGCACAAAGTCGTTAATAGGGTATTTGTAGTGCGTCTCGTCATCGGTGATAACCGCCGCGAGCGTGACTTCGCTTCCCGTACCGGCGGTAGTGGGAACCGCAATAAGCAGCGGTAGGCGACGATGAATCCTCAACAGGCCGCGCATCTTGTTGATGGGCTTGTTTGGCTGCGCGATGCGTGCGCCCACGCCCTTGGCGCAGTCCATGGCTGATCCTCCGCCAAAGCCGATAATGGCCCGGCAGTCGTTCTCGCGATACAGCGCCGCCGCTTCCTCCACGTTTGAGACCGTGGGGTTCGCACGCGTTTCGGCATAGACCGTAACGCCAATCCCCTGAGCCGTAAGCGCACGCTCGAGTGATGCCGTGAGTCCCAAACGTGCAATACCAGGGTCTGTCACGATAAGGACCTTCTGGATCGAGCGCTTTTGAAGCACCACGGGCACATCCTCGGCATGCTCTAAAATGCGCGGCTCGGTATAGGGCAGGATCGGCAATGCAATGCGAAAAACCGTCTGATATGTTCGGCACCAGGCACGACGGGCTAGATGCATAAAGGAAACTCCTTCATTTGTTGATAGGTCAACATTTGCTCGCCCGATTGTACTCAGCAGCGTCCGTATATGACTTGCAAACCGTTAATCAATCAACATCTTCATATCTCAAAATTGTTTTATTAAAAATCATTCCTAATAGGCTTCACATTTGGTTGCATTTATGGATAATAGAACTCGTCAAGACGCACGTCCGGAGAGGGCCCTTACGGGACCGGACGAGCGCACAATCGCCATCGATCGAAAGGATCGAATCATGAAGTTTGTTTGCCCCGTTTGCGGTTATGTGGAAGAGTTCGACGGCGACCAGCTGCCCGAGGACTTCAAGTGCCCCCAGTGCGGCGTTCCCGGTTCTCGTTTCCTGAAGCAGGAGGAGGGCCAGCTCGAGTGGGCTGCCGAGCACGTCGTGGGCGTCGCCAAGATGGAGGGCGTCTCTGAGGACATCGTTGCCGACCTGCGCGCCAACTTTGAGGGTGAGTGCTCCGAGGTCGGTATGTACCTGGCCATGGCTCGCGTCGCTCATCGCGAGGGCTATCCCGAGATCGGCCTGTACTGGGAGAAGGCTGCCCACGAGGAGGCCGAGCACGCCGCCAAGTTCGCTGAGCTCCTGGGCGAGGTCGTGACCGACTCCACCAAGAAGAACCTCGAGATGCGCGTTGAGGCCGAGAACGGCGCCACCGCCGGCAAGACCGATCTTGCTAAGCGCGCCAAGGCCGCTGGCCTCGATGCCATCCACGACACCGTGCACGAGATGGCTCGCGACGAGGCCCGCCACGGCAAGGCTTTCGCCGGCCTGCTCAAGCGCTACTTTGGCTAAGCCAACCGCCTGAGACATAACCTCAAGCTCGATGAGGCCCGGACCGTATTGGTTCGGGCCTTTTTCGTGCCTCACGAACTTGTTAACGCCCTGAAATAGGACCGCCTTCGGCATCGGCTTCTCGTCAAAAACTAAGTGAGTAGACTTTTTGGAACTTGCCGAGCACGCCATCCATATTGCTTTATAAAGCCGCAGGTAAATGACTTGTTGCAAAACGGCTTGGTCGCCAAAGTGCCAAAAGTCTACTCACTTAGAACCGCAGCCGTCCACGATCGAGCCATTTTGTGTCTAGCGGGCATCTTTCCGTCGATTACTCCCAATTTTGTCCAGTCAGTGAATAGTTCAGACCGGAGTAATGCCTCAGCCCTTTGCTCATCCGAGCTTTTATCACGATATTCAGCATCGAGCATCCTGCATACGGCCTTAACGATCGCGCGGAATCTATCCTCATCCGATATCTGTCTGTGTGTAAGGAGAAGCACATCGTAGCCCATGGCCTGAAGGGCCGTCATGCGGTCAGCGTCACGCAAGCCATCCCCTGCGCGTCCGTGCGAGGCCTTTCCCTGACATTCAATGGCCACCTGTCGCCTACCGTCCGGCGAAGAAAGAAGTAGGTCGATATATACACGGGACTTTCCCACAATCGCTCGAGCACTTGTGCCTAGCATCACTTCAACATTAAGCTCTATGTCGCAAAAACCTTCGCCTCCCAGGGATCGCGGCAGTGCAAGTAGCAAATACGCCTCGACCTCAAAAGGCGACGCGGCACCCAATGGAACGAGTTGCGATACCGCCATAAATCTATTGCCGTAACGCATCCCGCAAACATCTGAACAAAAACGGTCAAGGTCTCCGCCCAAAACCAAAGCGTCTCGACGCCATAAATTTGAGGCGGTGCCGTCCTCGGACGGGCAGCGCACCCAACCGAACGTTGTCGAAATCGCGCCCGAATCAATTGCACGCGAAAGCTCCGCCTCAAGTGCCGCCGGCAGGGCACACACCGCAAACAAGCCACACATCTCCGCCAATACCAAAAGAAGCTGAAGATCCGTCAGATGCCGCGACATGATGAATGTCGTCAGTAGAGGAGACGTAACCAAAAACCCATGTTCCGTTTCCAGCACGGATTCCCTGGGGAGCTCACCAAGAAACAGCCGCTGCCTAATGCTGGCAGGACAAGTCCGTTTGTTTCTCGTCCGAACCAATGTATACAACGGAAAACCGAGCGCGACCGCAGCCGTCGGGTTGCGGGCGAGATCATATCGCTGCCGGTCTTCTTCCGGTCGTGGAAGCGGCGGACACAAAGCGCGGACTTGAGGAGGCAAACGCCAGTACCTAAAAGCTGATATATCACAAAGTAGATCCTTCATAGGCACAGGAAAACACGAATTTCAACCCAGTCAGTCACGCATTGGCGCGAACGCACCAAAAATGGCGCCGAACGGACTGCCAAGTTTTCAACAGCCCTCCCCAACTGGCCAAAAGCTTGCCAAGAGCTGGACGAAGCCCTGTTGAAAACCCCATTTTTTTCTCATGCAGAAGCTTTACGCGGCAAGTGAGTAGACTTTTTTGAACATTCCGAGCAGGCCGGTCTTCCTGCTTTTCAAAACCGCAGGTAGATAGCTTGTTACAAAACTGCCTGGTCGCCAAAGTGCTAAAAGTCTACTCACTTAGATTGCAGAGTGCCCCCCATTAGCTGCAATTCCAAGGTAGTTAGTACTTTTGGACTCAGATCGTCATACTGGACAAGAATATGAGTTGAGCTTTCAGGGGCAGATGCGCCATCGGCACACCAAAAACAGTCACCGATATCGATAAAAGGGATGCTCGAGCGCGTGAGGGCCCGTGCAAAAGTGCTTCCGCCCGTTCCACGCTCCGCAACCACGCTGCAGTAAAGGCCCGCGTCTGCATGCTCGATCGAGACCTCCCCTGCTGGAAACGCTTTCCGTACAAGCGCCATCAGGCCATCACGCGCCTCGCGAGCACGAACGCGCACGCGGTTCACATGTCGCTCGTAATCACCCGATTCCAGTAAACGCGCCAAAGCAACCTGGTCAACAGAGCTCACCGACGAGGCGTAAAAACCAAGGTTGCGCCTAAACCGCTCCATTAGCTCATCGGGCAACGCCATGTACGCTAGACGCAACGCCGATGACAGGCTCTTCGAAAACGTGTTGGTGTAAATAACCGACTGGGCGGCATCGATCGACGCGAGCGCGGGAATCGGCTTGCCGGCCAGACGAAACTCGCAATCGAAGTCATCTTCAATGAGATACCGACCTGGTCGCTCGGCGGCCCAGCTCAGCAGCGCATAGCGATGCGCAATGCTCGTCACAAGGCCGGTCGGATACTGATGGGACGGCATCAGGTGAAGGACATCGGTCCCGCTTTTCTGCAGAATGCTCAAGTCCACGCCCTCATCATCCAACGGGATATGTCGAACTTCGCAGCCCATAGCCTGATAGATGAGCGTCAGGCGCAAATAGCCCGGATCCTCAACGGCATACACCTTGTCGGCTCCAAGCAACTGAACCAACATGGTATCGAGCAGCTGGGCGCCCGCACCGATAACAATGTTGTTGGGGTCGACATTCATACCCCTTGTCCCGCGCAGATGGTGAGCAATTGCGCGTCGCAGCCGAGCAGTGCCCTGCGCCGGTGCGGGCGAAAAGATTTCGCGCTCGTCTTCGGATGCCAGCGTCGCCCGTAGCGCGCTTTGCCAAAGCCGCGCCGCCTCCAAAGCGGAAGGAGAAAGTGCATCGAATCGCTCGACCTGTTCGTTGACATCATGCGCGCTGGGACCCGCAGAGGCGGCATCTCGGTCGATGCCCTCCGAAGCCAAAGGCAAAACCGGTGCATCCGGAAGCCTGCAAGCGTAGTAGCCACGCCGCGGCTTTGAGCAAATATAGCCCTCGGCAAGTAACTGGCTATATGCATTCTCGATGGTAATGACACTGATTCCCAGATGACTGGCAAAGGCGCGCTTAGACGGAAGATGCTCCCCCGCCACAATACGTCCAGCAACAATATCATCTCGAATTTGCTGGTAAACATACTCATAGAGCGATGCCTCACCACGTTTTTCCAAATTGTAGTCAAGCATGAGTTTGTCACCTGACCTTATCGAGCTGTTCAATCTGGTATTAAGCTGACCTTATTATTATCTCGAAAACTGAGTATTTTGCCATACCCAGCTCCCCGATAGGATGTTCCGTCAAGCAATGCACATGCCAACCAAGGGAGCAACCATGGCAGAACAGACCAGCAAGGCCGATCGCGTCAAACTCAATCGCGAACTCGCGCAGATGCTCAAGGGCGGCGTCATCATGGACGTCACCACACCCGAGCAGGCGCGCATCGCCGAGGAGGCAGGCGCCTGCGCCGTCATGGCACTCGAGCGCATTCCGGCCGATATCCGTGCCGCGGGCGGCGTCTCGCGCATGAGCGACCCCAAGATGATCAAGGGCATCCAGGAGGCCGTCTCCATCCCTGTTATGGCCAAGTGCCGCATCGGCCACATTGTCGAGGCGCAGGTCCTGCAGGCCATCGAGATTGACTACATCGATGAGTCCGAGGTTCTCTCCCCCGCCGACGATGTCTACCACATCGACAAGACCCAGTTTGACGTCCCGTTTGTCTGCGGTGCCCGCGACCTGGGCGAGGCGCTGCGCCGTGTCGCCGAAGGCGCCACGATGATCCGCACCAAGGGCGAGCCGGGCACGGGCGACGTCGTCCAGGCTGTGCGCCATATGCGCAAGATCCAAAAGCAGATCCGCGACGTTGTTGCCCTGCGTGACGACGAGCTCTTTGAGGCAGCCAAGCAGCTGCAGGTTCCGGTCGAGCTGGTGCGCGATGTCCACGCCACGGGTAAGCTTCCCGTCGTGAACTTTGCCGCCGGCGGCGTAGCGACCCCCGCCGACGCCGCGCTAATGATGCAGCTGGGCGCCGAAGGCGTCTTTGTGGGCTCGGGCATCTTTAAGAGCGGCGACCCCGCCAAGCGCGCAGCCGCCATCGTCAAGGCCGTGGCAAACTTCACCGATGCCAAGCTCATCGCTGAGCTTTCGGAGGACCTGGGCGAGGCCATGGTCGGCATCAACGCCGACGAGATCGAGATCATCATGGAGGAGCGCGGACGCTAGTCCAGCAGAAAGGATCGCACATGAGCGATTATGCAGACCAAACGGTCGCCGTGCTGGCGGTCCAAGGCGCTTTTGCCGAGCACGAGGCAAGACTATCCGAGCTTGGCGCACACTGTATTGAGCTGAGGCAGGCGGCCGATTTGAAGCAAGACTTTGACCGTCTGGTACTTCCCGGCGGCGAGTCTACCGTTCAAGGGAAGCTGCTTGATGAGTTGGGCATGCTCGAGGAGCTTCGTGCCCACATTGTTGAAGGCATGCCCGTCCTTGGCACCTGCGCCGGCCTGATTCTACTGGCTCACGACCTTGCCGCCCATGACGATAAGGGCACGCCGCGCCTGGCAACCATGGATGTGCTCGTTGAGCGCAATGCCTACGGCAGGCAGCTCGGCAGTTTTCGAACCAAGGGGCAGGTAGCTGGCATCGACGGTGAAGTGCCGCTGACGTTTATCCGCGCGCCCCGCATCGTCGAAGTGCACGGCGACGCTGAGGGCCTAGCAGAAGTCGACGGCTGTATCGTCGCCGCCCGCCAAGGCAATCAGCTCGGCGTTACCTTTCACCCCGAACTCGACGAAGACACCCGCCTCCACGAACTGTTCCTACAAATGTAGACATCGAAATCAACAAACGAAACGAGAGTGGACAATCTCCCACTTTGAGCTTGAATGCAGGCTCAAACCGGGAGATTGTCCACTCTTGTTCTATGTAGCCGTTGGGTGTTCCTATAGTTTTGTCAACCGTCGGGGCTACTCCCGGTAGGGCACCCGGTCGCGCATCACGGCGTATATC
>UQIB01000012.1 GCA_900541015.1 uncultured Collinsella sp. | reverse complement strand
GCGTGGTTTAACATCGCCGGCAGCTGGGATCCGTACGGCAACACCGGCAATCTTAAGATCGCCGTGGTCAACACCGATGAGGGTTACGAGAGCGATTTGATCCCCGTCGAGGTTAACGTGGGCGAAAACGTGACCGCCACCCTACGCGGCAACGAGAGCTTCGATTGGGTTGTGCTCAACAATCGCGAAAAGGCTATCGAGGGCGTTAAGTCGGGCGCGTACTATGCTGCCGTCGTTATCCCCAAAACGTTTAGCGCTGACATGATGACGCTTTTCTCGACCGACGTGAAGCATGCCGATATCGAGTTCTACGAGAATCAGAAGGCCAACGCCATTGCGCAGATCGTGACCGAGAAGGGTTCGAGCGCCGTCCAGAGCCAGGTTAACAAAACTTTTACCGAGACCATTACGACGATCGGTCTTAAGACGGTGTCCAGCCTGCTCGATTACATGAGCACCGACCAGGTGGGTAACTTTATCGCCAACCTGTCCTCGACGCTCGGCGATTCGATTGAGGACCTGCGAGACGTTCGGGCAAATGCTTCGTCGCTGGCGGGCATTTTGAGCTCCACGTCCGATTCGCTGACGTCGGCGAGCGGCATGCTCAAGCAGACGGGCACGGTCGATGAGTCAACGAAGCAGCTGATGGAGCATGTCAAGAGCGGTATTAGCGATTCCAAGGAAGCGCTGAAGGACGCCAACGACGCCATCAATGCCGCGATTGACGGAAGCGCGGGCTCGTTTGACAACGTGTCCGCCGAGCTTGCGAAGGCATTTGATGCCGCGAATCAACATGTCGACCTTACAGTGTCCCAGCTCAACGATGCCGCGGCGGCGCTCAACACGCGTGCCGACGATATCGACGCCACGGCCGACCAGCTCCGCAGCTTTGCCGATCAGGTGACTGACGAAAAACTCCAGGACAGCCTCAAGTCTGTGGCAACATCGCTGAGCAGGATTGCTGTGGAGTATCGCAACAACGCCAAGGACTTGACGGCCACCGCGAAGTCTCTCTCTGACAGCATGGCAGAGGTTAATAAGTCGCGTGCCGAGGTCGATCAGGCAATCGCGGATGCCAAGGCTGGTATCTCGGGCGCCAAGACTGACTACGACTCTACGTTTTCGGCCAAGGCAAAGGAGCTCAAGAAGACCATCTCGGGCGTTTTGGATTCGCTGAACGGTATTTCGAACGATCTGGATAGTGCTGTTGCTGGCCTGACCGACGCATCCGGTTCGCTGGCAAAGGGCCTCTCCAAGGCTGCAAAGCTGGTCAACAAGGCCTCTGATCAGCTGGGCGAGGCGTCGGACAAGATCAGCGCGTTTAAGGACGAGCTCGACGGCGCCTTGATGTCGGATGACCTCGCTACGATCAAGACGATGATCGGCAATGATCCCGAGGGTCTGGCCGTGTCGCTTTCCGGCCCCGTCGCGCTCGATCGCAAGCCGGTCTATCCGATCCGCAACTACGGTTCGGCCATGGCACCGTTCTACACGATTCTGTCGCTCTGGGTCGGCTCGATCGTGCTGGCGGCCATGATGAAGGTCTCGGTTGACGACGAACTCATCAATGAGCTGATCCCCGTGCGCTTGCACGAGATCTACCTGGGCCGTTACCTGTTCTTTGGCGGTCTGGCCCTGCTGCAGGCAACGCTCGTGTGCGCGGGCGACATCCTGTTCTTTGGCATCCAGTGCGACGACCCGCTGCAGTTTGTGCTGGCGGGCTGGGTCGCGAGTCTCGTGTTCTCCAATATCGTCTACACGCTTACGGTTTCGTTTGGCGATATCGGCAAGGCGCTCGCCGTCGTGCTGCTGGTCATGCAGGTCGGCGGTTCGGGCGGCACGTTCCCCATCGAGATGACCGGCCCCGTGTTCCAGGCGATCTATCCGTTCCTGCCGTTTACTCACGGCATCAACGCCATGCACGCCGCCATGGCCGGTGCCTATCATATGGAGTACTGGGTTGAGCTGGGTATTCTGGCGAGCTATCTGATTCCGTCGCTGGCACTGGGTGTCGTCTTCCGCCGCCCGGTCATCAAAGCCAACGACTGGATCATCGAAAAGCTGGAGTCAACCAAATTGATTTAATACAGCAACGTAAACGCCGTCGGAACATCGAGGTCTTCCAACCCGATGCTTTAGCGTGGTGAATTGCACGGGCTGCTTGGTTGTTGCTACAGTAGCGGGGCGTGCCGGGGGTCCGGTGCGCCCTGTTTTTATTTGACCATGAGGCGGCACGCAGCCATGCGCGTGCGGACACCACGCCCAGATTGAGCGCGAGGATGCCCTATGGCCCAGCATGCCACTGACAATATCGAAATGATGCCCGATAGCCCTGTTGCTCGCGAGGACCTGGGCGCGGGCGGCACCTCCCGCGGCGCCGGCGCTCGCTCGCCGCTGTTCTGGAAAGTCCTGCTGCTTTCGGTGGCAGTCGTCTGGGGCTACTCCTTTACGACCATGAAGGACGCGCTCGACACCATTCCGGTGTTCGAACTGCTCTACGTGCGCTTTCTGCCTGCGGCGTTGGTCATGTTTTTCATCTTCCACAAGCGCATCATCGCGCACCTCAACGCCCGCAACCTTATCGTCGGACTTGGCATGGGCGCACTTATGTGGGCCGCCTACGCCCTGCAGACAGTCGGTCTGGCGCACACCACGGCGGGCAAGAATGCTTTTTTGACGGGCACGTATTGCATCGTTGTGCCGTTCGCGAGCTATTTTCTGAGCGGCGAAAAACTCACCCGCTATAACCTGGGCGCGGCGCTGCTGTGCTTGGCGGGCATTGGCTTGGTGGCGCTCGATAGCGTTGAATTCAACATCGGTGATGTCATTACGCTGGCGGGTGCGGTCTTTTTCGCCATCCAGATGGCGGTGACTGCCAAGTACGGTCGCAAAATGGACATCAACGTCATCACGTTTTGGATGTTTGTGGGCAACGGCGTGCTGAGCCTGGCAACGTCGCTGCTATTCGAGACCCAAGCGCCTCTGTCCGTGTGGACGCCGAGCTTTATCAGCGCGATGGTGTTTCTCTCGGTTGGTTGCACATGCGCGGCTCTGCTCATCCAAAACGTCGGCTTGGCGCATGTCTCGGCCTCGACGGGCTCACTGCTCCTTTCGATGGAGTCGCCTTCGGGCGTGCTGTTCTCGGTGCTGCTGATGGGGGAGGCGCTCACCTCGCGCCTGCTCGCCGGCTTCGCGCTCATCTTTCTTTCGATTATCTTGAGCGAGACGCATTTCGATTTCTTGCGCCGAAAATCACACCCGCAATTGTAAACAACTTGTTGCGCCGCCCTCCCAGGGCGGCATTTTTATGTCATGCCCTTACAGTTGTACCTTGCACTTTACGCTATCAAAGTGCGTGCTGCAAAAACGTTACTGGAGGGCTTCTATGGCATCAGCTCTGTCCGATTTTCAACCGCAACCAGCGCCCCAGGCCACCGCGGCGGCGCAGGCCGCTATCGGTGACGGTCTTGTCGCAGAAGCTCAGGCTTTTGCAGACGAGCTCGCTGCATGGCGACACGATCTACACCAGATGCCCGAGCTGGGTAACAATCTTCCGCAGACGTCTGCCTATATCCAGGCACGTCTGGACGAGATGGACATCCCCCATACCACGCTAGTCGACGGTTCCTGCGTCGTTGGCCTGATCGGTGCCGGTGCGGCCGCTCAGGGCAATGGCACGTGCAAGGACGAGCAGGCCGGAACGGTCGTCATGCTCCGAGGCGATATGGATGCCCTTCCCGTTGTCGAGGAATCCGGCGAGCCCTTTGCATCCACCAATGGCTGCATGCATGCTTGCGGTCACGATATGCACGCGACGGCCCTGCTTGGTGCGGCGCGCCTGCTCAAGGCCCGCGAGGCCGAGCTTGTGGAGGCCAACGCTACCGTCAAGTTGCTGTTCCAGCCGGGCGAGGAGACCTTTGAGGGAGCACGCGCTGCCATCGCCGACGGCTTGCTCGAGAACCCGCGCCCTCAGGCGGCCTTTGCCATGCATGTCAACAGCCAGTCGCCGCTTGGCCTGGTGCTCTACGGCAGCCCGGCGCTCTCGGGTGTGTACGGTTTCCGCATCACGCTCCAGGGCAAGGGCGGCCACGGTTCCAGCCCCGAGATCTGCATCGACCCCATCACGGCCGGCGTCCACGTGCACCTGGCGCTCCAGGAGCTTATCTCCCGCGAGGTGCCGGCGGCCAAGGAAGTCGCACTTACCGTTGGTAAGTTCGCCGGCGGCTTGGCGGCCAACGTCATCCCCGACACCTGCGTGCTCGAGGGAACGCTGCGCGGCTTTGATGTTGAGCTCATGGCTCACCTAAAGACCCGCATCGCGGAGGTCGTTAACGGCGTTGCTACGACCTATCGTACGCCGGCGACCATCGAGACGCTTTCGGATGTTCCGCCGCTTGTACTCGACAGCGATATGACTCAGGCGTCGCTTGGCTACGTGGGCGCAGTGCTGCCCAAGACGGCTTTCTTGCCGCTTTTCCATGCCATGGCGAGTGAGGACTTCGCGCTTATCTCGAGCAAGATCCCAAGTGCGTACTTTACCGTGGGCGCGGCCGTAACCGACACGGACGAACACTTTGCCCAGCACCATCCCAAGGCACGTTTTAACGATGCCGAGCTGCCGCTCGGTGCCGCGGCCTATACCGCCGTCGCTTTGGGCTATATCGCCGACCACCGGTAGCACCCAACCTTGCCTTTCAAGCCTGCGGGCATGGCCGACCTGGGTAAGGTCACGGGCACCATCACCTCGCTTGAGATGGTCGGCGGCACCGTAGGCGCCATTGTCTCGGGTGTGTTGTTCGATGTCACGGGCTCCTTTGCGAGCACCTGGATCGTGTGCCTGATGTGCTCCGTGGTTATGCTTGTGTTCCTGTTGGCGTCCGAGCCCATCGCTGCCAAGCTGCGCGCGAGCGTGGCGGGGGAGTAGACGTCCGTCGCTCTTTTCTGTTCGCCCCGTTCTGTCCGTGGTTGCCCTGGAAGCCGAATGGATGCTCGTACCATCATTCGGTTTTCAAGGCGGCCACGGGCCTACGAATGATCCGTTTTCCTCCGTCCCTAACAGATCATGTGACCCGAAGGGGTCGGAGGAAAGCGGATCGGCTGTCGCGGCGGCGCGTCTGGCCGAACGAGCCCCCATACCCTCGTTCGGTCAGACGCGCTGCCGCGTTTTGTTTTTGTGCCGTATAATGACCACTACCTATGACGCGATACAAAAGAAAGGTGTTTGCCCATGCAGGCACAGAAGGCGGAGGGAACCCGCGACCTTATCGGCGCCGAGATGCGCGCTTGGCAAAAGATGCAGCAGATTGCGGCCGGCGTATTCGAGCCGTTTGGCTTTAAGCCCATCGAGACGCCCGCGATCGAGCAAGTGGACGTGTTTGTCCACGGTATCGGCCAGTCGACCGACGTCGTTCGCAAGGAGATGTTCCGCGTGTTTAGCGGCGCCAACCTTGAGCGCGTCTTTACCGAGGGTACCGATACCAAGCTCAAGCCCAAGCAGCGCCTGGCGCTTCGCCCCGAGGGCACGGCCGGTGTGGTGCGCGCCGTTGTGGAGAACAACCTGGTGCCCCAGGGCTCCACGCCGTTTAAGGCTTACTACGCCGAGGCTATGTTCCGCGGCGAGCGTCCCCAGAAGGGTCGCCTGCGTCAGTTCCACCAGGTAGGCATCGAGTGGCTCGGCGCTCCCGATCCGGCGGCAGACGCCGAGTGCATCATTATGCTCATGGAGTTTTACAAGCGCCTGGGCTTCGATCTTTCCAAGCTTCGTCTACTCATTAACTCGATGGGCGATGCCCAATGCCGTCCGGCCTATCGCGAGCAGGTCAAGCAGTTTATCCTCGATCACGCAGACGAGATGTGCGATGAGTGCCGCGAGCGCGCCGAGCTCAACCCGCTGCGTGCCTTTGACTGCAAGAACGACCACTGCCGCGAGATCATGGCCGACGCCCCGCTGATGGGCGACAACCTGTGCGATGAGTGCCGCGAGCACTACGAGCAAGTCAAGCGCTATCTGGATGCCGCCGGTATCGAGTATGTCGAGGATCCCACCTTGGTGCGCGGCCTGGACTACTACACCCGTACCGTCTTTGAGGTCGAGGCTCCCGGTGCCGGTGTCGGCTCCATCGGCGGCGGCGGCCGCTACGATGGCCTCGTCGAGCTCGAGGGCGGCAAGCCCACGGCAGGCGTCGGCTTCGCCGTCGGTTTTGAGCGCGCCCTGCTGGCCCTGCAGGCCTTTGGCAGCGACCTGGGTGCCGAGGAGGTCCCGTGCGTCTACGTCGCCAATGCCGGCAAGGAGCTGCGTCAGAACGTCTTTACCATTACGCAGCAGCTTCGCGCCGCAGGGATTGTGACCGAGGCCGACTATCAGGGCCGTTCGCTCAAGGCCCAGTTTAAGCAGGCCGATAAGGTAGGCGCCAAGCTCATCCTGGTCCTGGGCGGCGACGAGCTTGCCGCCGGCAAGGTCAAGGTGCGCGACATGCAGAGCCATGACGAGGTTCTCGTCGATCTGGCCAACGTCGTCGAGGCGGTTCGCGAGCGTCTGTAGCGTATGATTTTTGAGCTGCGGACCCGCTAACATGTCCCGCTCGCGACGAGCTATTGTTACGGGGGTGTTTCGCATTTATGCGGAATGCCCTCGCTTGCATATGCCGCCCACCGAGAAATACGACCATTTGGGGCAAAAACCCTTGCAATGCAGAAAATACTTTTGTGTGGTAAAGCGCAATCAGTGTCGAAAGTATTTCTCAAACGCCTATAATGAATACCGCATGTTACGTGCATAGAAGGAGGAATGGGAGGAAACGTGGCTGAGAACCTAAGCAACCAGTCTGTACCCGAAGCCGCGGCGCGCGTCGCTGCCGTGGTCAACCGCCTCGTTAACCGAATCGGCTCGAATGCCGAGTCCAGGGAGCGTCTCGCCGAGATCGAGATCCCCGAGGAGCTGCGCGACAATCTGGCGCTGTTCTTGCGCCTGGAGCGCCGTGTGCTTAGCGAGTATGATCCCGAGATCGCGGACCTGTTCGACAAGATTTTGACAGCCGAGATTGTGGTCAATGCCGGCAACCCCGGTACCTGCGCTGCCGACGAAGCCGTCGACGAGCAGGGCGTGCCCACCGCCGACGAGCCCACTGCCGTGGCATTTCGTGAGGTCGTCGATTTGATCGACAGCCTGCCGCTCGATAAGCAGCAGGTCATCGTTCGCGCCTTTACGAGCTTTTTCCATCTGGCAAACCTGTCGGAGGAGAACTACCGTGTGGCGCAGCTGCGCGAGCGCGAGGCCGGTGCGTCGACCGATACCGAGGTCGATCCTGCCAACGAGCTTACCGTTGCCTATCACCAGCTGGTGAATGAGCTGGGTGTCGAGGGTGCCAACGAGCTGCTCGACAAGCTCGAGTTCCACCCTGTCTTTACCGCACATCCCACCGAGGCCCGTCGTAAGGCCGTCGAGGGCAAGATCCGCCGTATCTCCAACCTGCTGGAGGAGCGTCCGCGTCTGGGCGGCTCCGACCTGGTGGAGAACGAGCGCCATATGCTGCAGGAGATCGACGCCCTGGTGCGTACGAGTCCCATCGCGCTCAAGAAGCCCACGCCGGTCGAGGAAGCCGATACCATCATCGACATCTTCGATAACACGCTGTTCGACGTTATCCCCGTTATCTATCGTCGTTTTGACGATTGGGTGCTGGGCGACAAGGCCGGTACTGTGCCGCCGCTGTGCCCGGCGTTCTTCCATCCCGGCAGCTGGATCGGTTCCGACCGCGACGGTAACCCCAACGTCACCGCCAAGGTGAGCCGTGAGGTCGCCGCCAAGTACTTTACGCACATGGTGCTCAAGCTCGAGGACAAGTGCCGCCACATCGGCCGCAACCTCACGCTCGAGGCTACCTACAGCAAGCCGTCGGCCGAGCTCATTAACCTGTGGAACCATCAGGTCGAGATGAGCCCTCGTTACACGGCCCGCGCCGAGCTGATCTCCGAGCACGAGCCGCATCGCGCCGTCATGCTCGTCATGGCCGACCGCCTGAACGCCACCGTCCGTCGTATCACCGACACCATGTACCACAGCGCCGACGAGTTCCTGGATGACCTGCGCGTCGTCCAGCGTTCGCTGGCCGCCTGCGGTGCCGTCCGTGCTGCCTACGGCCCGGTCCAAACCATCATCTGGCAGGTCGAGTCCTTCGGCTTCCATATGGTCGAGATGGAGTTCCGTCAGCACTCCGTGGTGCATGCCCGCGCCCTTAAGGATATCCACGAGAACGGTATCCATGGCGACCTGCAGCCCATGACGCGCGAGGTCATCGATACCTTCCGCGCTATCGGCTCCATCCAAAAGCGCTACGGCAAGAAGATGGCGCACCGCTACATCATCTCGTTCACCAAGAGCGCCCAGCATGTGGCCGACGTCTTTGAGCTTGCCCACCTGTCCTTTGCACACGAGGAGGATGTCCCCGAGCTCGACGTGATCCCGCTGTTCGAGCAGCTCGAGGACCTCGAGGGCTGCGTCGACGTGCTCGACCAGATGCTTACGCTGCCCGTGGTGCAAAAGCGCCTTGCCCAGACCAACCGCCGCATGGAGGTCATGCTGGGCTATTCCGACTCCTCCAAGGACGCCGGTCCTACCACGGCCATGCTCGCGCTGCACTCCGCGCAGGAGCGCATCGCCAAGTGGGCCGAGAAGAACGATATCGACCTGGTGCTCATGCACGGTCGCGGCGGTGCCGTGGGCCGTGGTGGCGGCCCGGCCAATAAGGCCGTGCTGGCGCAGCCCAAGGGTTCGGTCAACTGCTTCTTTAAGCTCACCGAGCAGGGCGAGGTCATCTTTGCCCGTTACGGCAACCGCACGCTGGCTCAGCGCCATGTTGAGTCCGTTGCTGCCGCAACGCTTTTGCAGTCGGCCCCGAGTGTCGAGAAGACCAACACCGAGACCACGCAGAAGTTCTGGGATATGGCCGAGAAGCTCAACACCGCAAGCCACGAGCGTTATCTGGACCTGCTGAACACCGAGGACTTTACACCGTGGTTCTCGACCGTGACGCCGCTGACCGAGGTCGGTCTGCTGCCGATCGGCTCGCGTCCCGCCAAGCGCGGCCTGGGTGCCAAGTCGCTCGACGACCTGCGTACCATTCCGTGGATCTTCAGCTGGAGCCAGGCACGCATTAACCTGGCCGCTTGGTACGGCCTGGGCACCGCCTGCGAGCAGTTTGGCGATCTGGACCAGCTTAAGGCTGCCTACCAGGAGTGGCCGTTCTTCCGCACCTTTATCGACAACATCGAGATGTCGATCGCCAAGACTGACCAGCGCATCGCCAAGATGTATCTGCACCTGGGCGATCGCCAGGATCTATCCGAGAAGGTCTTCACCGAGATGCAGCTCACTCGTAAGTGGGTCCTTGCCATCGTCGGTGACGAGTGGCCGCTGCAGCGCCGCCGTGTGCTTGGCTGTGCCGTTCGCGTGCGCAACCCCTACGTCGACGCCCTGTCCATCGCCCAGGTCCGCGCCCTTCGCGAGGTGCGTATGAACCAGGACGAGATGACCGAGGAGAAGAAGGCCGAGTACATGAGCCTGATTCTTTCGACTGTGACCGGCGTCTCGGCAGGATTGCAGAACACGGGGTAATCGATAGCCCTGTGGCTCTCACCGGGACCCGATGGGTTTCCCTCTGAATGCGTCCTCGCACTTGAAGCCCCCTTATCCTGCTCCTTCGGAGCTGTGGATAGGGGGGCTTCGTGCTGCGGAATGCATTCAGAGGGAAACCCATCGGGCCCCTTCGTCCTCGGTCTTCTGGGATTAAAGCTGAAGGGAATAAGGCGCGCTTCGCGCATAGCGTGGAGTGCGGCGAGGGCTTCTTGCGTCCTGCGGAGTGTGCCTAAAAGTAAACTAATGGCGGGCCCTGCGATGTCCGGTCTTCGGCGGATCAGCCGCTGGGTGAGGGTGGTGCTTGGGGCGACGTGCAAAAAACGGAGTTTTCAGCAGCCAAAGATTGGTGCATAAGGCTATGGGTGACGTTCGCGGCTCCTGTTGATGCTTTTGCATGACGATTGGGCTTTGTCGATGTTCATATATGGCTGGTTTCTCGCCGCATGCCATCCAGATGGGACGAGCCATGAGGACTATCTACCTTTTGAAAGACTTTTGGCACCAAAATCTTATCCCGCGATGCTGAATACTCGCAAAAATGCACGCTCCGGAGGGCACTACCCTGTTACGGCTAGAAATCCATGCGCCATTTTATGCAATTAATTAACGCATTTATGCAAAATGGCTTACGTGCGTACGTCTCGGGCTAGATGTTTGCCTCGGCGCTGCGTAAATCATCCTGTCTATAGTGTCTTTGACAGGCGGCCGCGGTCCCGTTTGGGGTCGCGGCCGTTTTGTTGTGGGTCAAATATGAACGTTGTGTTAATGAGTCGGTGGACGGTGGTGTTTTTCGGTGAGCGGCGTATCCTTCCAACGGTTTATCTAGTGTGTCAGTTGAAAAGGAAGAGGGCGCTCGTCATTGTTTGAATGTGAACTGCCGTTTGACCACAAGACGTTGCATCTGGAGCTCGAGGATAAGAACTTCGCGGGTGTGATGGAAGGTCATCAAAACGAGTTTAAGACCACGAAATCGCAGGAAGAGCTGGTAGAGGAGTCACTTGCCAACCCTTATGGCTCGCCTTCGCTCGAGGAGCTTTGTGCTGGCAAGAGAGATATCGTCATTATTAGCTCCGATCATACGCGCCCCGTTCCCTCGCGTGTGACGATGCCTATTCTGCTGCATCACATCCATTCCGCTGCGCCCGAGGCTCGCGTTCGCATTCTGGTTGCTACGGGCATGCACCGTCCGTCGACGCACGAGGAACTCGTCAACAAGTATGGCGAGGAGATCGTTGCCAACGAGGAAATCGTTATGCACGTCGCGACTGACGACAGCATGATGAAAAAGATCGGCACCCTGCCTTCTGGTGGCGAGTGCATCATCAACAAGATTGCTGCCGATTGCGATCTGCTGCTTGCTGAGGGCTTCATTGAGCCGCACTTCTTTGCCGGTTTCTCTGGTAGCCGCAAGTCCGTCCTGCCTGGCATCGCCAGCTACAAGACCATCATGTACAACCACAACGGTCAGTTTGTGAACGATTCCCACTCGCGTGCCGGCAACCTGTGCCACAACCACGTGAGCGAGGACATGTTCGCCGCCGCCGAGATGGCTCACCTTGCCTTCGTGCTCAACGTGGTGCTCAACGGCAAGCACGAGGTCATTGGCTCCTTTGCCGGCGACATCCACAAGGCGCACGAGGCTGGCTGCGAGTTCGTGAAGAGCCTTGCCGGCGTTGAGCCCGTCGAATGCGAGATCGCCATCACCACCAATGGCGGCTACCCGCTCGACCAGAACATCTACCAGGCCGTGAAGGGCATGTGCTCTGCCGAGGCCACGCTTCCCGAGGGCGGCGTGATCATCGACGTCGCCGGTTGCGCCGACGGTCACGGTGGCGAGGGCTTCTATCACAACATCGCCGACAACGATCCGGCGGAGTTTGAGCGCGCCTGCATCGACCGTCCTAAGGACGAGACCCTGCCCGACCAGTGGACGAGCCAGATCTTTGCCCGCATCCTGGCGCATCACCCTGTGATCATGGTCACCGACCTGTGCGATCACCAGATGCTCAAGGATATGCACATGACGCCGGTCAACACTATCGAGGAGGCGCTCAAGCTCGCCTTTGAGATGAAGGGTGCCGATGCTAAGGTGGCCGTCATTCCCGATGGCCTGGGCGTTGTTGTCGCGCAACACTAGTGTGCGGCCTAAACGAATCGTTTATAACCGACAAGAAAGATAAGGTTTTATGCTTACCAAACTCCTCTGCGAATTCGGCGCGACGGCCCTCATGATCATCTTTGGCGTGGGCGTGCACTGCGATACCGTGCTCAAGGGCACCAAGTATCAGGGCTCCGGCCATATGTTTGCCATCACCACTTGGTCTTTTGGCATCTCGGTCTGCCTGTTTGTCTTTGGCGGCGCCGTGTGCATGAACCCGGCAATGGTGCTTGCCCAGTGCATCGTAGGCCTGGTGCCGTGGAGCAGCTGCATCCCCTTCATGATTGCCGATATGCTCGGCGGCTTTGCGGGCGCCGTAATCGCTTGGCTTATGTATGCCGATGAGTTCAAGGCTTCCGAGGGCGTCGTCGACCCCGTTGCCCAGCGCAACATCTTCTCGACCAACCCCACCACCGAGGGTACGAACTATGCTCGCAACTTCTTCTGCGAGGCTATCTGCACCTTTGTGTTCATCAGCGCCATCCTTGCTGCCGCTAACCGCGCCGGCGAGAACGTTCTGATGCTCGCCGTCTGCGTCGGCCTGATCGTTTGGGCCGTTGGCATGGGCATGGGCGGCATCACCGGCTTCGCCATGAACCAGGCTCGTGACCTTGGTCCTCGCATGGCCTATCAGGTGCTGCCGATCAAGAACAAGGCCGATAACAACTGGAAGTACGGCCTGCTCGTTCCTGGCATCGCGCCGTTTGTCGGTGCCGCTCTGGCCGCGCTGTTTGTGCATGGTTTCTTGGGCATGTTCTAGTCCAAGGCTACATAGGTTGTTCGCCGTCCGCATGGGGTAACTTCCCAGCGCGTCCTCGGACATGCAAAAAGGCTCGCTGCGCACTTTATGCGGCGAGCCTTTTTGCGTCCTGCGGAGTGCGCTGGGAAGTTACCCCATGCGGACGGCTGCGGGGTCTTTGTTGCGTTCGCACAAGCAACCCAACATATATATCTGAATTTGGATGGGAGGGGCTTGTTGCTGTTGGGGGGCATTGAAGCGCGAGTGGCACTTTGGGATGCGTGGCGGCCTGGGTTGGGGCGATGCTTTAGGTTGAGCCTCTTACTTAGTTGAAGAGGGGTTTTATGGCTGATAGGTAGTCTTTGGCTACTTCGGCTTTATCTGCTTGGAAGTTGTGCCAGGCCCACCATTGGACCATTCCTACGAAGCTTGAGGCTATGTGGTGTAGTAGGAAGCTTCGGTCCATGGTGGCGGCGGGGCCGTTTGGGTCGGTAGGGACGGTTTCGGCTGCTCGTGACATGATGGTCTTGCGTAAGCAGTCGGCGAAGACGCGGGAGCCGGCGCCGGCTACGAGGGCTCGAACGCCCTGGCGACGTTCCCATAGATTGTTGAGAATATGCTCGACCTGCACGAACGGGTCGTCGAGCGGTGTGCCATCGTCGTCGAGGGCGTGGGTGCAGATGTCGCTCACGAGCTCGGACAGTAGGTCGTCTTTGCTCTTAAAGAGGCCGTAGAATGTCGCGCGGCCTACGTGGGCGCGCGCGATGATGTCGCCGACGGTGATCTTGCTGTAGTCCTCCTCGCGCAGGAGCTTGGAGAATGCTGCAACGATGGCGGCGCGGCTTTTTTCCTTGCGGGCATCCATGGCTATGCGTCCGCGTGAACGAGCAGACAGCGGAGCGTGCCGGAGCTGCCCTCGTAGGGACGCTTGCCGGCGCCGTAGCCGACGGCCTCGATGCGGTAGCGGGCCGGCAGGTGCTCGGACGTGCGCAGCGCGGCGACGATGGCGGCGCCCGTGGGCGTTACGAGCTCGCCGGCGACCGGTGCGGGCGTGAGGGCGATATTGCCCGCCTGACACAGGTTGACGACAGCGGGGACGGGAATGGGCATGAGGCCGTGGGCACAGTGGATAGTGCCGTGGCCCTCGGAGAGCGACTCGACCACGATGTCCTCAATACCCAAGTCATCGAGGCAGATGACGGCAGAGCAGACGTCGACGATGGAGTCGACGGCGCCCACTTCGTGGAACATGACGGTCTCGGGCGTTTTGCCGTGGGCCTTGGCCTCGGCGGCGGCGAGCGCGGTAAAGATGGCGAGCGCACGACGCTTGGCGCCATCGCTTAGCTGCGAGCCATCGATGATGGCGGTGACGTCCGCCAAAGAACGGTGGTGATGGTGGTGGGCGTGATGGTGACCTTCGTGGCCATGACCGTGGCCCTCATGGTCATGCTCGTGGCAGTGCTCGTGTTCGTGCTCGCCATGATCATGATGCTGGTGCTCATGCTCGTGCGTGTGCTCGGCAGCTGCTTCGTTGCCGTAGAGCCAGGCCATATCGTGATCGTGGTTCTCGAGGCCCTCTGCAAGCTGGACGTCGAAATCGCAGGCGTCGATGCCGTGCTTGTTTACGCGCGTGACGGCGATCGTAAAGCCGTCTACCGGCAGCGTGGCGAGCTGCTCACGCAGATGTTCCTCGCTGGCGCCCAGGTCGAGCAGGGCCGCGACGGTCATGTCGCCGCTGATGCCCGAGGTGCCGTCGATGATAAGCGTGTGCTGATGGTTGGACATGGAATGCTCCTTAACGGGCGCAGGGCGTGCCAGCGCTCAGATGATTGATAAGACTTGCCTGGTATGCGGCGCCGAAGCCGTTGTCGATGTTGACGACTGAAACGCCGCTGGCGCAGGAGTTGAGCATGGCGAGCAGTGCGGCCACGCCGCCAAAGCTCGCGCCATAGCCCACGCTGGTGGGAACGGCGATGACCGGACAGCTCACCAGGCCGCCGATAACGCTCGCCAGGGCGCCTTCCATGCCGGCGATGGCGATGACCACCTGTGCTTGGGCGAGCTCCTCGGCATGCGCGAGCAGGCGGTGCAGGCCGGCGACACCGACGTCGTAGAGGCGGTCGACCTCGTTGCCATAGAACTCGGCCGTCAACGCGGCTTCCTCGGCGACGGGCAGGTCGCTCGTGCCGGCGCAGGCGACGACGATGCGTCCGTTGCCTGCGGGGGAGGGCTTGCCGCCCACCAGGGCGAGCTGGGCGTCCGGGACATATCCCAGGTCAATGTCGTTGTCGAGAAGTTCAGCGGTGCGCGCAGCTTTTTCGGCATCCAAGCGTGTGACCAGGATGCGCTCCTGGCCGGCATCGAGTAATGCTTTGATAATGGCGGCAATTTGCTCGGCGGTTTTACCGGCACCGTAGACAACCTCGCCGGCTCCCTGGCGCACTCCGCGCGAAAGATCGAGCTGCGCAAAGCCCAAATCGGCAGTTGGCGCCGTCTGGATGCGCGTGAGGGCGACGGCCGGGGTGACTGATCCGCCGGCAACATCGCTCAGCAATTGCTCAAGATCTCGCTTATCCATATATGTTCCCTTCGACGGCGCAAAGTCTAGCACTCAAAGGGTATGTTTCCGAACACTAAGACAAAATTGTTCGGAAACTATAGGACAGACTGATTCAATTGTTAGACGGATCGACTAGTCACGCAGGATGATGTCCATGGCGAGCATCAGGTTGCGCTCGTCGATGGCAAACGGGGCCGCCTCGCGCGTCTTGGGCTTGGCGCAAAACGCGATGCCCGTGCCCGCGGCCTGAATCATGGGGATGTCATTGGCGCCGTCGCCAATAGCGACCGTGTGGGCCATATCGACGCCGCACTCAACTGCCCAATCCAGCAGCTGGATGAGCTTGGATTCCTTGGTTACAATGTCTGCCGCCAACTTACCGGTGAGCTTGCCGTCTACGACCTCCAGGCGGTTCGCTAGAGAAAAATCGATGCCCGCAGCGGCCACGATCTTATCGGCGACCTCGTGGAAGCCGCCGCTTACCACGCCGACCTTCCAGCCCTTGCTGTGCGCCGAGCGCACAAGCTCCAGCGCGCCGGGGGTAAACGTCACGCGCTCAAAGGTGCGCTCGAACACGCTCTCATCCAAGCCGGCAAGCAGCCCCACGCGCTCTTCGAGCGCCTGCTTAAAGTCGAGCTCGCCGCGCATGGCACGTTCGGTGATCCGCGCCACTTGCTCGCCTACGCCGGCCTCCTCGCCCAACAGGTCGATGACCTCCTGGTTGATGAGGGTGGAGTCGATATCCATAACGATGAGGCGTGCAGTCATGGCGGGCCTTTCCGAGTGCAGTTGTATTGGGGCACATTGTCGCACGTGACGAGCGCAGGCGGGTGCCGCGGTGCGTCAATTGTTTCGTCTCCGTCAAGTCTTTGGGCAGGAGCTACTTTTTCGCGGCACATCGACGCGGGTGCGATAAGATAGAACGCCATGTCCGGCTGCGCGGTTTACGCAGGCTGGGCAAATCTGTACGACGCCGCCCGGAACGACACGGGGCGGCACAGATCCATAAAGGAGGATCACTGGTATGAGCCAGACCCGTCCCATCGACGAGCATTCCATGCACACCCGTACCTGCGGCGAGCTTCGCCGCGAGAACGTGGGCGAAGAGGTCACCCTCACCGGTTGGGTGAGCCGTCGCCGCGACCACGGTGGCCTTATTTTCTGCGATCTTCGCGACCGCGAGGGCATCACGCAGCTCACCTTCGACCCCGAGCACTCCGATGGCGATGCCTTTAAGATCGCCGAGACCATGCGTCCCGAGTGGCCCATCAAGATCCACGGCGTCGTGCGCGCCCGTGGCGAGGAGACCACCAACACCAAGCTCGCGACCGGCGAGATCGAGGTCCTGACCGACCACGCCGAGGTGCTCAACACGTCCGTCACCCCGCCATTCCAGATCGAGGACGGCATCGAGACCAGCGAGGACACCCGCCTGCGCTATCGCTATCTGGACCTTCGTCGTCCCGAGATGATGGCCAACCTCAAGCTGCGCTCCGACTTCACCTTTGCCATTCGCGAGGCGCTGCACAACCGTGAGTTCATGGAGGTCGAGACGCCCTCCCTGTTTAAGTCCACGCCCGAGGGCGCTCGCGACTTCATCGTTCCCAGCCGTATTCAGCCGGGCAACTTCTACGCCCTGCCGCAGTCCCCGCAGCTCCTGAAGCAGCTGCTCATGGTCGGTGGCGTCGAGCGCTACTACCAGGTTGCCAAGTGCTTCCGCGACGAGGACCTGCGTGCCGATCGTCAGCCCGAGTTCACCCAGGTCGATATCGAGATGTCCTTTGTGGACCAGAACGACGTCATGAGCGCGCTCGAGGAGGTCCTGGCCGACGCCTTCGGTCGCATGGGTGTTGAGATGCCCACGCCGCTGCGTCGCATGGACTACTGGGAGGCCATGGACACCTATGGCTCCGACAAGCCCGATACCCGCTATGGCATGCACCTGGTCGACCTGACCGACATCTTTGCCAACTCCAAGTTCAAGGTCTTTGCGACCGCCGCGAACGAGGAGGGCTCCGTCGTCAAGGCCATCAACGCCAAGGGCGCCGGTGCCTGGGCACGTGCCAAGATCGATAAGCTCGCCGGCGTGGCCTCCACGTTTGGCGCCAAGGGTCTGGCCTGGATCGCTTTCCGCGAGGACGGCTCCATCAACAGCCCCATCGTCAAGTTCTTCTCGGACGAGGAGATGGCGGCTCTGCGCGAGCGCATGGACGTCGAGCCCGGCGACCTTGTGATGTTCGCTGCCGGCCCGCGCCTGCTTTCCGACGAGATCCTGGGCGGCATGCGTTCCCACATGGCCAATGCGCTCGAGATCAAGCGCGAGGGCCACGACTTCCTGTGGGTCGTCAACTTCCCGCTGTTCCACTGGGATGAGGACCGCAAGGCCTATGCCGCCGAGCACCAGCCCTTCACCCTGCCAACCGAGACCGACATCGCCAAGATCGAGGCTGACCCGCTGGCAGCCGGCTCCTGCACCTACGACTTTGTCATGGACGGCTTTGAGGCCGGCGGCGGTGGTATGCGTATCCACAACGCCGAGATGCAGATGTCTATGCTCAAGCTCCTGGGCTTTACCGAGGAGCGCGCCGAGTCGCAGTTTGGCTTCCTCATGGAGGCGCTCAAGTTTGGTGCGCCCCCGATGGGCGGTTTCGCTCTGGGCCTGGACCGCGTGTGCATGCTGCTCACCGGCTCCGACTCCATCCGCGACGTCATGGCGTTCCCCAAGACGGCCAGCGGCTCCGACCTTATGTCGGGCGCTCCGAGTGCCGTTAGCGGTGCACAGCTCAAGGACGTCAGCCTGCGCCTGATGTAGGCGAGCGGCTACATATTGCCCGTAACGAGGGAAGGACGCGTGCCTTCCCTCGTTTTTTATGCGCCGAGGTTGTGGTGGCATGGGGTGACCGGGCGTCGCGGAAAGTGCGTCCCGGAATCTGCGTCCAAAACGGGTCGCGCTTTCCCAAAGGGGGTCCTCTGGGAAAACGTGCCCCAGAATTCGGCATAATAATGGGGCACAGTTTCCGGTTGAGCTGTCTAACGGAACCTGTGTCCCAGAATGAGCGCTCAAAACGGAACAGGCTTTCCGCAACAACTGTCTGGCGGAAAGCCTGTCCCAGTTTCTTATAGCGAGTCTCTCTGGACCAGCTGCATGTGCATGACGGTGGTGGTTGGCTCGGCACCCTTGATCATGTCGAGCGCAATGTTGGCGGCCATGTGGCCTTCTTCGCGCAGGGGCTGGCGGACGGTCGTGAGCGCGGGGGTGCAGCGCGTCGCAATCTCGTGATCGTCGAAGCCGACGACAGAAACGTCAGCCGGAACGGATAGGCTTGCCTCGTTGAGTGCGGTGATGACGCCAGCCGCGATACGGTCCGATCCGCAGAGCACGCCATCGAAAGCAATCTCGCGCGCGAGGATCTGGTGCATGGCCTGATAGCCGTCTCCGCTGTTCCAGCCGGTATAGATAACGCTTGCGTCTGGGAGGTCTTCGCCCAAGACGGTGCGGTAGCCGCACAGGCGGTCGACAACAGCGGGGTTGTCTTGCGGTCCCAACACGGCGACGATATTTTTGCGCCCGCGCTCCTTCATGGCGAGTGCCGCAAAGCGTCCGCCCTCTTCATCGTCAGAGTAGACCGTCGAGAACACATCGCGATAGGGGTGGCCCTCGAGCTGGCCGCACAACACGGTGGGTACGCCCAGCTCGCACAGTACCTCGAGCAGCTCGCTGCCCTTGTAGGGGGAGACGTCGATCACGGCGTCGAACGAGCGGCGCTCAAAGTGCTCGCGTGCGCGGTTGCGCTCATGCGTAGAAGACGCCTGCAAGATAACGGGCAGATAGGACGACTCCGACAGTTCCTCGGTAATGCCGCTCAAAAACTCGCTATAGGTGGGGTCGCTGAAGAGTTCACTCAGGGGCTCGGTCACGAGCACGGCGATGATTTCCGTGCGCCCGACAGCGAGCGCTCGGCCACGAGCGTTGGGGACAAAATTGACTTCCTTGGCCGCCGCGCGGACGCGCTTTTTGGTTTCCTCGCTAATGCGGGGCGAATCGTTGAGGGCGCGCGATGCCGTGGAGCGCGACACGCCGGCAGCTGCGGCAACCTCGGCAAGCGTAGGTGCGGTGCGAACTGGTTGGGTCATGGCGTCTCCTGGAAAATGTGGTCGATGTTGTCACTGATACGGGCTGGTGCGGATACAGCTTACTATAGTGCGCCTGAACAGCGTTCATGATATCCGGTGACCGGTGTCGTTTTGCAACCAAGCCGAAATCGAATACGTCTCGTGTGGGTGAGATATCAGCGGGCGTGGAGGTTGCCTACGAGCTTAAGAACGATGTCTTGCGCCGAGTTTCGATACTCAGGGTGACATAAGTGTTGCGATTGTACAACCGGTTGCACCGTTAACCCGGCCAAATCGACCGTTCAGCGGACAACCGGTTGCACAGTTTTTTGCATCGCCCGTAAGATAAGGACAACCGGTTGCACAAGAATCACTACGATGATGAAGGAGCATCACCATGGACGCCATTAACGATTGGGAAAACCAAGCGCTCACCCACAGGAACCGCCTGGCACCCCATGCGTACTTTATGGGTTACGAGACTGCCGATCTCGCTGCAACGTACAGCCGCGAGCTGTCGCGCGGGTTTGTCCAGCTGTCCGGCTCGTGGCAGTTCCGCCTCTTTGAGGGCCCCGCTGCCGTCTCCAACGAGGAACTCTCCACGTACAAGCCCGAGTGGGATCACGTGGAGGTTCCGCACCTGTGGCAGGTGGACGGCTATGGCAACCTTGCCTACACCGACGAGGGTTTCCCGTTCCCGGTTGATCAGCCGTTCGTTCCCTCCGACGACCCCACGGGCGTCTACCAGCGCATCGTCAACCTTCCCGCCGTTCCTGCCGGCGCTCGCGAGATCATTCGCTTCGACGGCATCGAGAGCTATGGCGAGCTGTACGTCAACGGTCAGTATATCGGCATGACCAAGGGTTCGCGCCTGTCTGCCGAGTTCGACGTGACCGACGCGCTCGTCGAGGGCGACAACCTGTTTGCGGTCAAGGTCCTGCAGTACAGCGATGGCAGCTACATCGAGGATCAGGACATGTGGTGGGCCTCGGGCATCTTCCGCGATGTGTACCTTATGCAGCGTCCCGCCGCGCACCTGGTCGACTTTAGGTTCCGCACGCACCGCGAGGGCGATGCCGCTCTGATCACGCTCGATACGGTTGCCGAGGGCACTTCCCGCGTTGTGTTTACGCTCAGCGATGGCGAGAACGTGGTGGCTACGGGTGAGTGCGTCGACGGCCATGCCGAGTGCAGCGTGACCGATGCCCACTTCTGGAATCCCGAGGACCCCTTCCTCTACGATCTTACGTTTGAGGTCTACGACGGCGACAAGGTGAGCGAGTACGTCCCGCATCGCCAGGGTCTTGCCGAGGTGACGGTCGAGGGCAATCATATCTACCTCAACGGCACTTACTTTAAGATGCATGGCGTCAACCGCCACGATCACGACGATCACAAGGGCCGCGCCGTGGGCCTCGATCGCATGCGCCGCGACCTGGAGCTCATGAAGCAGCACAACATCAACGCAGTGCGCACCTCTCACTATGCCAATGACCCGCGCTTCTACGAGCTGTGTGATGAGTATGGCATCATGCTGGTCGCCGAGACCGATATGGAGAGCCACGGCTTCGAGAATATCGGCAACATCGCCCTGGTTACCGACGACCCGGCATGGGAGCCGGCCTACGTCGACCGTATTGAGCGCCTGGTGATGCAGGAGCGCAACCACGCGTGCATCATCATGTGGTCGCTGGGCAACGAGAGCGGCTATGGCTGCAACATCCGTGCAATGTATGCCAAGGCTCACGAGCTCGATGGTCGTCCGGTCCACTACGAGGAGGACCGCAACGCCGATACCGTCGACGTTATCTCCACCATGTACTCCCGCGTGTCGCAGATGAACGACTTTGGTGAACATCCGTTCCCCAAGCCGCGCATCAACTGCGAGTACGGTCACTCCATGGGCAATGGCCCCGGAGGCCTGTCCGAGTACCAGGAGGTCTTCGATCGCTGGGATTGCATCCAGGGCCAGTTCATTTGGGAATGGTGCGACCACGGCTTGGCTGCTGTGACCGAGGACGGCGTTGCCTACGACATGTATGGCGGCGACAACGGCGACTACCCCAACAACAGCAACTTCTGCATCGACGGCATGGTGTTCCCCTGGCAGCAGCCGAGCCCGGGCCTCACTGAGTATGGTCAGGTCATCTGCCCGGTTCGCATGGCCTACGATGCCGAGGCGGGCGAGCTGACCGTCACCAACAAGCGTTGGTTCACCACTCTCGAGGATGTCTGCCTGTCGGCAGAGACCCTGGTGGACGGCGACGTGGTCTGCCGCAAGACGCTCATGCCCGGCGCGGTTGCCCCCGGCGCGTCCGTCAAGCTTCCGCTGGTGATTCGCGAGGCCGCGGTAGGCGAGACCCTGCTGACCGTGCGCGCCTACACCATGGCCGCTCACGTCTGGTGCGAGCCGATGTTCCAACTGGGCGCAAGCCAGTTTGCCATCGCAAACCATCCGGCGCCGGCCATCGCGGCTCCCACTCGTCCTGAGCTTACGGTCGAGGAGACTGAGCAGGAGATTCGCATTCACTCCCTCAACGGCGAGCTGACCTTCAGCAAGGTAAACGGCACCGTGAGCAAGTGGAAGGCATCCGGCCGTGACGTCATGGCCTCTGGTCCCCAGGTTGGTTTTTGGCATCCGCTCGTCGACAACCACGCCCAGGAGTACGACTCCCTGTGGAAGGACAACTTCATTGATGTAATGCAGACGTCCACCCGCAAGGTTTCTTGGAAGCAGGACGGCAATGCGGTCGTCGTTACCGTGAGCCAACGTATTGCTCCTCCCGTCCGCGCGTTCGGCATGCGCGTCGAGCTTGTCTACACCGTGCTTCCGAGCGGTCGCGTCGACCTCAAGGTTTCCGGCGAGCCCTACGGCGATTACTCGGATATCATCCCGCGCATCGGCATCTCCTTTGAGGTTCCCGGTTGTGATCGTGCCGTCGAGTGGTATGGCCACGGCCCGGGCGAGAACTATCCGGACTCGCTGCGCGCCAACCCGGTCGGTCATTACCGCACTACGGTCGACGACATGTTCACGCCCTACGTTATGCCCCAGGACTGCGCCAACCGCGAGGGTACCCGCTGGGTCGCCCTGCGCTCCAGCCACGGTGACGGTCTGGTCGTGACGCGTCCGAGCGACGCCGCTTCCAATCCGTTCTCGTTCTCCACATGGCCCTATAGCTGCGAGGCTATCGATAACGCCAAGCATGTCTACGATCTTGTCCCGGGCGAAACGGTTACGGTCAACATCAACGACCAGCTGCTCGGCCTTGGCTCGAACTCTTGGGGTTCCGAGGTGCTCGATTCCTATCGCACCCGTTTTGAGAGCTTCAGCTTTGAGGTGTCCCTGCGACCGCTGACGTCTGCCGATCTGGCTCAGGCGCTGGCACCCATTAAGGAGGCATAAGTCATGCATATCTTTAACTCGCGTGCCGATTTCGACGCCCAGATGAAGTCCGTCAAGAAGTGGATGCGTACCGGTCAGGCACTCGACGGCGTTTCTGAACTGCAGCACGATGTGGCGTACTCTATCGGCGACTCGCTGGTGTATTGGTGGGTGAACGCCCACGAGGCGGCTACTGCCGATCTGGTCGGTCACCGTCGCTACCATGCCGTGCTCGCCCCGCTCGACGGCAATCTGACCGTTGAGGTGGCTTCCAAGGCCGATCTTACCTGTACGCGCGCCTACAGCGATATCGATGATCGCGAGCGCTTTGAGGGTACGGGGGAGACCGTGACGATTCCCGCCGGCGGCGTTGCCGTCGTCGAAATTGACGAGGCCTACCGTGTCGTGGCCGATGCCGCGGATCCCCGCGTCGTGGTACTGCACGTGACAGTCGAAGGTTATTCCTTCCCCAACAAGTAGTATTCGTCCGCCTGGACGTTTGCTTCGCGCCGTTAAGGGGGATGGCTTTGTTGACTCCCTTTTCCCCATTCCCCTTAGCAGGTGCGCCGTCCGTGTTTGCACTTGCAGCTCGGACGGTTTTAGATGACATTTAACAGATGATTGGGAGGGCTTATGAGCTCTGAAAAACGAGGAACGATTGGTTCGTTCGCTCTGCTGGGCATGACGGTCGCCGCCGTGTTCGGTATCAAGAACATCATCAACAACAACGCGGCCATCGGCTTGGCAGCTGCGCCGTCGTTCTTCTTCGCCACGCTTTTGTACTTTGTCCCCTATACCCTGGTTACCGCCGAGTTCGTCGGCCTCAACAAGGACTCCGAGTCTGGCGTGTACGCATGGGTTAAGACCTCGATGGGTGGTCGCTGGGCGTTCCTGACGGCATTTAGCTACTGGTTTGTTAACCTGTTCTTCTTTGCGTCCGTCCTGCCCAACGTCATCATCTACGCGAGCTACGTGTTCTTTGGTGCCAACGCCGAGCTTTCGCAGCTGTGGATCACCATTATCGAGATCGTCGTCTTTGCTATCGCCACGTGGGTTTCGACCAAGGGCGCTAAGTGGATCGGCTCCATTTCCTCCTTCGGTTCGACCGCGGCTCTCGGCCTGACCGCCGTGTTCATCCTGCTGTCCCTGGCTGCTGCCTTTGGCGGCGTTGAGTTCGCTACGGCTCCTACTCCCGCTAACATGGCTCCCGACATGAGCAACTTCGCAACTGCGTGGGGCTTCTTCGGTACGCTTGCCTGGATCATCCAGGGCGTTGGCGGCGCTGAGTCTGTCGGCGTGTTCCTTAACGACCTTAAGGGTGGCGTCAAGGCCTTCGTGCGCACCGTCGTTATCGCCGGCCTGACCATCGGCCTTCTGTATGCAGGCGCTTCGCTGCTGGTTAACCTGTTCATCCCCGAGGGCGGCGTTGCCATCTCCACCGGTATCTTCGACGTATTCGGCGCTGTCTTTGCCCACTTTGGCATTCCCATGGAAGTGTCTACGCGCGCCATCGGCTTGATCCTTCTCGCCGCCACGCTGGGCTCCCTCATGATGTGGACCTCCGCTCCCATCAAGGTGTTCTTCACCGAGATCCCCAAGGGCGTCTTTGGTAGCAAGATCGTCGAGCTCAACGAGCACGGCATTCCTGCCCGCGCTGCCTGGCTGCAGTTCGCCATCGTCGTCCCCATCCTGATCATCCCGGCCCTGGGCTCCGGTAACCTCGACGACCTGCTCATGATCGTCACCAACATGACGGCTGCCACCGCTCTGCTCCCGCCGCTGCTGATCTTGCTTGCCTACTTTATGTTGCGCAAGAACTTCGACGCTGCTCCCCGTGGCTTCCGCATGGGTTCGCGCACCTTTGGCCTGGTCATTGCTGCATTCCTGCTTGTGGTCTTCTGCTTCGTGCTTATCTGCGGCACCATTCCGCTCGATCAGCCTCTGTGGCTGACGCTGGTCTACAACGTCGGCGGCGTGGTTGTCTTCCTGGGCCTTGCCGTGATGTGGTACAACCGCTACATCAACCGCCTGCGCGAAACCGATCCCGAGGCTGCTGAGAACGAGCTTCGCCCCTCCGTCCTCGACATGATGGAGTAGCGGCTAGGATTAATCTACGGCTGTGGAATAAATCGATTCCCTTTCCTAAGGAGGGGCCTTACGAGGCCCCTCCTTTTGTGTTTTGGGACATGGATTTTGGACCCTGTGGGCAAAAATGCCAAATATGAGTACTGTTGCAAAAGAGGTGTCATATTTTTTGGCCTGTTCTGAGCGAAAATGGGCTCAAAATCAATCTATCTAACCCCCCTTAAAGGGCGTTTGACGGCTTTCAACCTCTTCGAATCGCTCAAAGTAGGCAATTTGCTCTCGATTTTGCTGCTACTAAATTGGTGACAGTACTCATATTTGCCACTTTTTGACCACGGGGTATCCGGAGGGGTCCTCGACAAGCATCTAACGCTACAATAACTACCACGTGGCTGGGTTTGCCGGCCGAATGTGCGATGCCGCGGGAGGGGACATGGTCGAGTTTACAAAGACGATTAAAGATCCGTTGGGATTACATGCCCGCCCGGTTGCGCTGCTCTATGACATCATTGCCAAGCATCGTAGCGACGTGTCAGTCAGTATCGGCGATCGCCACACGGATGGCCGCGACGTTATAGGGCTCATGGCACTCTGCGGCGAGTGCGGCGAGGACATCATCTTCCGCGTCTCGGGCGTGGATGAGGCCTCCTGCGTCACGTCGATCAGAAATCTCTCGCTTTAAGCATGACAGGGCGTGGTAAAGGATGGTCCTTTGCCGCGCCCTTTTGTTTCGTATGGGAAACTTTTTCGAAATCTGAATGGGGACCCTTTCCAAAAAGTTAACCACGTGTTAGTTTACTAAAGCGAACATAGGCGTGGTTAACTTTTGCTGCGTCGATGTGAAGGACGAACTGACGTTAGGAGCCACTCATGTCTTGCGGACCGCAGATGCCGGCAATGCCGCTTTCGATGGTAAAAGCGGGCGAAACCGTGCGCGTGTCTCGTGTAAAGGGCAATGAGGATATGAAGCACCACCTCAAGGACCTCGGCTTTGTCGAGGGCAGCGAGATCCACGTGGTGAGCTCGAGTGGCGCCAATATTATCGTCACGGTGCTGGGCGCACGCTTTGGTATCGATTCCAAGGTTGCCATGCACATCATGACCGTCGGTTAGTCGACGGTATTTCTGTACGTACTGAAAGGGGGACAAGTAAATGAAGACGTTGGGTGACGTTAAGGTGGGCGAGAGCTCCACCATCGTCAAGCTTCACGGTGAGGGTGCGCTTCGCCGCCACCTTATGGACCTGGGGCTCATCAAGGGCACTTCGTTCAAGGTCGTGAAGGTTGCACCGCTCGGTGATCCGGTCGAGATCAACGTGCGCGGCTACGAGCTTTCCATCCGCAAGGAGGAGGCCGCCGTCGTCGAGGTTCAGTAAGGACTCGCGCCGCATATTTCTGCAGATAAAGTTAGGTTTTTCTAACTTAATGCAGCATCTTTGAAGCACATTATCCAGCCTGCGCGGAGAAAGCAGCGCGGGCAAACAAGGAAGAAGGATTGAATGGCGGATTCTCAGATCCATGTCGCGCTGGCGGGTAACCCCAACTGCGGCAAGACCACGCTTTTCAACCTGATTACCGGCGCCAACGGCTACGTTGGCAACTGGCCCGGCGTCACGGTTGAGAAAAAGGAAGCCAAGCTCCTAAGCGACAAGAACGTTACCATCACGGACCTCCCTGGCATCTACTCGCTTTCCCCTTACAGCCCCGAGGAGCAATGCTCGCGCGATTACCTCATGAGCGGCGAGCCCGATGTTGTCGTTCAGGTGGTCGATGCCACCAACCTGGAGCGCAACCTGTACCTGGCGCTTCAGGTCATCGAGACCGGCCTGCCTGTGGTCGTTGCCCTCAACATGGCCGATCTGGTCGAGAAGAACGGCGACAAGATCGACACGGACAAGCTCTCCAAGAAGCTCGGTTGTCCGGTCATGATGATCTCGGCTCTTAAGAACAAGGGCATCAAGGAGCTCTTCGAGCAGGTCAAGAAGTCCGCTGCTTCTAAGGGCCAGGTGCCGGAGCATAAGTTCGATTCCTCCATCGAGGACGTTCTGGACCACATCGAAAACAACCTGCCGGCGAGCGTTTCCGCCAACAAGCGTCGCTACTACGCTGTCAAGCTGTTTGAGCGCGACGCGGACGCCTGCAGGCTCATCAACCTCACTAAGGAGAAGGCTGCTCGCGTGGAGCAGCTGGTCGCTCAGTGCGAGCAGGACTGCGATGACGATGCCGAGTCCATCATCACCGGTGAGCGCTACGGCGTGATCGCCCACATCATCGACGAGTGCCTCATCAAGGCTCCGGCCAAGATGAGCACCTCCGAGAAGATCGACCGCGTGGTTACCAACCGTATCCTGGGCCTGCCGATCTTTGTGGTCATCATGTTCTGCGTGTACTACATCGCCGTCTCCACTCTGGGCGGCACGGTGACCGACTTCACCAACGACCAGCTCTTCGGTACCGACGGTTGGTACGTGCTCGGTCAGGGCCGCGACGCCTACGACGCGGCCGTCGAGGCTGCGGGCGACAATGCCGACTCGGTCGACCCGGCGCAGTACGGCCCCTATGTCCCGGGTATTACCACCATGGTCCACGACGCACTTGTGGCGGGTGGCACCGAGGACGGTGGCCTGGTCGATTCGCTGGTCTGCGACGGCATCGTCGGCGGCCTGGGCGCCATCTTCGGCTTTGTGCCGCAGATGTTCCTGCTGTTCGTCATGCTGTCCTTCCTGGAGGACTGCGGCTACATGGCCCGCGTCGCCTTCATCATGGACCGCGTGTTCCGCCGCTTTGGCCTGTCCGGTAAGTCCTTCATTCCTATGCTCGTGTCCTCGGGCTGCGGCGTCCCCGGCGTCATGGCCACCAAGACCATCGAGAACGAGAAGGACCGCCGCATGACGGTCATGACCACCACGTTCATTCCCTGTGGCGCTAAGCTGCCGATTATTGCCCTGCTCATGGGTTCCATCATCGGCGATTCTTCCACCACCGCCGCATGGATCAGCCCGCTCTTCTACTTCCTGGGCGTCTTTGCCGTCATCGCCTCGGGCCTCATGCTCAAGAAGACCAAGCTCTTCGCCGGTCGTCCGACCCCGTTTGTCATGGAGCTTCCCGCCTACCACTTCCCGGCGATCCGTTCCTGGGCGCTGCACGTGTGGGAGCGCTGCTGGGCCTTTATCAAGAAGGCCGGCACGGTCATCTTCGCATCCACCGTCGTGGTTTGGTTCCTGTCCAACTTTGGTAGCTACAACGGTTCCTTTGGCTTCCTGCCTGCGATGGACGGCATCCCCGAGGAGTTCATGGACTACTCCGTGCTTGCCATGCTTGGCAACCTGGTCGCTTGGATCTTCGCCCCGCTCGGCTTTAGCACCTGGCAGGCCACCGCGCTGACCGTCTCGGGTCTTGTCGCCAAGGAGAACGTCGTCGCCACCGCCGGCTCGCTGCTGTCCGTTGCCGATGCCGCCGAGACCGATCCGAGCCTGTGGACCGCGTTCGCCGGCATGTTCCCGACCATGGGCGCTTGCGTTGCCTTTGGCGCTTTCAACCTGCTGTGCGCTCCGTGCTTTGCCGCTATGGGTACCATCCGCAACCAGATGGACTCCGGCAAGTGGACCGCGATTGCCCTCGGCTACGAGTGCGCCTTTGCTTGGGTGATCGGCCTGTTCATCAACCAGTTCTACAACCTGCTTGTTCTTGGACAGTTTGGTATCTGGACGGTGGTGGCCATCGTGCTGCTGGTTGCGATGCTCTTCCAGATCTTCCGTCCCATGCCAAAGCATGCATGGACCGACGAGGACGAGACCAACGCTGCTTCCGCTGCAGTTTCCGCTTAAGTCCGAATAAGGATTAACCCCTTTCCACGAGCCCGGGTGTCCCAGCGACACTCGGGCTTTTTGGTGGGGGAGATGTGGCGTTTCCGCAGATAAAACCGACCAAAATAAACCTGTCCCTTTTTGATAGGTGGAGAATGGGGTAAAGTAAGTGGTGGTTAACTAGAGGAGGCTTGCTATGGCACCTATCGATATTGTTGTACTGGCCGTTATCGGTATTGCGTTTGTCGCCGTGTGCGTGCGCATCTACCGCAAGGGCACCTGCGCCGACTGCGCTCAGGGTGGCGTTTGCACGGGGCATTGCTCCAACAAAAAGACCTGTGCCGCGCTTAAGGGTGTGGACAAAATCACCGAAGACTTGAGCCGTGGTATTCATTAGCCGACCGGCGTTTGGGCATGTTTGACTGCGGACGCGGCAGTTGCTGATACGATAGGTACGTTAGCAACTGCCGCCGAGCGGCTCAAACGAAAGGAACCCTGTATGGAGTCTTCCGCCTATCCGATGCTCTTTAGCCCGATCAAGGTCGGTACGACCGAGGTCAAGAACCGCGTCTTTATGCCGCCGGTGTCCACCAACCTGGCCGATCATGGCTATGTGACCGATGACTTGGTCGATCATTACCGTGCCCGCGCCAAGGGCGGCGTGGGCCTCATCATCACCGAGGTCGTGACGGTCGAGCCCACCTATACCTATCTGCCGGGCGATATGTGCTGCTACGACGACACGTTTATCCCCGGCTGGGAAAAGCTCGCCGCGGCCGTCCACGAGTATGGCTGCAAGATCATGCCGCAGCTCTTCCACCCCGCCTACATGGCCTTTAACATTCCGGGCACGCCTCGCCTGATCGCTCCGTCCTTTGTGGGCCCGTCCTATGCCCGCGAGGCGCCGCGCCCCATCACGGTCGATGAGATTCACGAGCTCACGCATCAGTTTGGCGACGCTGCCGTGCGTATGCAGAAGGCTGGCGTCGATGGCGTCGAGGTCCATGCGGCGCATGCCCACGGCATGCTCGGCGGCTTTTTGACCCCGCTCTACAATAAGCGCACCGACGAGTACGGCGGCTCGCTCGACGCCCGCATGCGCTTCCTGCTCGAGGTCATCGCCGAGATCCGCGAGCGCTGCGGCAAGGACTTTATCATCGACGTCCGCATTTCGGGCGATGAGTACACCGATGGCGGCCTGACCCTCAACGACATGATCTACGTCTCGCGTCGCCTGGAGAAGGCCGGCGTCGACATGATTCATGTGTCGGGTGGTACCACCATCAAGCGCGGCTCCGCGATTCCCGCCGCCGGTACCCAGCAGGCCTCGCACGCCGCCTGCTCGCGCGAGATCAAAAAGCACGTCAACATTCCCGTCGCCACCGTCGGCCGCATCAACGAGGCCTGGATCGCCGAGGAGCTGATCGAGGACGGCGCTGCCGACATCTGCATGATGGGCCGCGCCAATCTGTGCGATGCCGAGTTCTGCAACAAGGCCGCTGCCGGCAACGCCGACGACATCCGCCCCTGCATTGGCTGCCTGCGCTGCCTCAACGGCATTATGTTTGGCAAGCGCATCTCCTGCACCGTCAACCCGGACGTGGAGCGCGACGAGGCCGGTTACGAGCCTGCCGCCGAGGCCAAGAACGTACTGGTTGTGGGCGCCGGTCCCGCGGGCATGGAGGCGGCGTTCATTGCCGCCAAACGCGGTCACAACGTGGTGCTCGTGGATAAGCAGGACGAGCCGGGCGGCGAGATGCGCATCGCAGCCGTTCCGCCGGCAAAGCAGGAGCTCACGCGCGTGATCAAGTACCAGTATCGTCGCCTGGCCGAGGCCGGCGTGAAGTGCGTATTTGGCACCGAGCTTACTGCCGAGGACATTCAGCGCGACTACGCCGGCTACGAGGTTGTCCTGGCTTATGGCGCCGAGCCCATCGCCCCGGCCTTTATGCAGGGCTTTAAGCAGGTTATGACGGCCGACGACCTGCTGGGCGGCAAGGCTTTCCCGGGCAAGAAGATCGTCATCGTGGGCGGCGGCACCGTCGGTTGCGAGACGGCCGATTACCTGGCCCCGCTGGTCAACGACCTGTCGCCGGCCAACCGCGATGTCACTGTTATCGAGATGACCAAGACGCTCGCCGCCAACGAGGGCGGTGCCGGCCGCGCGGTGCTCATCACGCGCATGCTCTCAAAGGGTGTTCACGTGCTGACCGAGGCCAAGGTGACCGAGATCACCGAGGACACCATCAGCTACGAGAAGGACGGCGAAGTCCACACCATCACCGGTGCCGATACGCTGGTGCTTGCCATGGGCTATCGTCCCAATACCAAGCTGGCCGACGACCTGGCTGCAGCCGGTGTTGCCACCCACGTGCTGGGCGATGCCAACAAGTGCGGCAACATCCGCGACGCCATCGGCGATGGCTACAAGGTTGCCTGCGAGCTCTAGTCGGCCCCTTGTTGCGTGAGGGCAGGTTACTTTGCACCAACTTGGTGCATGTAAACCTGACCCCATTGACGAGGTCGCCGCCATTCCAAGGCGGCTTCATGGAGTAGCGCTCGTACGCATCGAATTTCACCTCTCATAGATGTGCGGCACAAAGAGCCCCGAGTTCATACGAGCTCGGGGTTCTTTTCGTCTGGATTGCAGACGTATCGTCGGACGAAAGCACGTTGCGTCTAGGGAAAAACGTACGAAAGCGCAATTTCCATCCTTATTCCGGACGCAAATCGAGACGTAAACCGTTTGCGTCTGCTATAAATCCGCACGAAAACGGTTTTCGTCTTGCAGGGCAGTTACCGCTTCTACAGTTCAACTTCCAGTTCGGCTTTGTGTTCGTAGAGGTAATTGCGCATGTAGGGGATGGCAAATGAGACCTTGCCGTACGAGGGGGCCTCGATAATCGATTCTCTTAACAGGCGGCTGCGGACGGAGCTCACCTGTTGAGGCGTTTTGTTTAGGGCATCGGCAACCATGCTGGTCGAGCTCGTCTGCCCCAAAGACGCCATGCTCAGCAGATAAGCGATGCACGTGGGCGGAATGCGCTGCAGCGCGGGCTCAATCACCATGGCGCAGAAGCGTTCGCGTGCCGTTGCAATGCCGCGCTCGGCTTCTTCTTCTCCAATAATCGCTGTATGTGCGCGTCTCGCCAACTGCCATGCGTAGTATCCAACGAGTTGGATCATGAAAGGATAGCCTTGCGTTGCCTCGGCAAGTTGGCCGGCAATACCTGGCTGCAACTCCATGCCAGACGCTTCAATGGTTTCCTCGAGGGAGTACGACACTTCGGTTACTGCCACAGCCTTCAGATCAAAGGGGAGGGCACGGCGCAAAAACGTAAGTGTCTTTCCGTTGATGATGCTTTCAATCATCGAAGGCAGCCCAGCAAAAACAAAGGCGATATCAAGGTCTTCGCCGATAACCTGCTGAATCGCAATGGAGAGCGTTCGGACCTCATCGAGCTCTGCGTCTTGAACCTCGTCGAGAGTGATGAGCAGGCCATTTCCATTCTTGGATATTGTCTGTCTCATGGCGTCGCGTAGCGATGGGCCGATTCGCTCAATATCTATGCTGCCGATGGATATGCCAGCTACGGTGGGCTCAAATCTGGCGTGTTTGGCCTGGAATTTGGGCTGCAGCTGTTCGAGAATGCGTTGGCAAAGTCCCTCGGTTGCGACTTCTTTTATGACCATCCAGCCACGGCTTTGCGCCAAACGTGAGCACTCGTCAAGGAGGACCGTCTTGCCCGTTCCACGGACGCCGGCTATGCGCATTAGGCGCCCAGGGGCACCAGGCCCGTTGGTGAGGCCTTCACTGAATTCTTCAAGTACATCTTCGCGGCCGATAATCGTGGGAGGTGTTTTACCTGCTGTGGGCTTAAAAGGGTTTGTTTGCATGTGAGCCACCTTTGCTCAAGATATAGCAAGATATAGCAAAATATAGCAAAGTATAGCAAGATATAGCAAAGTATAGTGAGATATAGCAAAGTAAGCGCTACTCGCGGGTTTTGCGGTGGTGCTATTTTCCAAATGCCGCGCGGATAAAGCGCTGGGCGAACAGCTTGTTGGCAACTCACGAGGGCTCGGGGTGCCAATTTGGGGTGCAGTAGTGCTGCGCCACGAAAAGGGCCTATCTACTACGTTTAAGCCGCAGGGGTCAACCATAGTCGGCTATTTTGAAAATCGATAAGCTCTCTATCTGCGGTTTTGTTTTCGCACTTTTCAGCATGGTCTGGGCTCTCCGCGTTAACGTAGTAGATGGGCCCCTTTTGTGGCAAGGGGCCGACCTGCGGCCCGGGGTGGCCAAAAAGCCCCGTCCCAAAAAGACTGTTGGAAGTTGTGGTGGAATAGTTCCTGTTTTTGCTGCTGAAGGCCTTGAGCAGGAACTATTCCACCGCAACTTATGAGGGGGCGGGGGATGCGATAGTATTGCATGGTGGTATTCGATTAACCGAGGGTTTATCCGAGGGCTTTATGGAACAACACCAGCATTATCAGAGCCTGCAAGACCAGGCATACAACGCATTGCGCTCCAAGATCATCTATGCCGAGCTTAGGCCCGGCACACGCCTTTCGGCGATTGGTCTGGAAAAAGAGACGGGAATCGGGCGCACGCCCATTCGCGAGTCCTTTGTGCGCCTGCGTGAGCAGGAGCTGGTGGAAACGCGTCCCAAAAGCGGCACCTATGTCTCAAAAATCAGCATGGAGCGCGCCGAGAACGCCTGTTTCTTGCGCGAGAAGCTCGAGAGAAGCGTGCTTATTAAATGCTGTTCGGCCGCCTCGCCCGAGCAAAAGCAGCGGCTTGAGCAGATTCTTACCGAGTCCGAGTCGCTCGACCATGGCGAAACGCGCCGCTTCTTTGACCTGGATAACCTGTTCCATGAGACATGTTTTGAGATTGCCGGTCGTCACATGTTGTGGGATTGGATGAAGAGCATCAACACGCATTTTGAGCGATACAACTGGTTGCGTATGGTGTCGCAGGATCTGAATTGGGAGCCGATTCGTCGGCAGCATCGCCGGATTCTCGAGGCCATTAAGAGGGGCGATACCGACGCGGCGAGCTATCTGGCAGAGACACACCTGCACCTGATGCCCGAAGAGCAAGGTCCGGTTATCGCCTTGCATCCCGACTATTTTGAGCTGTCCAAAGACTCGTCTATCTAGCCCATCATCGCATCTGCTCGAGACGCAAAAACGACGCTGCTCACCTACAGCGTTTTGCAAGCGAGATTTTTAAAAATGCCTAAAATGGCTCAGAATGCCGACAGTTGGGAAACGGGGTGCGCTATGGCGCAGATGAGAATTAAGGACATTGCCGCCGAGGCGGGCGTGAGCCCGGCCACGGTTTCGCGCTACCTCAATAACCGCCCCGGGCAGATGACCGAGGAAACCCGCGCCCGCATCGCTGAGGTCATTGAGCGCACCGGCTATCGCCCGCGTGCCGCCGCGCGCAATCTGCGCAGCTCGCGCACCAACCTCATCGGCGTGATCTTGGCCGACATCGCCAACCCGTTCTCCAGCGCCATGCTCGAAGGGCTTTCCGCCAGCGCCGCCGCGCGCGGCTGCTCGCTCATGACGGCCATTAGCGGCAATGATCCCGCCAAGGAGGCCGAGTCACTCACCAGGCTTATCGATGCCGGCGTGGACGGCCTGATCGTCAACACCTGCGGCGGCAACGACGAGGCAATCGCCGCGGCCACGGGACGCCTACCCGTTGTGCTGCTCGACCGCGATGTTGCCAATGGCGGCATCGATCTGGTGACCTCTAACAACCGCGAGCTGGTTGCCGGCCTGGTAGACGCCTTGGCCGCTGCGGGCAGCGAGTGCCTGTGCCTGCTCGCCGAGGCAAGCGACGACAGCCCCGTGCGTCGAGAGCGCGCCGAGGCCTTTGCCGACGAGCTTTCGCGCCGCGGCCTTGCGGGCGAGGTCGTCACCTTGGCCGATGGCGGTGCCACGGGCGTTGGCCGTTTGGACAAGACCATCCGCGACTACGCGGGCAAAAGGCTCGGCCTTATCGCCGTCAACGGCCTGGTTTTCCTGCGTCTGACCGAGGCGCTGGCGCAGCTTGGTCCCTCGCTGCCGGCGGGGCTCAAGATCGCGACGTTTGACGACTACCCCTGGAACCATGTGCTCTTTGGCGGCGTCACCACGGCCGCGCAGGACACCCTCACCATTGCCGAGCGCGTAGTCGAGCGCCTTTCCGAGCGCATCGACGTCGTTACCACCACCGTGGGCGAGGCCGCAAAGCTGGCGCCCAAACGCATCGAGATCCCCGGCCACATCGAACACCGCGCATCAACCTCGCGCTAACCGCTCGTTCGCAACGGCCTGTTCGCACACGTTTTTTGAGCGCTTGATACGCTTTAACCCTGCGGAAACATTTTTCTGCGATAGTATCTGCGATATAGACCAGTCGAAACCCGCCCGAAAGAAAGGGGAGCGACATGAACCAGCAGAACATCGATTACGTACTCCGCTCCGTAGAGCAGCGTGACATCCGCTTTGTGCGTCTGTGGTTTGTCGACATTCTCGGCCGCCTCAAGAACTTTGCCATTAGCCCCGAGGACCTCGAGGTCGCTTTTGAGGAGGGTATTGGCTTTGACGGCTCCGCCATCGAGGGCTTTGCCACGCCCGAGGAAGCCGACATGCTGGCGTTTCCCGACGCCTCGACCTTCCAGATCCTGCCGTGGCGCCCGAGCCACAACGGCGTCGCCCGCGTGTTCTGCGACGTGTGCACTCCCGATCGCAAGCCGTTTGCCGGCGACCCGCGCGATGCCCTGCGCCGCATGTTCTACAGGGCCGAGAAGGCCGGCTACCTGCTCAACGTGGGCGCCGAACTGGAGTACTACTACTTCCCCGACGAACACACCCCCGAGCCGCTCGACAATGTGGGCTACTTCGATCTTTCGGTGAGCGACGCCGCTCGCGACCTGCGCCGCAACACGGTCCTCACGCTCGAGAAGATGTCCGTGCCCGTGGAGTACACCTTCCACGCCGCCGGCCGCTCGCAGCACGGCATGAGCCTGCGCCATGCCGAGGCCCTGAGCATGTCCGACGCTATCACCACGGCCAAACTCATCATTAAGCAGCAGGCCTACGAGAGCGGTTGCCACGCCTCCTTTATGCCCAAGCCGTTGGCGGGCGAAGACGGCAGCGCTATGTTCCTGTGCCAGTCGCTATTCGACCACGACGGCAACAACGTCTTTTGGGGCGAGGACGACGAGAAGTACCATCTCTCCGGTATCGCCAAGCACTACATGGCCGGCATCCTGGCGCACGCGCGCGAGATCAGCGCCATCACCAACCCCACGGTCAACTCGTACAAGCGCATCACCACGGGCGGCGACTCCGTGCCGCAGTACGCCACGTGGGGCCTGCGCAACCGCGCGAGCATGGTTCGCATCCCGGTCTACAAGCCCGGCAAACAGCTGTCCACGCGCATCGAGTTGCGCAGTCCCGATCCCATGGCCAATCCGTACCTGGTCAACGCCGTCACGCTGGCGGCTGGTCTGGACGGCATCGAGCGCAAGCTGGAGCTCCCGCCCGAGGCCACGGCCGAGACGCTCAAGCTCACCGACCGTCAGATGCTCGAGGCCGGCTACACGCCGCTGCCGCGCTCGCTCAAAGAGGCGCTTGACGTCTTTGAGGACTCGCAGTTTATGAAGGATGCCCTCGGCGAGCACATTCACAGCTTCTTCCTCAAAAAGAAGCGCGACGAGTGGCATAAGTTTGAGTCTACGATCACCGAGTGGGAGATCAAGCACTACCTGGCGAACTCCTAATCGCGCTGGCTTGTTCCAGTACGATTGAGCTCATTTCTTTGGAGGCCGATATGTCCGAAAAGAGTGCCCTGTTCATGGCGCGCACGACGCGCTTCCACGAGTTTGCCCGCAGCTTGACGACCACCCTGGGTGTCGAGGTGAGCCTGGCAACCCCCGATTCGCCAACTGCGGCGCACGACTTTGACCTGCTGATCCTCGATTCCGACGGCATCCGCAGCGACCGCATCGATCAGATTGCCAAGTGGCTTGACGATCGCGGCGGCGTCCCCATGTTGGTGATCGTCGACGACGAGGCACTCGGCACCCTGCGTCTGCCGAATCATGCGCATGCCGACTTTGTATGTCCCACGGCGACGCCCAACGAGCTTAAGGCTCGCGCGCAGCGCCTGATGGGCGAGGAAGAGACCGTCGCCGCCGACGATGTGCTCAACATCGATAACCTCGAGATTAACCTGGCTACCTACCAGGTGACGCTCGATAACGAGCCCATCGACCTGACGCTGATGGAGTATTCGCTGCTGAGCTTTTTGGCGACGCACCCCAACCGTGCCTACAGCCGCGAAGTGCTGCTGCACCGCGTGTGGGGCTTTGAGTACTGCGGCGGCACGCGCACCGTCGACGTGCACATTCGACGCATCCGCTCCAAGGTGGGCCCGCAGATCGCGGCGCACATCACCACCGTCCGCGGCGTGGGCTATCTGTTTAAGGACTAGATTTTCACCACAAAGGGGACGGGCGCCTTTGTGGTGGTTTTGACGCAGATACGGGTTCCTCTCGAATCTGCAGCAGAACTTAAGCCTTCCTAAAAGATTGCGTTCTCATACACTTGCGCCCGCATATTGGGGTACAACTCAACGTGAACAATGATGGCCCGCCACATGTTTGGCGGGCCTTTGGTTATTTGACGAAAGGATCGCAGCTATGAGCGAGTACGATTCCCAGCGTCCCCAGGATGCGGGCAACGCCGGCGAGACCCAGCAGCAGCCGCGCGTGCAGGTGGAGTCGACGCCTGCCGACAGCAACATTCCCTACGTGCAGGCCTACGACACACAGACCGGCAAGCCGCTGGGCAGCCAGCAGGTTGTAAACAAGCACACAGTGGTCAAGACTAAGACCAAAAAGCTGCCGATCTTTATTACGGCACTCGCCGGTTGTGCCTGCGGCGCCCTGCTGGTCATTGCGCTCATTATGAGCGACACGCTCAACATTGGCGGCGGCAAGAATGCCGTGACGGCGGGCGCTTCGGGTTCATCGACGCAAAAGATCACGATCGACTCCGAGGACACCACGCTGGCCGAGGCCGTTTCTGCCAAGGCCCTGCCCTCCGTGGTTTCCATTACCGCCACTTCGAGCGGCAGCCAGAATGGCTCGCTTTCGCAGTCTGCTGACGAGTCGGATAGTTCGGGCAGCGTCGGTTCGGGCGTTGTGCTCGATACCGAGGGTCACATCCTCACCAACAACCACGTGGTCGATGGCTACGACCAGTACGTGGTGACCATGGACGACGGCACCACCTACGAGGCCGAGTTCGTGGGCAACGACGCCTCGAGCGACCTAGCCGTCATCAAGCTCAAGGACGCCGACGCCTCCAAGCTCACGCCGATTGAGATTGGTGATTCCTCCAAGCTCAACGTGGGCGAGTGGGTCATGGCGATCGGCTCGCCCTTCGGCAACGAGCAGTCTGTCTCCACGGGTATCGTGTCGGCGCTGTATCGCTCCACGGCCATGAGCTCTACCAGCGGCAATACCATCTATGCCAACATGATTCAGACCGATGCCGCCATCAACCCGGGCAATTCCGGTGGCGCGCTCGTCAACGACAATGGCGAGCTGGTGGGCATCAACTCGCTCATCGAGAGCTACTCGGGCTCCAGCTCGGGCGTGGGTTTTGCTATTCCCGTTAACTACGCCAAGAACATTGCCGACCAGATCATCGACGGCAAGACGCCGGTGCATCCGTACATGGGCGCTACGCTTTCGAGCGTCAACGCGCTCAACGCCCGCACTAACAAGCTGAGCACCGATAGCGGCGCGTATGTGGCGAGCGTCGTCGAGGATGGCCCCGCCGCCAAGGCCGGCATCCAGGAGGGCGATGTCATTACCAAGCTGGGCGATGACGAGATTACGAGCGCCGATGGCCTGATCATCGCGCTGCGCAGCCATGAGGTGGGCGAGAAGGTCGAGATCACGCTCGTGCGCGGCAAGGAAGAGAAAAAGGTCACGGTCGAGCTGGGCTCCGATGAGGAGCTGCAGAACCAGCGGCAGGACGACAGCTCGACTGACACCGGCAACGGCGGTATTACCGACGAGCAGCTGCGCCAGTATCTGGAGGAATTGCTCGGCCAGCAGGGCCAGGGCCAGGGCTACGGTCAAGGTTACTAACGGGCCGCATTACACATGCCGATGTCAGAGGGGGCTGTCCCGCCAACGCGGGACAGTCCCCTCTTTTCGTACCGATCCATTGGGGACGGAGGAAAACGGACCACTTGGGGCTGACAAGAGGCCTGGTTCGCAATGGTCTGGACAGTTAGTTCAGATACGTATAAATCTGGGGGCAGCTTGGGATGCGTTTTGAGCAATTATTGATTGGGATGGGGCTCGAATGGGTGTTTGGAAGGGAGAATGGGACGTTTACATGGTCTCGAGGAGCCCAAAATAGTCGAAACAGAGGTGTTCGTGCCTGATCCAGCTCTAGGATTTATACGTATCTGAACTAACTGTCCACCCCAGTCTGCGGCTGCCGATTCGGTGCGGTTTGAAAGGGCTATCCGGCCCCATTGCGACCGGTGGTACTCTTGTATCCGTTTGAAATCGAGCGAAGGAGTGCCGCTATGGAGCAATCGAGCCTGTTTGGTGACGGCGTGGACATCGATACCGAAACGCCCGCGAGTGCGGATACCACCGCGCCGACCGACGCCCATGCCCAGGCCGCCGCGCGCGCGGCAGAGCTCCGCCATGAGCTCGACTACCACGCGTACCGCTACTACATGCTCGATGCGCCCGAGATCACGGACGCCGCCTTCGACAAAATGCTCGTTGAGCTGCAGGAAATCGAGGCGGCCTATCCCGACCTTGTGACGCCCGACAGCTATACCCAGCGCGTGGGTGGCTACGTGAGCGAGCAGTTTACGCCGGTCACGCACAGGGCGCGTATGTATTCCATGGACGACGCTATGGACCTGGACGAGCTTGACGCGTGGCTCCAGCGCACCGAGGATGCGCTCGGCGCCGGTAGCGTCACCTACACCTGCGAGCTTAAGATCGACGGCCTGGGCGTGGCGCTTACCTATCAAAACGGCACCTTCGTGCGCGCGGCAACGCGCGGTGACGGCACCACGGGCGAGGACGTGTCGCTCAACGTGCGCACTATCAAGGATGTGCCCATGCATCTGTCCGAGCCGGCGCTCGCCCACATGGGCGCCGACCGCGAGCGCACCATCGAAGTGCGCGGTGAGGTCTACATGCCTAAGGGCAGCTTTGTTCGCCTGAATGAAGAGGCCGATGCCGAGGGCCGCGACCCCTTCGCTAACCCGCGTAATGCTGCCGCTGGCAGCCTGCGTCAGAAGGATCCCAAGGTCACGGCGCGCCGCGACCTGGCCACCTTTATCTACGCCATCGCCGACACCGACCCGCTGCACGTTCACAGCCAGCGCGAATTTCTCGACTGGCTGCGCAACGCCGGCTTTAGCGTCAATCCCAACGTGGCTCGTTGCGCCACGCCGGCCGAGGTTCACGAGTTCTGTGCCCAGGCCCTCGAGCATCGCGGTGACCTGGACTACGACATCGACGGCGTGGTCGTAAAGGTCGACAGCTTTCAGCAGCAGCTCGACCTGGGCTTTACCGCCCGCGCGCCGCGCTGGGCCATTGCCTTTAAGTTCCCGCCCGAGGAAAAGCAGACCGTCCTGCGCGAAATTCGCATCCAGGTGGGCCGCACCGGTGTGCTCACGCCGGTCGCCGAGTTCGACCCGGTGACGGTTGCCGGCTCCACCATCGCGCGCGCCACGCTGCACAACATCGACGAGATCCGCCGAAAAAACGTGCGCGAGGGCGACACCATCATCGTGCACAAGGCGGGCGATGTGATCCCCGAGGTCGTGGGCCCGGTGCTCGACAAGCGCCCGGCCGATTCGGTCGACTGGCATATGCCCGAGGTCTGCCCCGTGTGTGGTAGTCCCGTGGTCCACGAGGACGGCGAGGTCGCCTATCGTTGCGTCTCCATCGATTGCCCCGCGCAGCTCAAGGAGCGCTTGCTCCACTGGGTGAGCCGCGGCTGCATGGACGTCGACGGCCTGGGCGACGAGATCGTCGACAAGATGATCGCCGCCGGCCTGATCCATGATGTCGCGGACTTCTACCAGCTCACGGTCGATGACATCGCCGGACTGGACACGGGGCGCACCTATGCCAGCTCCAACAGCAAAAAGGGCGTTAAGAAGGGTGATCCCATTCCGGTGGGCCTCAAGACGGCCGAAAAGATCGTCGCCGAGCTCAACAAGTCCAAGAGCCAGCCGCTCGGTCGCGTGCTGTTTGCCCTGGGCATCCGCCACGTGGGCAAGAGCGTGGGCGGGGTCATCGCCGAGCGATTCCTGTCGATTGACAAGCTCATCCTGGCGAGCGAAGAGGATATTGCCGAGTGCGAGGGCATCGGTCCCAAGATAGCGGCGAGCGTCAAGCAGTTCCTGGCCGTGCCCGAGAACCTCGCCGTGCTGGAACGTCTGCGCCAAGCGGGCCTTTCGCTCGAGGTTGACTTGGGCGCCGCTCATGCGCAAGCCGTAGCCGACGCTGGCGTGGCAGGCGAGCTCGCCGACGCACAACCGCTTGCGGGTCTGACCTTCGTGCTCACCGGCACGCTTGTCAACCGCACCCGCGACGAGGCGGGCGCGGCGCTCAAGGTGCTTGGTGCCAAGGTCTCGGGCAGTGTTTCAAAGAAGACGAGCTATCTGGTCGCCGGCCCCAAAGCGGGCTCCAAGCTCACCAAGGCCGAGCAGCTGGGTGTACCCGTGCTGGGCGAGGACGCGCTCGAGCAGATCTTGGCTACTGGTCAGGTGCCGGAGGCGTAATGGATATAGATAATTGCAATTGCTCGCAGGAGGAAGGGCACACGAGGCAAGCTCAAGTACAGGCAAAAGAGCTCCTGATGGCGCGAATTCGCATTGCGGAACGTGAGCGCTCGGCAGGTGTATCTCGCGATGCTTTTGAGGCGTTGACCGAGCTGGAGACGAGACTCGGTCTAGCCTAGAGAGACCGGCACCGTGATCTGCGTCACGTATGTTGCCGGATCATCGCTGATGATGTCATCGATCAGGGCGATCTCGCGCGATGGGCCGGCGGGTATCAGGTTATGTTCGCGCATATAGCCGAGCAGCTGCTCGTAGCGTGGGACTGCCTGCCCATGCGTGCCGCGGAAGCTTATGGTCAGGCAGCGTGCGGCAGGTCGCGTCTCGACATCACCTACGTAATCATCGGTGTCATCGAGCAGCAGAAAGACTTCGTCGTAGCCATCAAAGTCGCCGGTGGCGAGGCGCTCGGCGCCAATCCCAACGCCCAAGTTGCCCAGAAAAACAAACGTCTCGTGCTGGCCTTTCTGCAGCTGACGAATCTGCCACTCCAGCGCATAGGCGTCGGTAGGGTTGACGCGTTCGCGCAGCACGGCGCAGCGAAGCTCGGGCGCGTCGATTGTGCAAATGGTATCGAGCTCGGTGCTCAGGGCATCGTGAAGCAGGGCAAGCCGGTTATCGATTTTGCGCGACACGCGTTCGAGCTCGCGGCGCTTGCGTTCGATGAGCTCCTGCTGTTGAGCCAGTTGCCGCTGCATGAGTTCCACATCGCGCGTAGTCACAAACTCGCGGATTTGTGCGAGCGGTAAGTCGAGAACGCGCAGGTGACTGATGGTGTTGAGGGTGGAGAGCTGCCGCGATCCGTAGTAGCGGTACCCACTCGCCGGATCGATGTGCGCCGGGTCCAGCAAGCCCATCTGTTCGTAATGGCGCAGCGTGCCCACGCTCAGGTTAAACAGGCGCGCCACCTCGCCAATGCGGAGCAGGCCCTCGGTATGCTCAGGTGATGTGTCGGTCATGGGACCGCTCCTTTCATTGGGCGGGGGAGGGGCGCCAGGCTCGCGTCACCCCGCTACGCCACCAACTTGTCGAAAGCCCCGCGCCGGTTGAGCGCGGTAAACGCGACAACACAGATGACTGCCGACAAAATCGATCCGCACGGCGAGGCGATGCCCATGGGAAACAACGTATCGGAATAGGCGTTCGACAGCAGCCAGGCGCCGGGCACGCGAATGAGCGCCACGGCCAGTACGTTGTGCGCAAAGCCGATGTAGCTCTTGCCATACGCAGCGAAAAAGCCACTAAAGCAAATGTGGATGCCGGCAAAAATCGCATCGAAAATGTAGCTGCGCATATAGCCGGTACCGGCCGCGACCACCGCGGGATCCTTGGCAAAAAAGCCGATAAACGCCGGCGCCACCAGCCACATCAGCACCGTGATTAGGCAACCGTACACTACCGATATGGTCATGGCGTCCTTGAGTACCTGACGTGCACGGTCGCCCTTGCCCGCGCCGGCGTTTTGCGCTGTGAGCGCGCTGACGGTGGCACCCATGGAACTCGGCACAATGAACAAGAAGCTGATCATCTTTTCGACCAGGCCTACGGCGGCGGCGTCGACGAGCCCTCGGTGGTTGGCGATGACGGTGATAAACATAAACGCCACCTGGATGCAGCCGTCCTGCACGGCCACAGGCACGCCGATCTTAAGAATGCTGCCGAGCACCTCGGGCTGGGGACGCAGGTCGCTGCGCTTAACGTGGATGTTCGTACGGCGGCTCTTAAGCCATACGAGCGCGAGGGCAACGCTGGCCGTCTGCGCGGTCACCGTGCCGAGCGCCGCGCCCACGGGGCCGAGCCCCATGTGGCCGATAAATAGAAAGTCGAGTGCGATGTTGATGATGCATGCCACGCCAATCACGTACATGGGCGAGCGCGAATCGCCCAGGCCGCGAAAGATGGCCGAGAGGATGTTGTATGCGGCGATAAACGGAATGCCGACAAAGCAGATACGCAGGTAGGCGGCGGTGCCTTCGACCGCCTCGGGCGGCGTGCCAATGAGCGCCACAACCTGCGGGCATAGTGCAAACAAGATGACGGCCAGTACCATCGAGACGCCCATAAACAGCGTAATGGTGTTGCCGATGGCGGTCTCGGCGCGATCGAAGCGACGCGAGCCCACGGCGTGGCCGACGATGACCGTCGTTCCCATGGCCAGGCCCACGAGCGTCACGGTAATGATGTAGAGCGTCTGCGCGCCATTGCCCACGGCGGTGATGCCGGCGGCGCCGCTAAACTGCCCCATCATGTACAGGTCGGCCATGCCGTAGAGCATCTGCAAAAAGTACGAGAGCATATAGGGCAGGGCAAAGACCGCGATGGTCTTAAGGACATTGCCGCGTGTGAGGTCGTGTTCCATGGGCGGGGCTTTCTGGCTGGGTTTGTTTACGTACCAGTGTAGTGAAAACCCTACAACGATTGTAGAGTCAAGGTTTGTGTCGACAGTGGGGCGAAAAAAGTCACGCTCCGAGTGCGGTCATTTCCATTTGAATACGGGCACGCGCCGTGCAGGCTTAGCGCCCCTCACCTCGACTCAAACCATCACAACATTCGACACTTTTTGCCAAAATCGGGAAAAGCATCGAATGTTGTGATGGTTTTCTGCCGCTCGACCGGGTGGATTCGCTTTCTTGCGCGCGAAGGTGTGCGGACCCGTGGGCAGGGGAATAAGGTTGGTTATCCGACTCCATTGGAGGGCTCATGGACCTGCCGATCGTCCTGTCCCATAAGACTGCCTGGCTGTACCACAACGTGGCGCGCCCGTCCGAGCCGCCCTCGCGAGCAAGCAGCCTATACGATGAGGACTCGCTTGCTAACGATGCGGAGCCGACCGCGAGCCTGCCCAAATTGGGACTCGATGCCAAAGGGCTGAGGGCTTCAACGGCAGCTGGGATCGTTACCGACTATCTGGTTTCGCTTGGTATTCCACGAGAAGAGCTCGATCATATCGACACGCTCGTCAACTTCGATTTTGAGCGCTCGACGCCGGCTGGATTCAGGTGCCACGTGTTTGGAGCGCCTATACCTTCGGATCATCTTATCGAGGTGGCAGAGGGCCTTCTGGTGGTTGATGAGGCCATGTGCTTTGTCCAAGCGGGTTCGTGGATGAGCGAGCCCGAGCAGCTGGAATATGGGTATGAAATCTGCGCCCGATACCATTTGAATCATCTATCGACAGGCGATTATATCGAGATGGGGCAGAGGTATACCGTTGCCGACTTGATTGCTTATTGCAACGAGAACCGATCTCGTCAGGGGGCTATACGCGCGGCCGCCGTGCTCAAGCGCGTGCACGATGGCGCGCGGTCGCCCATGGAGACGGCCACCGCAATCATGGTCGTAGCAAAACGTTCCCAGGGAGGGCTGGGATACGCCAAGATCGAGCTCGACCATCGGGTCAATGTTCCCAACGAGTTCAAGTATCTCGCAAAGGCCGGGTATTTCGAGATTGACGTATATGCGCCTGCGAGCGGTACGGGGATTGAATACAACGGCTCGGACCATCTTGATAAACAGCGCAGCGCGTCGGATGCGGAGCGTATGACCGTGCTGAGCGCGCTGGGCTTTAGGATGATCGTCCTCACCGGGACTCAGTTTGCCCACCAGCTGCAATTGCACCGGGCGATGAACGCCATTGCACTCGCTATGGGCCTTAAGTGCGACCGAAGCGAAGCGTTCCAGAAGCGTCAGAACGACTTGCGAGAATTCGTGATTCGGCACTGGGACGGCGGCCTTTAGGGGCGTTCCGGCCCTTCTACGGGGTGCCATGGGCAGGCAGACCATCACAACATTCGACGTTTTTTGCCAAAATCGGGAAAAGCATCGAATGTTGTGATGGTTTGTATGCTGAGGATGGGCTTGGAAAGTCCGTCTTGCTCGAAGCGACCTGTCCTGTCGTACGGGTGTCGGCGTGATTCTCTCGTGGGGTATTATGTTTTCCGAAGAATAAAACGCCGCGTGAGGGGAGGGCTGCGTGGACGGGCACGTGCAACATGACGGCTTTGGCCGTGATATCAACTACCTGCGCATTGCCGTTACCGACAAGTGCAATTTCCGCTGCATTTACTGCATGCCGGCCGATGGCGTGGCACCCCGTGCACACGACGAGCTGCTCAGCGCCGAGGAAATCGCCCGTTTTGTGCGCTTGGTGGCGGGAGAGGGCATTCGCCGCGTGCGCCTGACGGGTGGCGAGCCGCTGGTCAGCCGCCGTATTATTCCGCTCATTCGCGACATCCGCGCGATTCCGCAGATCGAGGACATCTCGCTCACCACCAACGGCGCCCTGCTGCCCAAGTTGGCGCCGAAGCTCAAAGATGCTGGGCTTAACCGCGTTAACATCTCGCTCGACACGCTCGACCCTACGCTCTTTGGAAAGATCACGCGCCTGGGTCGACTCGAGCAGACCATGGCTGGCATCGACGCGGCGCTGGCTTGGGGCTTTGAGCCCGTTAAGGTCAACTGCGTTGTGGTGCGCCGGCTCAACCAGGATGTGGCGGCCCTCGCGCGGCTCACGCTCGATCGCCCCATCCACCTGCGCTTTATCGAATACATGCCCATTGGCGACGAACACACGAGCTCGCATTGCGCTGTGGACCCGCATGCGCCCGCGCTCAATCCCGAACTGTGGGACGCGAGCGATACCGTGCCGAGTGACGAGCTGCGGGCGCGCATCAATGCCGGGGCCGCCGTGGTGGGACTGGGCGAGCTCGAGCCGCTCGACATCAACGACGCTCCTGCCGGCGCGGGCCCTGCGCGCTATTGGCACTTTCCGGGCGCGGCGGGAACGGTCGGTTTCATCAGCGCCATGTCCAACCATTTTTGTGCGAATTGCAACCGTCTGCGCCTGACGGCCGATGGCAACGTGCGTCCGTGCCTGTTCAGCGATGCCGAGTATTCGGTGCGTGAGGCGCTGCGCCGTGGTGATGATATGCAGGTACTTTCGATTTGGCGCGATGCCGTGGCCCACAAACCGCAGGAACACGCGATAATTGAGGGCACGCAACGATTTATGTCCCAAATCGGAGGATGATCATATGGCCAAGAGCAGGTACGCCGACGCCACCAAGGCCGCTCGTAGGGCCGCGATGTCTGCCCACAAAGTCACGGCTGCGGCGAATGCTGACAACGCCGACGTGTCCGCGCAGCCGTCTGCCAGCGCTGCCACCGAGCCCGCCCGCGACGCCCGTCGCGACGAGCTGACGCACGTGGACGCCAAGGGCGAGGTACGCATGGTCGACGTGTCCGACAAGGCCGAGACCCATCGCATTGCCATCGCCGAGGGCACCATCCTCATGCATCCCGAGACGCAAGCCATGGTGCTGCAGGACCGCGCCAAAAAGGGCGACGTGCTCGCCTGTGCGCGCGTGGCGGGCATCATGGCCATCAAACGCACGAGCGACATCATCCCCATGTGCCATCCGTTGCTCATTACCAAGAGCAAGTGCGACATTGCGCCCATCGCTCCAGCGGGGACGCCGGCCGAGGACGTGCCCGAGGGCTGGGCGCCGGCGCGCGCGGACGGGCAGGTCGGCTTTCACGTACTGGTTACGGCGGGCGTGACGGGCAAGACAGGTATCGAGATGGAGGCCCTGACCGGCGCGAGTGCCGCGTGTCTGACCATCTACGACATGTGCAAGGCCGTTGATCGCGGCATGGAGATCGTCGACGTGCGCCTGCTGCACAAGGAAGGCGGACGCTCGGGCATATGGGACCGCACAGAGCGTCAGGCCGCTGCTGTTGAGGCCGTGGCCGCTGACGGTGCCGCGCTTGCGAGCGCACCCGTCGCCGTTTCGTCCGCAGCTCCGACGCCGGCCGTCCCCGCGATCGCGTTTATCGGCTATCAAAACTCGGGCAAGACCACGCTCGTCGAGAAGGTTATCGCCGAGCTCACCCGCCGCGGCCTGCGCGTGGGTTCGCTCAAGCATCATGGGCATCACGGCTTTGATATCGATGTGCCCGCTAAGGACACCTGGCGCCATCACCAGGCCGGATCCAAGCACGTGGGCCTCATCTGCGCCACGCGCTGGGCGGAGTACGCCGACACGCGCGAGGAGGACGAGATGCCCGCGCGCGAGTTGCTGTCGCGCTACAACGATGTCGACGTGGTGATCATCGAGGGCTATAAGACCGAGGGTTTCGACAACATTGTGGTCGCGCGCTCCGGTGTCGACCGTCTGCGCGGCAAGAGCTCGCTCGACCTGGTCGACGGTCACACGCTGGCCCTTGCCTGCAACGAGGCCTTGGCACGCCAGGCATTCGACGCCGGCTTTGCGACCCGAGCCATCAACATCAACGACGCCCGAGCCATCTGCGATTTGATCCAAGATCACCTTCAGGCTTGACGCTGAACCTGCCAAAAAGGGACAGGTTTATTTTGGCAGGTTTTATCTGGGCAAACGTCACTTCCACCACAAAGGGGCCAGGCGCCTTTGTGGTGGTTTTTGCTTTAGTAGATGTGTGGGACATGTCTTACAATCTACCAAGTAGTTCATGACGGGCGAAAAACGGAGAGAAGGGGCTTGATGCGTCCTTAACGTTTCATGCGGATAGATTGATTTGACAGACGGTGGCGAATGCCCTCCGTCCGCATTCGTATGAAACAAGGAGTCTCCATGTTCGCCTCTCTTTTCTCAAAGCCTCGATCATCGCTGTCCGTGCAGGCCAAGCGCCTGGTTGCGATGCGCTTTCTCATCTACACCGGTTTTCAGACCAGCTACTTTATCGGCGTCATCGGAACGCTCACCTATGCAGACGATGCCTCGGTCGTGGCGACATCGCTGGCCGTCCTTTTTATGAACGTATTCGTGATCTTGGGATCCTTTGCGGGTGGCGCGGCGCTCGACGTCTGGGGTCCGTGCCGGCATTTCTTGCTGAGCATCGTGGGCACGCTGGCAACCGGCGCGGCAATCCTCGCCTTTGGCAGCGCGACCGGAACAGTCCTTGCCGGCGCGGTACTCCTGGGCTTTGTGATGGGGTTCGCCCAGCCCATCGCCACATCCTATCCGGCCTACCTCACCGACGATCCTGTCGAGCTCAAAGACATCAACTCTGCCATCGCCATGTTTTCAAACGTGAGCATCATCGTTGGCCCCACGCTGGGCGGCTTTGTCGCGGCGGCTGCGTCGTCGCGCGCGGTGTTCGTGCTCATGATGCTCTTTACAGTGCTGGCACTCGTTGCCGGTTGGGGCTTTAGGCAAAGTGCAGGTCAGGCCGCCACACACGAAGGCAAACCCGCGATCGGTGACATCACATCGGACAAGGCCAGCCAAAGCTCCGACCCCAACACGTTCTCCCGTGTCACCTTCGCGGCCAGCATCAAGACGGTCTTTACCAACAGCGTCCTCGCGCTGCTTTTCTGCATCATCTTCCTCTCGAACTTTGGCTATGGTGCCTTCGATCCGCTGGAGTCGTTCTTCTACCGCGATGTCCTGCACGTCGGTGTTGAGTGGATGGGCTGGCTCTCGTCGGCCAGCGGTGTGGGCGCGGTGCTGGGTGCCGTGCTCGCGCTCCGCTTGCCGCCGCATCTGGTCAACCTAAAAACGCTGCTCGTGGCGCTTATGTCCGTAGGCCTGGGAAGTTTGCTCTATGTGGGGACACCGTACGTGGGCGTAGCCCTTGTCGGCCAGATTGCCCTGGGCGTTGCCTGGGGTGTCGTCAATCCGCTCCACAACACTATCGTGCAAACGACGGCTCCTCTCGAGCAGCTTGGTCGCGTGAACTCGGTCATGGGCTTTGGCAACATGTTCGCCGGCGTGGCCCCGCTGGCAATTGCCCCATGGCTGGCGGCGACGTTTGGCGTGCAGCAGACGCTCGTAGGGGCGGGCATGGTCGTGACGGCGGTTCCCGCGGCGTTGCTGCTGTTTGGACGCCGGCATTTTGATCGTGCCGCAAGGCAGTAAAAACCATCACAACATTCGATGAAAACCGCGATTTTGCCGAAAAACGTCGAATGTTGTGATGGTTTGCGTTCCGGCCAGGCCACCCTTCTGGTTCGGCCACCACAAGGGGGGCAGGCACCTTTGTGGCGATCGGGCCCCAACGGCCTGCGCCTTGGTATACCATGTACGCCGTTCACGAATACACCCCACACCGCCGCACAACCCAGAAAGGCCCACCATGGACACCACCTTCAGCCACATCAAAGCCGTGTTCTGCGATATCGACGGTACGCTGCTCACGAGCCAGCACACGGTGTCTCCGCGCACCGTGGCGGCAATCCGCGCCCTGCGCGAGCGCGGCGTGCTCTTTGGCCTGTGCACCGGGCGCGACGCCCACGCGACCGAGGCCATGTACGAGCTCTGGGGCATCGAAGGCCTGGTGGACGTGCTAGTGGGCTGCGGCGGCGCCGAGGTCATCGACCGCGCGCACGACATCAACGAGCTGAGCTACCCGCTGCCAGGTGAGACCATCGCGCGCATCTGCGAGCACATGGCAGGCCTGCCGGCAACGCCCGTTTGCCCTCGGGACGGCGTACTCTATGTGCCCGAGAGCAATGCATGCGTCAAGCACCTGTCGCGTGTCGACGGCGTGCCCTACAAGGTGGTCGACTTTGCCGAGTTTTTGCGCGAGCCGCAGACCAAGGTGATGTTTACCATGGCGCCCGAGGTGATGCCGCAGGTCATCGAGCGAGCGTCGACGTTCGCCGACGACACCGTTAAGGCGGCTGCTCTACAGACTACGCAACGACTCTACGAATTCATGGATCCGCGCGTGTCCAAGACGCGCGGCCTTGTGCGCGTGGCGGAGCTCAACGACATGGAGCTCCAGAACATCTGCGTGTTTGGCGATGCCGATAACGACACCTGCATGGTGGCCGACGCCGGCGTGGGTGTGGCCATGGCAAATGGCAGCGATGCCACCCGTGCCGCCGCCGACTTTGTAACCGCCAGCAACGACAAAGACGGCATCGCGATCTTTATCGAGGAACATCTGCTGTAGCGCCGGTGGAGAGAGACCGCAAAAGGGGACAGGCTCCTTTGCGGTGGCCTCAGGCGATTTGGGCGAATTGATGCCTAAAATCTGCGCGAAAATTCAAATTTAGTTGTCTGAACATCATGCTTCTAACCACCGATGGGTTAAAGATATTCTCATCAGTTTGGTAGGATATTCCTCCCGATTAATGACCTACCGCTCACGGTCGATTTTCGACCGTGAGCGGTAGGTTTGCTCTTGAGCAAAATGTTGTGCAAATAAATAAAATGCTATTAAAAAAATGATAACTAGCTTAATTACCAGTAGAAATAGATATTTTATAGCGAATAAACAAAGGTAAATCCGAGCAAATGTCAAGAGAATTGAGAATTCGCTACAAAACTATCGGTATTTTTGCTTAGATGTTCAAACAATCGTTACAATATGTACAATAAGCGTGTGCAATTACAGATTGCGCAGATACGGTTGATAGGGAAAGAGCAAGATCGCGGTCTCTTGGGGAGGAGACATCGATGAAAGCGAATTCGGACAAATCTAAGCAGAGTAAAAAAGCGACGCGCCGTGTACTGGCAGGCGTTTTGTGCGGAGCCTCCGTGTTGAGCCTGGTACTGTCGCTCGTCATGCCTCCGATCTCGCAGGCTATTGCAAACGATGGTCAGACAGATTCTACCGAGGAAACTGTGATGGGGGGGGGTTCCTCAAGTGAGTCTACTGATGTAGACAACACCAACAACGGGGATACCGAAAACCAGAATAGTGACGACGCAGAGGGTGGCGAAGCCGACCCTTCAAATGGTGTTGAGCAGGGTCAGTCTGGGGATCAACCTGAAGGTAAGCTGCAGGTCGAAGATAACGAGCCGGCAGATGGCAACGCTGTGATGGCGGCAACGGAAGGCGAGCAAACCGAAGCGGCGCCCGACGAGATAAAAAACGTTGACGATTTAAAAACCAAGTTGGCGAATGCAAGCGGTGTTGCTAGCTTCAAGCTTATGAATGATGTCGGGACCAGCGAGACGATCACGCTCAACAACGGCAGCAATATCACGCTGGATCTAAACGGCTGCAAGATTAAGCATGCGAGTCAAGATCAGTCTTTGTTCAATATCACCGGTGGCACGACACTTACAATTAAGGATACTGATCCTGAGAAAGCGAGTGAAAGTGTCGACAAGGTCAAGCAGCTAAATGATCAGGATCAGACTTTAGATCGCGACAATTATGGTAAAGAAGCAGTGTTGTCTTACGACAATGGCATTCCGTCTAACCTTACCTACTATGTGACCCAATCGTCCCCGAGTGCAACAGACACAACCAAGACAACCGAGACGCTTTACAAACATAGCGTCGATATTAAAGGCGCCATCGTGGCATGCGGTGGCAATGAAAACCTGAAGCTCATCTACATCAACGGCGGTCATTTCAGTCTTGAGAACGGCGTGCTCACACAAGAGAAAGACTCCCATGTCCGAAGCCTGGTGTACGCGGAGAATAAGTCGACCGTCAATATGAACGGTGGTTACGTTTGTGGAGGTTATTGTCGGAACAATGGTGCCGGCGCAGGAATATCTGTCTACAATTCGCCTCTTAGCATTTCTGACGGCGTAATTGCCGGCAACCGCGCTCCTAGTGGCGGCGGTGTATATGCCAATGGGTCTGCAGTCACAGTGACCGGTGGCGTAATCTCCGGTAACAGCACGCTTAATGACATTAAAGGATATGGTGGCGGCATCATGGCCGAAAATGACGGCAGCGTTACTGTTTCCGGCGGTTACATTACGAACAATCGCTATGCTAACTTCTGCTATAAAGATGGCGATGGTTGTCATGGCGGCGCTGGGCTTGCTGCCAATAACGGCGCCCATGTCACCATTTCCGGTGGCCAGATTACTGGCAACTATTCCGAGGAAGCTGGCGGCGGCGTTTACGTAACCAATATTTTTCGAAATGATATGGCATGGCTCAAAATTACGGGAGGAAATATTGCCTCTAACGTGAGCTACCGATCTGAAGGTGCCGGCATCCGAGTGGGCCAGAGGGTTGACGCGATGATTAGCGGCCCTAAAGATATTAACGGCACTAAAGAAAGTATAGTCTACATCACAAACAATCACTGCATGTCTCGCTTTGACTGGGGTGGCGGCGGCATCTTTGTTCAGGGTGATTCGAAAAACGCGGCTAACGCAGGCAGGCTGTTTGTATACAACTCGTATATAAGCAGCAATACCGCTGGCGGCTATGGTGGCGGCGTTGCGGTCTGCCCATCGGGTAAGACCTTGGTAACGAACACTGAAGGCACGGCAATCTTTGGCAATAAGTCTGCCGGTAATGAGAATCTTGGCACAGATCATCCTAATCCTGCTTACAAGCAAGAGGGCAATTCCGGCAATGACAAAGCGCCCCATCTTTCTGCCGGCAACGACAGTAAGGATCAAGACAAAGCCGCCTATTTGAAAGACGTTTTTCGTGACAATGGTCATGCCGATTTCTTCCTCGCAGCGCATGATCACAATACGCCGATCGCAGTTGTGACTGGTGAGATGCTTGGTGGTGGAGACGCCCGGTACTCGGGAAGCATCGAACTTGAAAAAGCTATCAACATCCCCGCCAACGGTGCTGTTGGGGTAAAAAATAGCATCGGCCTGACCTCGGGTGTTATGTCGGGTGTTATGGCCGAGGATGAGGCGGCGATTCATGCGCGGAATCAAGCGCAGAATGAAGCGACAACTTTCATCACGGGCAACTATTCCTGGGACCATGGTGGCGGCATCATGTCGAATGGCGACTTGTACCTAGGCGTGCCTGCGGATGCGTACGTCTATCCGAGCCTTAAGTTGAAGGCAACCAAGGAGTTGGCCGGCCGCGACCTCAAAGATGGGGAGTTCACCTTTACGGTTTATCGCAAGGCCTCGGATACTGCGAAGGCGCCTTCTTGGGACAATAATGGTAATTTCAGCCATGATGGCTGCGAGTTTGTCAAATCTGCCAAGAATAGCGCTGGCAACATCGCCTTTGACCTTAGCAATGACCTTAGCAAGCAGCTCGGTGACTTCAGCAAGAAGCCCTTAAGTGATACTGGCAAAATTACATACTCATACTACTTGGTCGAAAATGCGGGCAATATTCCCGGTGTTGTTTACGATCATGCTGTATACGAGATTAACGTGACAGTCAAATACAACAAGACTGTACTTATGTCTGTTCCGATACAGGGAAAGACGAATGAGTTTAAAAATCTTAATGTCTATAACTTTACGATTGACCGTGTGGACGTGACTAAGAATCATGAGGGTTCAGCTAGCTCGCCGAGGACTGCGTCAGTAGATGCTAATGGGTATTATTCGATCGTCGACTCCAGCAGCGCAACCTCCACCAACAAGGCAACCTTCACCAACAAGTACGACCCTGAGGTTTCTTGGACTCCTGAGGCGACTAAGGTCGTTGAGGGTGGCGAGATGAAGGAGTTTACACTTCAGCTTGCGAAAGACAGCAAATTTGACAACATCATCGGTACTGCCGTGACCTCTGCTGGTAAAGATACGGAGCAGACGCTTTCGTTCAAGGACACCACTGATAACAATAAAGAGGTTGTGCTCAAGTACTCGCTCTCTGATATCAGGAATAATTCCGACGACCCGGGCGGCTCCACGGGTGGCTCTTTCAAGACCTTTACGTACTATGTGCGCGAGAAAACCGACGGTTCGCAGTTCTCGCACTACACGTACGACCAGTCGGTCTATAAGTTCACGGTTGTGCCAACGTATGACACCGAAAAAGGAGGGATCAACTGTAGGGTGACCTACATGAAGGGAATCGTTGACTCCAAGGGCGATTGGACAGCAGACCCCGATGCCAAAGAACGGACGTTCATCGACACCTCCGCCCCCAACTCCACCCCTACCTCCACCCCCACCTTCACCAACACCTACTCCACCTCTTTGCCCCTTTCTGGTATGTCGGGCGTCACTCTGACGTACCTTGCCGGCGCGGCGGTGCTTTGCGCTGCTGCGGCCTGGATGCACATTCGTCGCAAGGCGAATGCGAAGGGGGGTGAGCGTCGTGAATAAGAAAGTTTGCTCCTTCCCGATCTTGTTTGCGCTGCTTACCCTCCTGATCGGCACCTGCGCGGTTGTGTTCCCCGCTTCCGCGCAGGCCGCGCCGACCGCGACCGGTTCCATCACGGTGAGCGGCACCGTGGCGAGCAGCTACGACGCCTACCAGATCTTTAGCGCCAACGTCGTCGACGGCGACAGCGACGCCAAGATCGCCACCGACCTCGCCTGGGCAAGCGACGCCGTGCGCGACGCCGCGCTGCCTGTGCTGCACAGCGCCGGCATGCCCAATTCCCAGACCACCGCGCAGGAAGCTGCCGAGTGGCTCAACGCCGATTCCCACCTTACGAGCGCGCTGAGCGCACAGCTCGCTCGTTCCCTCCAGAGCTCTGGTGCCGAGCCTGTGGCCCTTAACGCGGGCACGGCGGCCGAGCTGTCCTGCGGCTACTGGCTCATCGTCGCCGACGACGACGCCATCGCCCAGAACGAGGCCGGCACCGCGCCGATCATGGCTCTGGTGGGCGGCAGCGCCGTCACCGTCAAGCCCAAGGCCGCGACGCCCAAGGTGGCCAAGCACGTGCTGGAGGACAGCACTGCCGCCTGGCAGAAGGCCGCCGACGCCACGGTCGCCGACGACCTGTACTGGCGCCTCTCTGCCACGGTCCCGGCGGGCCTTACCGCCTACGACACCTATACGGTGCGGTTCGTCGACACCATGAGCGCGGGGCTCGACCCCTCCAAGGTGGCCGCGAGCATGCGCGTGTACGCGGCGGCGGGCGCGGACGGCGGCTTCGACGCCGTCTCATGTGAGGGCGGTAACGCCAACTCGACGCCGGCTAAAGGGTGGACAGACATTACTTCACAGTGCAAGGTCTCGGTCGACGGCAATGCCTTCACCGTGCGCACCGGCGACTTGATCGCCGCGCTCGGCGGGGCCGACGCCTTCACCGCTGGCGCCCGCGTGGTCGCCGTGTACAACGCGCCGCTCAACAGCGCATGCAACCACGGCATCGCGAAAGGCAACCCCAACGAGGTCTACCTGCGCTATCCGCGCTCTCCCTTTGCCGACCAGTCCGGCAACGCCGGCTTCACCCGCACGCCGAGCGACGATGCGTGCGCCTACACCTGGGATCTCGCGCTCACCAAGCGCGGTAGCGACGGCGACAAGCCGCTTGCTGGGGCGGTCCTGAGCATTACCGACGACCGCGGTCGCACACTGGCGGCCGACGGCACGTGGGATGCAGGGGGCAAGGCCACCGTCACCACGGGTGAGGACGGCCGCGTGACCGTCTCGGGCGTGGACTCGGGCAAGCTGGAGGTCCGCGAGCTCAAGGCGCCCAAGGGCTACACTGCCTTTGAGGGCACGCGCTCCGTGACGGTCAAGGCCGAGGGCCTGGACGTCGACCAGGTGGCCGCCGCCAAGCCCAAGCTCACCATCGCGGCCGAGTCGCCCCTGCGCGCCGACAGCGCGGACGGGTCGACGGGCAGCCTGGAGGCGTCGATCATTAATACGCCCACCGGCACACCCCCTAGCATTACCACCGGAGGCTTTATGCCCTTGACTGGCGATATGGCAATGTATGCCGTGGCCGCCGCAGCGGTCGCCGGAGCTGCACTGATCGTGGTCGCGCTCCTGATCAAGCGGGGAGGTGGCAGCCATAAAGAGTAGCTGGCAGCCCCACAAAGAGAGGGGCGAGACGTAACGAAGTAGATGCTAAGACACAGACAGATAGATTTAGATCAAATGGAATTCAAGCAGAAAGCAGAGGAAAAGAAGATGAGCATGAGCAAGAACATCGCACGCCTGGCAGTAACCGCCGGCCTCACCGCGGCGTTGAGCTTCGGCGGCGTCATGGCCCCGGTGACCATGGCGTTTGCTGCTGAGAGCGACAATACGATCACCATCAAGCAGGTCGATAAAAACGCAACCACCACGTTCAAGGCGTACCAGATCTTTAAGGCCGATGTCGTGGATGAGTCCGGCAAGCCGGACAAGGTCGTTTCAAATGTTAAGTGGGCATTTGATGATGAGTCGGTTCAAGCTGCCATCATCGGAGCTATTAACGGTCGTTATCCGAACGCGCTTAAGTCTGATGCAAAAGCACCGGACGTCGCCGACTGGCTGACCGCGAACGTGAAGGACACCACTAAGGAGACGCGAGTCGACAAGGATAGTGTCCTCAATGATATTGCCAAGGTGGTCAAAAATAAAGTTGAGCCGACGGGCGATTCGTTTGAAGCGGGCTTCCCCTTTGAGCCTAAGAATGCTGCTGACAACACGCCCAACACGGGCTACTATCTTTTCTTGACCGATGACGCTGGTATCGGTCAGAAGACTGAGAACAAGAAGAACACCGGTACTTCCCCGATTTTCGCTGTCGTGGGCGGCAGTGCTGTTGAGGTTACCGAGAAGACCAGTATTCCTACGGTCGAGAAGAAGATCAGGGACGATAAGCCCTACAGCGATTGGGCCGACAAGGCAGATTCCCAGATGGGTCAGGACGTCCATTACCGGCTGACGGGCACCGTTGCCGACAACATCGCCACGTTCGACACCTACTATTATGAGTTTAACGACGTGCTCTCTGCCGGCCTTACGGCAAACGTGGGCACCATTGAAGTTAAAATCGGCGATAAGACCCTTTTGCGTAACGCGACTGAGGGCGACAAGACTGGTTACGATGTTTCGACTGATGATGCAACTAACACGTTGACCGTAAAGTTTACCGACCTCAAAACTGCTGCGAGCAAGGTCGGCGCGATGCTCGACGGCCGCTCTAATGTCGTCGTCACTTATACTGCCAAGCTCGACCACGAGAAGGTCGATAAGGTTACTGTTGGCGGCGAGGGCAATCCCAACAGCGTCAAGCTCATCTACTCCAACAATCCCATGAGCAATGGCAAGGGTGAGTCCGTGTCCGATACCGTTCGCGATTACACCTACGCGCTCAAGCTCGTCAAGGAGGACGCTGCCGATGAGACCACTAAGCTTGACGGCGTGAAGTTCACCATCCAGGCCACGGGTGCCGACGAGGGCGACGGCACTCAGTTTGTCCAAAAGGACGGCTCCCTCGGCAGTACTGCCCACGAGTTCGCTACCGATGCCAAGGGCGAGATCAACATCAAGGGCCTCGATGCCGGCACCTACACGGTCAAGGAGACCCACACGCTCGACGGCTACAACACGCTGCCTGGCTTCACCTTCACAATCGCCACTGACGAAGGCGATCTCGGTAAAACCGAGGAGCAGGGCACTACCTTGACGGTCAACGCGAGCAAGGACGGCTCCAATCTTGTCCTCACTCCGAGTTTTGATAAAGGCACCGTCACTCTTACCGTTCAGAACAAGAAGGGCTCCGGCCTCCCGCTCACCGGTCTTAACGGCGTGACCTTCACTTGGATTGCTGGTGGCGCGGTGCTCGTCATCGGCGTGGCTCACCTCATCCGTAGCCGTAAGCAGGCTGAGGAGTCCGAGCAGGAGTAACGCTCGCTCACCCATCCCTTTGGCAGGTGGGATGTGATGGCCATGAGACTTGCGGACACTATTCTCGTCCATCGACGTTCTTGCTTTGCCATTCTCTTTTCGGGGCAGATTCCGCACTGGAGTCTGCCCCGTTCTTTTTGGACAATGTAGCCAGGCTCCATTGCCCGATGGATCAGGCGTATGAATATCGAACAAATGTTTGCAATTATTGCGTTTACCAGCTGTTGGTGGATACACTCGCAGTAAAATGGCTTTGCGACGCATTCCGTGCGCGGGCGGCCGACGACTCGATCGGAGGTCCCCAAATGCTGAAATTCCTTAACGCGCTCGCCGCCCTCGCGGCGGTGGGCACGTTCGTCATCGCGTTCCTTGACTCGTATGAGGTTCGGTTTAAGGTCCGTAGGCGCACGCGCGGTGCGGACGGTAGAAGGCATTTGCGCCGCAACAAGCGCAAATAAGAATGCCCGGGGTTAGAGGCCCGGGCATTTAACAACGTCGGAAACTGGTCGCCCGCGCTCCTAAGTACTTACGCGGGGTGCGTCGTTTCCTGTAGTTATTGTATCCCGAATCGCCCCGCCGATTCGGGACATTTTGAAAACTCAAATGCGGGTCCATACTTGCGCTGCGCAATGCTGCCAGGCTGCGTTGTCCGGCGCGGAAGTTCGCTAATCGGCTATTATTTGTTTAGACAACTTGAGTTGTAGAGGAGTGACCGGTGATGGTGCAGGGCGCCAAACATATGAAGAGCAATAACGCCGCGGACAACGGCGGCTCAAGCCCTCAGCCCAAACCTCAACAAAAGCCCAAGCGCCGTCGCAAGCGGCTGCCGCGCTGGGCCGACCGGCTCATCACCATCGTCATCATCCTTATTGGCGTGGGCCTTATGACCTGGCCGTGGATCTTGGACCGGCTCGAGGCCTCGGGCGTGTTCAACCAGATCAGCACCGTGTCCAGCACCGTGGACGCGCTGTCTGCCGAGGAGCGCGAGCGCATCCTGCTCCAGGCGCGCTCCTTTAACGAGCAGCTGGCGGGCGAGGCCACCGAGCTTCCCGTCGACCAGATCGAGCCCTACGCCCAGCAGCTCATCTTTGACCGCGACCCCATGATGAGCTGGGTCGAGATCCCCTCCATCGACGTGAGCATGCCCATCTACCACGGTACGAGCGAGGAAGTCCTCATGGCGGGCGTCGGCCACCTGGAGGGCACGAGCCTGCCGGTGGGCGGCACCTCGACGCATTGCGTGCTCACCGCGCACTCGGGCATGCGCAACCTGAGCATGTTCGACGACATCCACTCGCTGGAGCCCGGCGACCTGGTGCTGCTGCACACCATGAACAAGACGCTCGCCTACAAGATGGTGGACTCCGAGGTGGTGCTGCCCGAGGAGATGGAGTCACTGACCATCGAGCCCGGCGCCGACAAGGTGACGCTCGTCACCTGCACGCCCTACGGCGTGAACGACCATCGCCTGCTGGTGCATTGCGTGCGCACCAAGTACAACAAGAAGGACGTAGACAAGCAAAAGTCGCTGGCCGGCCGCCACTGGGGCAAGCGCGAGTTCGCCGTGCTTATCGTGGTCGTGGCCATTGTGCTGTTGCTGCTGGACATCGTGGTCCACGCGGTCCGCAAGCGCCGCAAGGCCAAGGCCTCGGCATAAGACATCGTTCGGAACAACCACAATGGGGACAGGCACCTTTGTGGTGGTCGGGGCTTCCAAACCATCACAACATTCGATGAAAATCTCGATTTTGGCGAAAAGTATCGAATGTTGTGATGCTTTTCGTTGTGGGCGGGATGGTCTTCGTTGCGGGCGGGACGATTTTCGCTATGGACGGTGCGGTTTCGCTGCAGAACCGCCGGCCCGCCGCCTGTCAACCGCCGCCCTCGTTACGTTTTCGCTGCATTTGGGTAAAGCACCTGCTCCAAGCGGCGTTGCCTTGTATACTAGAGCGGTTTATCTGTTATGCGGAAGGGAGCGCCTATGGCACTCAGCGAGAAAGACGTGCGCGGCATCGCCGAGTACGCAAAGATCGCACTGACCGATGACGAGCTCGCCCAGATGACGTCCTACCTGAACGACGCCGTCCAGATGCTCGAGCCCGTCTTGCAATATGACTTGCCCGACGTGGAGCCCACGTTCCATCCTATCGGAAGCCTGTCCAACGTGATGGGCGATGACCTGCGCGAGCCCGAGCGCGACCTGCCGCTCGACGTTGCGCTCGAAAACGCCGGCAGCGCGCGCGACCGCTACTTCCGCGTGCCGTCCATTTTGGGAGAGGGGGAGAGCGAGTAATGGCCCTAAGCTTCGATTCCCTTACCGCCGCCCAGATTGCCGCGGGCGTAGCTGCCGGCGACTTTACCGCTACCGAGGTGGCCCAGGCCTCCCTTGCCGCCATCGAGGCGCGTGAGGGTGGGGTCCAGGCATTCCTGCAAGTGTCGCCCGAGCTCGCGCTCGAGGCCGCTGCGCGCGTGGATGCCGACCGTGCCGCAGGCAAGCCGCTGCCCCCGCTCGCGGGCGTGCCGCTGGCCATCAAGGACAACATGAACCTCGTGGGCACGCGCACCACTTGCGCTTCCCGCATGCTCGAGGACTACCAGAGCGTCTACACCGCCACCTGCGTCCAGCGCATGCTCGATGCCGGTTGCCTGCCCATGGGCAAAGCCAACATGGACGAGTTTGCCTTTGGCAGCTCCACCGAGAGCTCGGCGTTTCACCGCACCAACAACCCCTGGGATACCGAGCGCGTGCCCGGCGGCTCCTCGGGCGGCTCCGCTGCAGCCGTCGCCGCGGGCGAGGTCGCGCTCTCGCTGGGCTCGGACACCGGCGGCTCCATTCGTCAGCCGGCGTCGCTGTGCGGCGTGGTGGGCTTTAAGCCCACGTATGGTGCCGTGAGCCGTTACGGCGTGGTTGCCTTTGGCTCGTCGCTCGATCAGGTGGGCCCCTTTGGCCGCACGGTCGAGGATGTCGCACTGGCCATGAACGCGCTTACCGGCGCGGGCCACGATCCGTACGACTGCACCAGCCAGGATTGCGCCGTCGACTTTACTGAGCATCTCAACGACAGCATCGAGGGTAAGCGCGTGGGCATCATCCCCGCGTTTATGGAGGCCGAGGGTCTGACGCCCGAGGTCAAGGCCGCTGTTCAGCGCGCCGCCCAGGAGCTGCAGAACCAGGGCGCCGAGCTGGTCGAGGTCGACCTGCCGCACCTGGACGCCGCCATCGCCGCCTACTACGTCATCGGTCCGGCCGAGGCGTTCTCCAACCTGGCTCGCTTCGACGGCATTCGCTACGGCTATCAGGAGGAGGGCTGCGCCAACCTGTCCGACCAGAGCTCGCTGTCGCGCGCCCACGGCTTTGGTGCCGAGGCCAAGCGCCGTCAGATGCTCGGCGCCTACCTGCTGAGCTCGGGCGTGTACGACAAGTACTACTACGCCGCGCAAAAGGCCCGCACGCTCATCACGCAGGACTACGACGCCGCGTATGCCAAGGTGGACACCATCCTCATGCCCGCCTCGCCGCGCACGGCCTTTAAGTTTGGCGAGATCAGCGACCCCACGCAGATGTACCTTTCCGATCTGTACACCATTTCGCTCAACATTTGCGGCAACGGCGGTATCTCGGTGCCGCTGGGCCTGGGCGAGGATACTCAGCTGCCCGTTTCTGCTCAGCTGGTGGGTCCGGCGTTTAAGGACTGTCAGCTGCTCACGTTTGCCCGCGCCCTGGAGCGCGGCTTTGCCGATGCCGCCACGGGTGCGCCCGCGCTTTCCGTCGCGCCCGATTTTGCCGGGAAGGGAGGCGAGCTGTAATGAAGGAGCTTTCCGAGGTCCTGCAGGATTGGGAGGCCGTGATCGGCCTGGAGATCCATACCGAGCTCACCGCACTCGATACCAAGATGTTCTGCAACTGCAAGCTCAGCCACGATGACGAACCCAACGCCAACGTGTGCCCGGTGTGCCTGGGCCTGCCCGGCGCCCTACCGGTGCCCAACAAGCGCGCCATCGAGAGCATCGTCAAGGCCGGTCTTGCGACCAACTGCGAGATCCAGCGCCACTCGATGTTCTACCGCAAGCACTACTTCTATCCCGATATGGCCAAGAACTTCCAGACCACGCAGGGTCCGGTTGCCTTTGCCATGTACGGTCACCTGGATCTGGACGTGACCGGTCGCGGTGCCGCCGAGCGCCCCGACTGCGCGTTTGGCGAGGCCGAGGCCCGGAGCCTGGCGAGCGCCTCGGCCAACGCCGAGGGCCTGTCCACATCCATGACGTCAACCATGCGCGAGGGCAACCAGCGCGCCGGCCATCTGGCCAGCTATGACGCGTCCAACCTGCAGATGCCCGAGCGTCGCGAGGACGGTTCCTACACGGTGCCCATCCGCATCCTGCGCATCCACATGGAGGAGGACGCCGCCAAGATGGTGCACGTGGGCGGTGCCGAGGGCCGCATTACCGCCGCGGCCGAGTCGCTCGTCGACTACAACCGCTGCGGCACGCCGCTCATCGAGCTCGTCACCGAGCCCGATCTGCGCACGCCCGAGGAGGCTCGCCTGTTTATGGAAAAGCTCCGTCGCATTTTTGTGACGCTGGGCATTTCCGACTGTTCCATGGAGAAGGGCTCCATGCGCTGCGACGGCAACGTGTCGCTGCGTCGCCGCGGCGAGACCAAGCTGGGCACCAAGACCGAGCTTAAGAACCTCAACTCGTTTAAGAGCCTGCATGATGGTCTTGCCTACGAGATTTGCCGTCAGGCCGAGGTGCTCGAGGAGGGCGGCATTATCTATCAGGAGACCCGCCACTGGGAGCCCAGCCGCAAGCGCACCGTGGTCATGCGTGTGAAGGAAACGGCAGACGACTATCGTCTGTTCCCCGACCCCGACCTGGCGCCGTTCGACCTGGACGACGAGTTCATCGACCGTTGCCGTGGCGAGATTCCCGAGCTGCCCGATGCCAAGCGCGCTCGTTTTGAGGCTGACTTTGGCATTAAGGCGGCCGATGCCGAGCAGATTGCCGGCGACCCGGAGTTTGCAGAGTTCTTTGAGGCCGCCGCTGCCGGTATGGCTGGCAAGGAGGCCCAGACGGTTGCAAACTTGCTGGTGAACGAGATGATCGCCTACCTTAAGGGCGCGGGCGTCTCGCTGGCCGAGTCCGGCATTGCGCCGGCTCAGGTGGCGGCACTCGCCAAGCTGCTGGCGACCGATGCCATCAGCTCCAACCAGGCGCACGAGGTCTTTGAGGCCATGGCCCAGACCGGCGACGACCCCAACAAGATCGTCGACGAGCGTGGTATGCGTCAGGTGAGCGATGCCGGTGCGCTGCAGCCGATTGTGGACGAGGTGCTGGCAAACTGTGCCGATCAGGCGCAGCAGTATCGTGACGGCAACCAGAAGGTCATCGGCTTTTTGGTGGGCCAGTGCATGAAGGCGAGCCGCGGCAAGGGCAACCCGAAGCTCTTCAACGAGTTGCTGAGAACGTCGCTCTCGTAAGCGGGAACTCGGGAGCCCCGGCAGGGCGGGTGCTTCCTCAAAATTTCGAACAGTCCTGCGCAAGACGAAGGCCACATTAAGTGGCCTTCTTTGCGTGCGGAACTCATTTTGAGCAAGCACCCGCCCTGCCGGGGCTCCCGGGTTCCGTGACGATTCGGCCGTTCGGGTCAGGCGGGCTGAATGGAATATGGTGAATGAGGGCGCCGATGGCGCCCTCATTCTTTATGGATGTGGCAAAGGGACTGTTCCTTTGCCACATTGTGGGAGTGACGGAAATCGGGGTCTAATACTTTTCCGCGAAGTGAACGACCTTATTTGGACCCCTGAAGCATCGACACTTTTTGGGCTCTGTTTCCTGCTGTTAGCGTCGGAAAATATTAGCCAAATATAGTCGGCCGAGATTGACCAATCCCAGCCGACCCATTTTAGCCAACAC
>UQIB01000011.1 GCA_900541015.1 uncultured Collinsella sp. | reverse complement strand
CGCTGGTTCCCGGTTCCACCGGGCCGCGCGGCAAGGAGATATATTGCCAGACCGGAGGGGCGCCGTGGGCGGGAATCTGGGCGTACACATTTCCTACACATCTTGTGATCCGACTAACGTTTGCCAGCCGTTAACTACCGCTCGCCGAGCATCTCTTTATATAAGGCAGTCTCATGGTTAAAGCGGATACGTCCCCCTAGCTAAAGCACAGCCAGCATCGAGCAACTCATCACGTTCTTCCACCGAGAACCCCTCGGCGTAGACGCGCACCACTGGTTCGGTCCCGCTAGGACGGACCAGCAGCCACGTGTCATCCTCAAATGACAGACGCAAGCCGTCCATATGACTAACGTTTTGCGGCACCTTGCCACAAATCGACTTGGGGTTTACGCCCGGCAGCAGGGTTCGTAACGTTTCGGCATCTTCGGCCTCAAGGCGCAAATCGCGTCGACCGTAACTCGTCTTACCAAAACTGTCCTCGAGTTGGTCGACCAGAACGCCCAAAGGCGCGTCCGTCTTTGCCATAAGCTCACACAGAATCAGACAGGCGAGGATTCCATCGCGCTCGGGCATATGCGCGGCGATGCCGATACCACCGGCTTCTTCGCCGCCCATGAGGACGCCGCCCTTCTTCATCTCTGCCGCTATATATTTGAAACCGACTGGTTTGACGGTCACGCGGCAGCCAAGCGCATCGGCAATGCGGCGCACGAGCGTCGAGCATGAAAGATTGACGACGACGCGCCCCTTCAAATTACGAAATTGAACCAAGTCGCCCAAAACGAGCGCCATGATCTGATGCGGATGTATATATCTGCCGCGCTCGTCAACCGCGCCGATACGGTCAGCGTCGCCGTCGGTCACCAGGCCAGCGCAAGCTCCGTCCTCGATAACCGTGCGCTCGCAAGCGTCCACCCACGGCTCAACGGGGTCGGGGCAGATATCTTCTTGGTCAGACGCCTGCCCGGCGTGAATCTCGTGCACCTCAACGCCAAGCTCGCGCAGCAAGTCGGCTAGATAGCCCTGGGCTGCGCCGCCCATGGGATCGACAACCACGCGCAGGTGCGCGGCGCGGATGGCTTCGGCATCGACAAACGATGCCACCGTCTGCATATAGTCAGGAATGATATCCGCGGTGCGATATTGCCCCTCGATCCCCGTTGGCTCGGGAGCCATGGTCTCTTCGAGCTCTTCGATGACATCCTGGTTGGCGGTCGAGCCGTCACCCATGCGAATCTTGAGGCACAGATAGCCCTGCGGATGATGGGACCCCGTCACCATGAGCGCGCCGCACGCCTCACCGTCATAAGCCGCCGCCCACGTAAGGGCAGGGGTCGGGACAGGTCGCGAAGCGAGCACGGCGTCTAGCCCGTGCGCCGCTAGCACGCCCGCCGCAAGCTCAGCGAACTCGCGCGCCAGGGGCCGGGTATCGAACCCTATATATACCGTTTTGCCCGGATTGGTCTTTTGCCACAACTCGCCGACGGCATCGGCGATACGGGCAACGTTATCGGCAGTGAAGTCCTCATCGACGCGAGCGCGCCAACCGTCAGTTCCAAAATGAATTATCGCGCACACGCGCAGACACCTCGCAGTGTTTGGATCATGGTACGCATGGGGTATACCCGCAACATGCACTCGGCAACCTGCCGGCACCAGCATTCACCATTTGGGCAAATGCTGCCGAGGACATGCAGGCAATAAAAAAAACCGCCCCGTATGGAGCGGTTTTGCCCTTTATATATCGAGCGCCTCGGCCATCGCTGCCGTAGTGATTGCCGTGGTTCCACAGCAACTGCCCACCATTGCGGCACCGGCATGCCTCCATTCGATGCATGCGCGCGCGAAAGCTTCGGGGTTCTCGTGCCATACGGGGCCATCCTGAGTCTGGACCGGATCGCCCACGTTGGGACGCACCGTGACGGGAGTAGTCGCCGATGCAACCATCCTGGGCACCGCCGCGTTCGCGGCCGCAAGCGAACAGCAATTAACACCAACCGAGTTTGCGCCGTGTTTTTCGGCGTACAAAACGGCTGCCTCGATGTTGAGGCCATCGCCCAACAGGTCGCCTTTATCGTCAACGACAAAACTCACCAGAACAGGCATGCCGTCGGCGGCGTCTCGGGCGCCGGCAAGCATGGGCTGCAAATTACGGATAGACGTCACCGTCTCGATCAGCAAACCGTCAACACCGGCATTGAGCAAGGCGTGCGCCTGTTCGCGCGCAATGTCTCGGATTTCACGATACTCGGCAGAGTCCTCGGCAAACCACTCAATACCGATCGGGCCCATCGAGCCCAGCAGCAGCTGAGGGTGTGCCTGGCGGGCATCGTCGACGGCCCCGCGATTGACCTCCGCCACGGACGGCGCAATCTGGTCGTGCTTGAGGGCGTAGCTTGACGCCTGAAAGGTGTTGGTAATGAGCACCTGCGCGCCGGCGGCGACATACAAGCGATGGATACGAGAAACGGTCTGCGGCTCTGCCAGATTCCAAAACGCCGGTGGAATGTCGGCGGCATCGTACTCACTCAACAGAACACTGCCCATGGGACCCTGCGCCAACAAGGTCTCGCTCGACAAGCGGCGCGTAAGTTCCTCGGCACCAAAGCGGTTGTAATAACTCGTATCCATATATATCCCGCTATTCCTCGACGCTGATTCCCTGCTTTTCGAGATAGGCGAGCCAGCGGTTCATCGTGTCCTCGGATAGCGCATGCTCCATCATGCAGGCCTCGGAATCGGCTCGCTCAAATTCGACACCGAGCTCCTGAACCAAAAACGTGCGGATGAGGCGATGACGGTACCAGATAGCCGTGCCAACCTCGCGGCCGCGATCGGTCAGTATGACCTTGCCGTAGTGCGATTGCTCGACAAGCTCGGATGCCTTGAGCGCCGAAACCGCTTTATTGACCGATGCCTTGGAGACGCCAAGGCGCTGCGCGATGTCGACCGATCGCACGCCGTTGGTTTCCCCCTCTTCGCTTTCAATGCGAACCATGCACTCCAAGTAGTCTTCGTTCGCCACCGTCAGATGTAGTTCGCGCGAGCTATTTGTCGTATCCATGATCTTCCGTCCCTTCTGCATTCAATGGCTGATTCTACCCCATTCAAGCGTCGCGGTATGCCGTGGCATACCGTGCTAGAGTTCTTGTTGCACACGACGACCAAGATTGGAGCGGTCTTTATGGAAAACACCACCACGAGCCCCGATGTCCTCGAACGCTTTTTGCGCTACGTCCAGATCAACACGCAGTCCGAGGATGCAAACTGCGACCAGGTACCCTCGAGCGCCGTTCAGTTTGACCTTGCCAACGTGCTGGCTGAAGAGCTGCGCGAGCTTGGTGCGGAAGATGCCCACGTGACCGAGCACGCCTATGTCTGCGCGCATATCCCCGCAAGTGCGGGCGCTGAGGACAAGCCCGCCCTGGGCCTGATCGCCCATCTCGACACCACCGAAGTTGCACCGGGCGCCGGCGTGAAGCCGCACATCGTACACTACGAAGGCGGCGACCTGGTCTGCGGCACGGTTGACGGTAAGCCCGTTGCCATGGGTACCGCCAAGCTTCCCGCCCTGAATGACCTCGCGGGTGAGGACCTGGTCTGCAGCGATGGCACCACGCTGCTGGGCGCGGACGACAAGGCGGGCGTCGCCGAGATCATGTCGCTTGTCGCGCGTATCGCTCAGGACCCTTCTCTGCCCCATCCCGCACTCGGCATTTGCTTCTGCCCTGACGAGGAGATCGGCCACGGAGCCGAGCTGTTGGATATCGATACCTTTGGCTGCAAGTACGCCTACACGGTCGACGGCGGCCCCATCGGCGAGCTGGAGTGGGAGTGCTTTAACGCCGCCGAGGCGACCGTCCGCTTTGAGGGCCAGTCCATCCACCCGGGCGACGCTAAGGGCCGTATGGTCAACGCAGGCAATCTGTTCTGCGACTTCAACGCGTTGCTCCCCTACGTGCAGCGCCCGGAGTATACGGAAGGCTACGAGGGCTTTTATCACCTTGAGGGTGTATCTGCGACCGTCGATCACGCCACAGCGCGCTATATCGTCCGCGACCATGACGCCGCCAAGTTCCAGCAGAAACTCGACCTTATTGATGCCGCCGCCTCGATGCTCAACCTGCGTCTGGGTGAGGAGCGCGTGACGGTCGAGATTAAGCAGCAATATCGAAATATGGCCGAGATCGTTCGTGACTATCCCGAGCTTATTGATGTTGCCAAGGAAGCCTACCTTGCCTGCGGCGTTGAGCCCCAAGTGCTGCCGATTCGTGGCGGCACCGACGGCGCTCAGCTGTCGTTCCGCGGTCTGCCCTGCCCCAACCTTTCCACCGGCGGCTATTGCTACCACGGCGTCAACGAGTTCGTCCCGGTCAGTTCGCTCGTCAAGATGACCGACGTGCTCCAGGAGCTCGTCGCCCGCTTTGCATAAGCCTGGCTGCACAAGTCCAAAAGACGAATCGCCCCGTCCTCAAGCAAGAACGGGGCGATTTTTTGCTGCAATGAGAACAGGTTGACGCACGCCAGCCTCTTAACGCAAGGAGTGTCCCAAACTGCCGGCACAAAAGGAACGTCCCCAAGTGCCAAGTGCATCAAGAGTGTCCCCCTTGACCAGTCGTTTAAGAACATCCCCAATGACTACCCATGTGCCAAGTGTTGCGCCGATGTTTTGGCACCGACAGCGAAAACCCGCCAGAGCGAGCAAGGTGCCTTGAAACGAGGTAGCATTGATCTTTTGATCATGCCGCCGAAGTTGAAAGGCAGATTGCCGCTCTGGCGGGTTTGCAGCGTCAAGCGGTTACGCGGTTTGGTAAAACCGCGCAACTCTAATAGTTGGCTTCGTAGCCGTTGCCGTCGCCGGTGGGCTCTTCGTAGTAGTCCGAATCGCTTGAATCGCTTGAATCGCTCGAATCGCTTGAGTCATCGGAATCGTCAGAGCTGACCGATGAGGTTGCGGTACCGTTTGCGTAATCGTCAGACGTGTTGTTGTTCAGGTCGCCGATCGTAGAGCTGGAACCGTCGGAAAGACCCATGGTGTTGGGACCCTTGGGATCCTTGCCGGCATCGACGCGCTCCATCATTTCCTTGAGCTCGTCCTCGTAGACAAAGACGTAGCTCACACCGTCGATCATGGTGCTGTCGTCGGCGTACGAGGGCAGGTTGGCCGAGTAGATACCGTCGACATCCATACCGCGCATGGCGTTGACCGTAGCCACGATATCCTGAACGCTCATATCGGTTACGAGCATATCGGACAGCGAATTAACCAGGCCAAAGATCTTCGTGGCATCGAAGTTATTGAGAATCTGGTTGGCAAGGGCGCCAAGTACCTGACGCTGGTGGCGCATGCGCGTGTAATCGCCGTCGGCATAGGTGTAGCGGCAGCGGGCATAGGTAAGGGCGGTGGCACCGTCCATATGCTGCTGGCCGGCGGTAATCTTAATATCCAGGTGCTCGGGGTCGTCAACATCATCGGTTGCGTTAATGTCGATACCGCCAACCGAATCAATCAGCGCCTGCATACCGTCGAAGCTGACCTCGGCATAGTGGGAAATCTGAACACCGCACAGCTCGTTAACCGCCTCGACCATGGCCTCGGCGCCGCCAACGGTATGGCAGGCGTTGATCTTCATGGTCTCGCCCTTGTACTCGACCTTGGTGTCGCGCGGAACGGAAATGAGCGTCGCCTGCTTTTGCGTGGGGTCGATGCGTGCCAGGATAATCGAGTCGGCACGATACGTATCCTCGCCCGGACGGCCGTCGGTGCCAAGAAGCAGCACGTAGAACGGATCCTTTGCCTCATCGGTGTCAACCAGAACCCGACGCAGATTGTCGGTAATGACATTAGAATCGCCGAGCTTGCCCATAATGGTGGCAAACCACAGGCCAGCAGCGGTAGTGGCACTCAGCAGCACGCCAAGCACGACAATGAGCGCGACGTGACGAATCGTGTGGCTACGACGACGTTGGCGAGCTCGCTCGGAATAGCGAGCCACGTTATCGCGACTGTAGATCTTGGCCTGCGCACCAGTTGAGGGTCTTCGGGTGGTGGTATCCGCGAGGGGCTTTTTATTAAACATAGGCAACCTGTATTAGTAGATGACGGGATCGGGGACGGTAGCATGCTCAACATGCGCGCCGAGCGCCTGCAGCTTTTCGACAAACTGCTCGTAGCCGCGCTTGATGTGATGGATGGCCGAAACCTCGGTCGTCCCGTCGGCAATCAAGCCCGCTACGACGAGGGCCGCTCCGCCACGCAGATCGGGCGAGGTAACCTGTGCACCCGAGAAGCCCTTGACGCCATGAATCATGGCATGATGGCTCTCGATACGAATGTCGGCACCCATGCGCACCAGCTCAGAGGCAAACATAAAGCGATTCTCGAAGATGTTCTCGGTAATAACGGAACTGCCGTCGGCAAGGGCGGAGAGCACCATAATCTGCGCCTGCATGTCCGTCGGGAAGCCGGGGAACGGAAGCGTCTGGATGTCGACCGGCTTGATACGCTCGGCACGGTTCACATGGACGCCATCCTCGACGCGCTCGCAGTCGATACCCATGAGCTCCATCTTCTTGAGCACCATGCCCAAGTGAATGGGGCAAAAGCCCGTGATATCGACACCGCGATCGTCGGCCATCAACGCACCGGCGACGATAAAGGTACCAGCCTCGATGCGGTCGCCCACTACGCGATGGGTAACAGGATGCAGCTCTTCCACGCCCTCGATGGTCACGACAGGCGTACCGGCGCCAACAATCTTGGCGCCCATCTCGTTGAGCATGTTGGCGAGATCGACGATCTCGGGCTCGCGGGCGGCATTGTCGATAACCGTGGTGCCCTGCGCGCGCACGGATGCCATAATGAGGTTCTCGGTCGCACCGACACTGGCGAACTCGAGCGTGACGGTGGTACCGCGCAGACCTTGGGGCGCATTAGCGTTGATGTAACCGTGGGCGGTATCGAACTCAACGCCCAGGGCCTCAAGACCAAGAATGTGCATATCGATCTTGCGAGCACCCAGGTTGCAGCCGCCCGGCATGGCGATCTTGGCGCGATGGAAGCGACCCAGCAGTGGTCCCATCACGGCGGTGGAAGCACGCATCTTGGCAACGAGCTCGTAGGGGGCCTCCCAAGAATCGACCTGAGAGGTATCAATCTCGAGCGTGTGCTCGTCGAGAACATCGATCGTAGCGCCCATGCCCTTGAGCACCTTGCCCATCACGTGGACATCGGAAATATCGGGCACGTTCTGCAGCGTCGTCTTGCCCGGCGCCAGAAGCGTTGCCGCCATGAGTTTGAGTGCGGAGTTCTTGGCACCCGAGACGGGCACGGAGCCTCCGATGGCGTGGCCACCCTCAACGCGGATAATATCCAAAGTCTACCCTTTCAAAAAGCATGCCCGGGATGGCTGGGCCATCCCGGGCATGATGTGTTCGCAAATGGTCGAACGCTAAATCGTTTGACTATTGGGCAAGCTTGAGCTTACACCATGCGATTTCATTATAGAGGTAGGCGCGGCGTGCATCATCCTCCGACAAATTACCCAGCTTCTCTTCAAAACCTTGAATATCAGCTTTAAGCTTGTCGGCATCGACGGTCGCCAAATCGCAAGCGCGCTCGGCGAGAACGGTCACGACATCGTCCGCAACCTGGGCATAGCCGCCGGCCACGGCAAACGTGTGGTCGACAGTGCCCATGGCCTTATCGGAAACGCGAACGTAACCGCGGTCGATCGTGCAGATCTCGCTGGAGTGAGCAGGCAGAACGCCAAACTCGCCATCCGTGGACGGAATCGACACAAACGCAGCGTCGCCCTCATAGGCGCAGCTCACGGGGCACACGATGCGGATACGCATAACCTACTTCTCCCCCATCTTGCGGGCGCGCTCGCGCACGTCCTCAATCGTGGAAGCATAGCGGAAAGCCTGCTCGGGCAGGTCATCGGCCTTGCCGTCGACAATCTCGGCGAAGGAGCGGACGGTATCCTCGACGCGAACGTAGACACCGGGATTGCCAGTGAACTTCTCGGCGACGTGGAAGGACTGCGAGAGGAACTGCTGAATCTTACGGGCACGGTTGACCGTAAGGCGCTGCTCCTCGGACAGCTCGTCCATACCCAGAATGGCGATGATGTCCTGAAGGTCGGAGTACTCCTGCAGGAGCTCCTGGACCTTGACGGCGACACGGTAGTGCTCCTCGCCGACGATCGAGGGATCGAGAGCGTCGGAGGAAGATGCGAGCGGGTCGATAGCCGGGAACAGGCCGAGCGACGAAATGCTACGCGAAAGAACCGTGGTGGCGTCGAGGTGCGTAAACGTCGTGGCAGGCGCCGGGTCGGTCAGGTCGTCTGCGGGGACGTAGACAGCCTGGACGGAGGTAATGGAGCCCGTCTTGGTCGAGGTAATGCGCTCCTGGAGGTCGCCCATCTCGGTTGCCAGCGTGGGCTGGTAACCAACGGCGGACGGCATACGGCCCAGCAGTGCGGAAACCTCGGAACCTGCCTGGGAGAAGCGGAAGATGTTGTCGATGAACAGCAGAACGTCCTGGCCGCGATCGCGGAAGTACTCAGCGGTGGTAAGGCCGGCCAGACCGATGCGCAGACGCGCTCCGGGCGGCTCGTTCATCTGACCATAGACCAAGCAGGTCTTGTCGATAACGCCAGACTCGCTCATCTCGAGGAACAGGTCGGTGCCCTCGCGGGTACGCTCGCCGACGCCGGTGAACACCGAGGTACCACCGTGCTCCTGGGCGAGGTTGTTGATGAGCTCCTGAATCAGAACGGTCTTGCCGACGCCGGCGCCGCCGAACAGACCTGTCTTGCCGCCACGGATGTAGGGCTCGAGCAGGTCGACGGCCTTGATGCCGGTCTCGAAAATCTCGGTCTTGGTGGTGAGCTCGTCGAAACGGGGCGCTGCATGGTGGATGGGGTAGAACTCCTCCACCTCGGGCATGGGCTTGCCGTCGACGGGCTTGCCCATGACGTTCCAAATGCGGCCGAGCGTCTTGGGGCCAACGGGCATCTTCATGGGCTCACCGGTATCGGTGGCGATGAGGCCGCGCTGCAGGCCGTCGGTCGAGGACATGGCGACCGTGCGGACGACGCCGCCCGGAAGCTGGCTCTCGACCTCGAGGATCGTGCTCAGATGACCGATCGGGGTCTCGGCCTCGACCGTGAGCGCGTTGTAGATCGGGGGCACCGCGCCGTCAAACTTGACGTCGACGACAGGGCCGATGATTCGCACGATGCGACCATCACCGGCAGTCGTCTTCTTGGTGGCTTCCTCGACCGCAAGCTTTACGGTGTTATTAGCCATTACTGTTCCTCCAATGCTGAGGCTCCGCCGACGATCTCGTTAATCTCGGTCGTGATCGAAGCCTGGCGCACGCGACTATACGTGCGGGTAAGGGTCGAGATGATCGCGGTGGCGTTTTCCGTCGCGGAGTGCATGGCCTTGCGGCGTGCACCCTGCTCAGCAGCCGCCGAATCGATCAGGGCCTGGTAGATGACCGTCAGGATATAAGACGGCACAAGCTTGCCGAGAACATGCTCGGGAGAGGGCACGAACTCGAACGTGGACGAGATGCGCTTAGGGGCGTCGGTCTCGTTCTTACGCGGACCGTGGGCCATAGCGATCATCTCGGGGTCGAGCGGCAACAGATGCTCGACGCGAAGCTCCTGATCCACGCGGTTCTTGGCGTGGTGGTAGACAAGCTCGACACGGTCAAGCTCACCGGCACGATACGCATCGCAGATATGAGAGGAGATCATGCGGGCCTGATTGAAATCGGGCTCAGAGGAGTTGCCCTCAAAGTGCATGACAACGTTTGCGCGGTCACGGAAATACGTGGCCGGCTTACGCCCGCACGCGATGATCTCGCACTCGATGCCGTCGTTCGCCCAAGAAGCGGCGAGCTTTTCGGCCGTGCGCTCCACCGTCGTATTGAAACCGCCGGCAAGGCCGCGGTCCGAGGCAATAACGACAATCAGGCCATGCTTGACACTCTCATGCTTCTGCAGCATGGGATCGGTGCCCGAACAGGAGGCGTCGCCGGCGACCGTCAACATGACGTCGGTCAGCGCCTCCTTATAGGGCTCGGCCTGCTTGGAGCGATCGAGGGCACGACGGATCTTGGCCGTAGAGACCATCTCCATCGTGCGCGTGATCTGCTTGGTCGTGGTAACCGAGGAGATTCGCTTCTTAATGTCGCGAAGGTTGGCCATAGGGCTTAGTTCTCCTCTGATCCAGTCGTATCGGCATGGTGCTTAGCCATGAACTGCTGCTTAAAGTCGCCGATGACGCGCAGGAGCTCAGCCTTGGTGTCATCGTCAATCTTCTTGGCGCGAACCTTGTCGAGCAGCGAGCCAAAGCCATTGTCCATGTACTCGATGAGCTCGGCACGGAAGGGCAGCACGTCGGAGATTTCCAGGTCATCCAGGAAGCCCTCGTTGCCAGCGAACAGCGTAACGATCTGCTCGCCAACCTCGAACGGCTTGTAGCGCGGCTGCTTCAGGAGCTCGGTCATGCGGGCACCATGGGTCAGCTGCTTCTGAGTAGCCTCGTCGAGGTCGGAGCCGAACTGGGTAAAGCCAGCGAGCTCCTGATAGGAAGCGAGGTCCAGACGGAGGTTGCCGGCGACCTGCTTCATGGCCTTGGTCTGCGCATCGCCACCGACGCGGGACACGGAGATGCCCACGTCGACTGCCGGGCGCTGACCCTGGAAGAAGAGCTCGGACTGCAGGTAAATCTGACCATCGGTAATGGAAATGACGTTGGTCGGAATGTAGGCCGAGACGTCGCCGTCCTGGGTCTCGATGATCGGCAGTGCCGTCATGGAGCCGTAACCGTTCTTCTTGGACATCTTGACGGCACGCTCGAGCAGACGAGAGTGCAGGTAGAAGATGTCGCCAGGATAGGCCTCGCGTCCGGGCGGACGATGCAGCGTCAGCGACATCTGACGGTAAGCCACAGCCTGCTTGGACAGGTCGTCGTAGATGACGAGCACGTGGCCACCGGGGTTGGTCTCGCTGGCGGGCTTGCCGTCCTCACCGTTGTACATGAAGAACTCGCCGATAGCGGCACCGGCCATAGGCGCGATGTACTGCATAGGGGCGGAATCGGCAGCGGTGGCCGAAACGATGATGGTGTAGTCGAGCGCACCGTGCTGAGCAAGGGTCTCGCGGATGTTGGCAACCGTGGAAGCCTTCTGGCCGATGGCGACATAGATGCAGACCATGCCCTTGCCGCGCTGGTTGAGGATAGCGTCGATGGCGATGGCGGTCTTACCGGTCTTACGGTCGCCGATGATGAGCTCACGCTGACCGCGGCCAATAGGCACCATGGAGTCGATAGCGAGCAGACCGGTCTGAACCGGCTCACACACCGGGGTACGGTCGATGACGCCGGGGGCCTTGAACTCGATGGGGCGACGGTGCGTGGCGACGATGTCGCCCAGGCCGTCGATGGGCTGGCCGAGCGGATTGACGACGCGGCCGAGCATGGCGCGGCTCACAGGGATATCCATAATGCGGCCAGTGGTGCGGCACTCGTCGCCTTCCTTGATGGAGTCGACGGCACCGAACAGAACGGCGCCGACCTCGTCACGGTCAAGGTTCTGGGCAAGACCGAAGACGGTCTCACCGGTATCGGAGCTCTTGAACTCCAGAAGCTCGCCTGCCATGGCGCTCTTGAGGCCGGAGACGCGCGCGATGCCGTCGCCTACCTCGTCGACCGTTGAAACCTCATGCGTATCGACCGTCGCGGAGAGGCTCGTGAGCTGCTCCTGCAGTTTCTTGGCGATATCCTGGGCATTGAGGGTTTCGGACATTAGGCTTCACCTCCGTACGAATTAGCAGAGTTTGCGAGGGTCTCCTGCGCGATGCGCAGCTGCGTCTTGACGGAAATGTCACGACGCTCGCCGCGGGCCTCGAGCACCAGGCCGCCCACGATAGACGGGTCGACCTGCTCGATAAGGAATACCTTGCGGCCGAAGTCCTGCTCGCATTTCTTAGTGATGGTTTGACGCAGCTCGTCGTCGAGCGGGATCGCCGTGGTGACGGTCACGCCCACTACATCCTCGTCTTCCTCGGCAACATACTTAAAGGCAGCTGCCACCTTGGGAAGAAGGTCGAGCTGGTCGCGCTTGGACATGGTGTCGAGCACGGCGATGATCTCGGGGCTGGCAGAAGCCAGACGCTCGATCATCTCGAGGTCCTCGAACACATGGTTCTCGGCCTTGGCGGCTTCCAAAAGGGAGCGCGCGTAGGTCTCGAGTACCTTGTCCTGATAGCGGCTAGTCGGCATTCAGGCTACCTGCTTCCTGGATGTAGCGCTCGATGAGCTTCTTCTGCTCGGCATCGTCCTCGAGTGCCTCGCCCACGATCTTGGTGGCGACGGCAACGGACAGGTCGGCGATGGAGCTCGCGGCACCGGCGTAGATGGACTTGCGCTCGTCCTCGACGGTCGTATGGGCCTTGGCGATGATCTCCTCGGCCTCCTTGTGAGCAGCCTCGATGATACGGGCACGCTCGGACTCGGCGTCCTTACGGGCCTCGAGAACGATGTCGGCAGCCTGACGACGGGCGTCGGTGACGATCGAGTCGGACTCAGCGCGCTTGGCGATAGCCTCCTGCTTGGTCTTCTCGGCCTCGTCGAGGCTCTCCTCGATCTTCTTGCCGCGCTCCTCCATGGTTTTCATGATGCCCGGCAGGGCGACCTTGGCCAGCACGATCCAGATAATCAGGAAGGCGATAAGCGCCGGGATGAACTCCGCCATCTTAGGGATGAGGATGTCCGCACCGGCGGCGCCGTCCTCGGCGAACGCGGAAACCGGCATGAGCAGCGCGGCCGCGGACGCGGAGAGTGCGATCGCGCTCTTCTGGGATGAAAGATTCATACTTGACGCTCCGTGCTATTTAACGATCAGCGCGACAACGAAGCCGATCAGAGCCAGAGCCTCGCCGAAAGCGGAGCCCATGATGAAGACGGTGAACACGCGGCCCTGGACCTCAGGCTGACGGGCCATAGCACCCGTAGCACCCAGAGCAGACAGGCCGATAGCAAGACCAGCGCCGATAACACCGAGACCGTAACCGATAACTCCCACGATTCCTCCTTTGTCGTGCGTGTCTTATTTCACGCAGGATAACCTTTTTATAACTGCCGGGCTCCATGGGTACGGGCACCGGCGGTTTAACGAATTGCCTTACCTTTAAGGCGCGAACGGAAGACTACTCCTCCTCCGCGACCTCCTCTGCCTCGGAGACATACACGGCGGTAAGGACCGTGAAGACGTAAGCCTGGATGGCGCCGACCACAAGCTCGATCGCATAGATCAGGATGAGGATGGCAAGCCAGGCCAGCGAAGGCAGGGAGCCGACGGCGTGGGCCGCGGAAACCTGCTGAAGCAGCGGCTGCATGAACATGCTCGCCATGATGGCGAACGAGCCCATGACCACGTGTCCTGCGAACATGTTGCAGAACAGACGAACGGCGAGCGTGATGAGGCGCAGGAAGGTCGAGAATAGCTCGACAACCCACACGAGCACGTTCATCGGGAAGCTCACGCCCTGCGGGGCGAGGCTCTTGATGTAGCCGATCACGCCGTGAGCCTTGCATCCGTAGTAGATGAAGTACACGAAGGCGAAAATGGCGAGCGCGGCGGTGGAGCCGATTGCGCCGGTGCCGGGCTTCATTCCCGGGATCAGGCCGATCATGTTATTGATCAGGATGAACAGGAAAAGCGAGCACAGGAACGGGAAGTGCTTCTTCCAGTTCTCACCCACGACGCCCTTGCCGATATCGTTCTCGACGTACTCGATGATGTACTCGAAACCGTTGACGAAGAAGCCCTTGGGAACCAGGGTCTGCTTCTTCTTGAACACGGCCAGGACGATCAGGAGCACGATCGTGGAGACGATCAGCCAAAACGAGTACTGCGTGATGCCGCAGCTCAAATCGCCCACGACAGGGGTGGAGCTGAACTCGCTGACCAGATGATTAATCTCATCAGGCAGCTTTTCAAAAATTTCCACGACTTACCTTTCGACCTCATGAGGATCTCGCAGCGCCTTGGCGACGCGAACCGTGCAGGCGGCCATAAAGGCCACGAAGCCGATCGCCTCGCCCAGGAGGAACATGCGAAATGCCTCTCCGAACAACGCAAACACAACCAAGGTAAAGACGAGCAGGGCGACTGCCGAGACCGCCAGGCTCACCATGCCCTTGAGCATGTCCGCATTCTGTTTATCGTCAAGAACCGGCTTGAGCGTAAAAACAAAGGGAAGGAAGGCAATTGCGCCCGCGATGGCGCCTGCAACGATAGCGAGCAGATCGACTATCTGAAACACTGGCTTCCTCGCTTTCCTTTTTAACGCCTCACAGCACAGTCCCAGCCAAACATTGGTGACTATTGTACGAGCCAATCGCTAAAGTACAACCGTAAAACAAACGGTTAATACGCACCTGTACGTTTTCTTAAGGCCTTCTTTATGCCGCAGGTACGGTAATACGTTTTTTCGAACCCCTCAGCGCAAAACGTCCGTTAACAGAAGTGCGCGTGGACGACTTTTGCTCGCCCGCGCGCACCATTTCTTCGTATTTGTGACCGTAGCCGACAAGGCCCAACGACTAGAGCGTACCGTAGATGCGGTCGCCGGCGTCGCCCAGGCCGGGAACGATGTAGGCGGCCTCGTTGAGATGGTCATCGATAGCGCAGGTATAGATATGCACATCGGGGTCCTTCTCGGTCAGCGACTTGAGACCCTCGGGCGCGGCGACGATGCACAGCATGCGGATATCCTTGACACCGCGCTCGCGCAGGTAGCTGATGGCCATCTCGGCCGAACCGCCCGTGGCGAGCATGGGGTCGACAACCAGGCAGATGCGCTGATCGATATCCTTGGGCATCTTGCAGTAATACTCGTGCGGCTCGTGGGTGACCTCGTCGCGCTCCATACCGATGTGGCCCACGCGAGCGGAGGGTACCAAGTCGAGGATGCCGTCGACCATGCCGAGGCCCGCACGCAGGATGGGAACGATGGCGAGCTTTTTGCCGGCGAGCTGCTTAAACGTTGCGGTGGTGATGGGGGTCTCGACCTCGACGTCTTCCATGGGCAGGTCGCGCATGGCCTCGTAGCCGTCAAAGAGCGCAAGCTCGCGCACGAGCTGGCGGAACTGGTTGGTGCCAGTGCTCTTGTCGCGCAAGATCGACAGCTTGTGCTGGACGAGCGGGTGATCGACAAGGGTCACACGGGACGTATCGTAGGTGACGGTCATGGGTTGATGCCCCTTTCATTGCGGCCGGAAGATGGCCTTGCTGACAAGGCGCATGGCGACGTTGTTGCCGCGCGCCGTGCATAAGTTTAACGGTTTGTTGTATCGAGCAGGTCGTCGCAACCCTACTGAGCGGTGTTGAGCGAACGCTTGACGGCATCACGCCAACCAGCGAGATTGCTCTCGCGGCGTTCGGCGGACATGTGGGGAAGGAAGGTCCTAACGATCTGGGCATTTTGCTCCAGCTCTTCCAGGTCTTCCCAATAGCCGACGGCAAGACCCGCCAAGTACGCGGCGCCGATTGCCGTGGTCTCCACCGTCTCGCATTGCAGCACGGGGATATCCAGCAGGTCGGCCTGGAATTGCATGATGAACTCGTTGCGCGAGGCACCGCCATCGACAGACAGGCGCTCGATCGAAAGCCCCACGTCCTGCTCCATGGCGCGCAGCACGTCGTAGCTCTGATATGCCATGGATTCGCAGGCGGCACGTACGATGGTCGCACGGCTCGAGGCGCCGGTCAGACCGCACACGATACCGCGGGCATGCGGGTCCCACCAGGGAGCGCCCAGACCCGCAAAGGCGGGGACGAAGTAGCAGCCCTCGTTGTCGTTAATCGAAGCGGCGAGTTGTGCCGACTCGCTCACGCTCGAGATGATGCCCATGTTATTGCGAAGCCAGTTCATGGTGGAACCGGCAGCAAAGATGGAGCCCTCGAGTGCATAGCTGATCTTGCCGTCCGCGGCGATACCGATCGTGGAGACCAGACCGTTCTTGGATTCGACGACCTCGTCGCCGGTGTTCATGAGCATAAAGCAACCCGTGCCATAGGTGTTTTTGGTCTGGCCGGGATGGAAGCAGCAGTGGCCGAACAGCGACGCCTGCTGGTCGCCCGCCACGCCCATGATGGGTGGCATGTTGGTCATGATATCGCTCGCGACGCGGCCGTAGTCGCCCGAGCTCCAACGAACCTCGGGCATCATGGAACGTGGAACGTCAAAGAGCGCCAGTAGATCGTCGTCCCAATCGAGCGTATGGATATTAAAGAGTGCCGTGCGGCTGGCATTGGTGTAGTCGGTGGCAAAGACCTGGCCGCCGGTGAGGTTGTAGATGAGCCAGGTGTCGATGGTGCCAAACATGAGGTCGCCCGCCGCCGCGCTCTCGCGTGCGCCGTCGACGTTGTCGAGAATCCACTGCACCTTGGAGGCCGAGAAATACGGGTCGAGCGTGAGTCCCGTGCGGGAGCGCACCAGCTCCTCGCAACCCTGTTCAACTAACGCGTCGATTGCCGGCGCGGTACGGCGGCACTGCCATACGATGGCGTTATAGATGGGCTGGCCGCTCACGCGGTCCCAGACCACCGTGGTCTCGCGCTGGTTGGAGATGCCGATGGCGGCAATGCGGTCGGAGTGGATACCGCTCTTAAACTGGACTTCCATCATGACGGCGATCTGGCTGGCAAGGACCGTCATGGGGTCTTGCTCTACCCAACCGGGACGTGGGAAGCTGGTTTTGACGCTGCGACGTGCCTGCGCGACGATGCATCCGTACTCGTCGACGATGGTCGCAAGTACCGAGGTGGTGCCGCAGTCGAGCGCCATGGTGTAGGAACCGCCAAAGTCAAACGAGGCATCTTCCATGCCCAGGCTACCCAGATTCAACGACATCGCTTACACCTTTCTATTGCATCGGGTCGGACAGGACCCGCTCGATCTCTGATGCGGGAAGTGCGCCTTGGCGCAGGATCTGGAGCCCGCCGTGCTGGAACGACACGATGGTCGAGGCGTCGCGACACGGGGTCTCACCGGCGTCGACGGCCACATCGACCCCCTCCAGGATGCGCTCCTCCACCGTGACAAAACTTGCCGGCGCGGGCGCGCCATGCGTGTTAGCGCTGGTGCAGGCAAGAGGGCTGCCGCAGGCGCGGATGAGCGCTTGGACCACAGGCGAGGCCGACGCGCGAAGAGCCACAGTGTCGTCGGCGGCACGCATAAAGGTCGGCACGCAGGGGGCCGCCTTGACCACAATAGTCAGGGCCCCCGGCCAGCATCGTCGTGCGAGTACGCGAGCCTCTTCGGGGATATCCACGCCATAGAGGTCGAGTGCTTCGGCATTATCAACCAGCCAGGCGACCGTTTGGGTGAGCTTGCGCTGCTTGAGGGTAAAGATGCGGCGGTAGCCGGTACCGAGCGCAGGGACCGCGGCGCCATTGACGACAGCCTGCGGATCGCGCGGCCACGATGGGAATTCGCTTGTATCTTGGAGCACGGCGTCCGAGAAGGCGTTGACTGCCACGGCGACACCGTAGACGGTCTCGGTCGGGATCAAGGCCAGGCCGCCGCGGCCGAGCACCTCGGCCGTGCGCTCGACGGCGAGCCGATGCGGCTCGCGCGTTCCCTCGTATACCCGATAGACCGTCTGCATGTGTATGCCAGCCCCTTACGCTCTGGTGAAAGTTAGTTTACTGAGGGGCATTCTCGCACGAAACGTTCAACCTATTTGGCCAGAGTGCATGTTGGTTTGGTGAGCGGCTCTAGTAGTCGGTGAAAGTGAGGGGGTTAATTGAAGATTTTTAGCGCGCAAGCGTAACGGTACGATCGGGAAACTCGATGCTTGCAACCAGTTTTCCGCCGAGGCTCTCTGCGTACCTGCTCAGCGTGTCGAGCCTCATCGAACCCAACTCCCCACGCTCGAGCTCGGATACACGTTTTTGAGAAACGCCCATCGACTGGGCGACCGACGCCTGTGTTAGATCTTTTAACCTGCGAATCTGAGCAAGCTTATAGGCTTCGATACGATCGCGAGTCCTCTCCTGCTCGGCGGTAATGGAGTCGCGTGTTATCCCGCGAGATTCCATATACTCATGCAGTTCCATCTCGATCGAGCCTCCTTACGTGGCGACGGTATATTTGCTCGGCCCTTGGAATGTTGATCGCATACCAACCGTTCCATTTTGCCCTTGACGATCCCGCTCGCGACTTATCACCCGCCAATAGCAATACCGCCTGGCGCTTGGGGTCAAAGGCGAAGAGGATGCGAATCACCTGCCCACCACACGACGTCACTCTCAGCTCCTTTAAATGATGAAGCTTCGAGCCCTTTACGCGGTCAACCAGCGGACGACCAAGGCTGGGACCTTCCTTCTCGAGCACCAAAAGGTCTGCATAAATCTGCTTCAGCGTAGCTTCATCCTGCTCATCAAGCCAAGGTTCAATGTAATCAAGCACGATACGGTACCGATGCAGCTGATTTGACATACCTTTCTCCTTCTATAGTAGAAGTTTTACGGTATATTGCAAGGACAAACTTGCGCAAATGTCTATTTATTCAGCTTAAATACGCTGTTTGGGCTCGGTGACGATGGCTCGAACGATGCGGGGACGATCGGTGAGGTCGTGGACGATACGCACGTCCGAAAGGCCTGCCTGGCGACAGAGCTCGGCCGCGGCATCGAGGGCGCCCTCGTAGAGCTCGCAGGCAAACAGGCCGCCGGCGCGCAGCATGTAAGGCGCCGCATTGAGCAGACGGCGGAAGATGTCCAGGCCGTCGGCACCGCCCTCGAGCGCCAAGTCGGGCTCAAAGTCCTTGACCTCGTGCGGCAGCGAGCGCATGACGCCGGTCGGGATGTAGGGCGGGTTGGAAACGAGCACGTCGAAGGTGCCCCACTCTTCGCGGGGAATGGAGCTCACCAGGTTGGTGAGACTAAAGGCAACCTCATCTGCCGTGAGGCCGAGCGCGTCGCGGTTTTTGGTGGCCAGATCGATGGCGCGCGGCTCGATATCGGTGGCGGTGCAGGTAACGTGGCCGCGGCGCTCCCAGGCAAGGGAGAGCGAGATGCAACCCGTGCCGCAGCCGACCTCGAGAACGCGGGCGATACGGGGCTCGGCTGGGGCAGGCGCAGCGGCATCCTGAGCCGAAGCCGTCTCCTGGCCGGCACCCTCGATGGCGATGCCGTATTCGTCGAGCTCGGGCTCGGGGGTTTCCATGGCCTCTGCTTCTGCCGCTTCGGCTTCTGCTGCCTGCGCGGCGGCTTCCTCGGCCTCGCGGTCGGCCAGTTCCTCGGCATAGGCACGGCTGCCCAGTACATCGCCGCCTAGCGCCGCCTCATCGGCAGCCGTCAGGTTAGCGGCACGGCGCTCGGCGGTCGCCCGTTCGTCTGCCAGCGCGGCCTCGGCCTTGCGTGCCTCCTCGACCTCATCGTTCCAAGGCAGCTCAACACGCTGACGGGCAGCAGCCTCGGGGCTCAGCACCTCGGCATCCAGATAATTGAGGACTTCCTCGACGAGCATCTCGGTCTCGGGGCGCGGAATGAGCACACCGGGGGCGCACGCGACGTCGATCATGCGAAACTGCGTGCTGCCCGTGATGTATTGCAGCGGCTCGCCCTTAGCGCGGCGGACAACGGCCGCATGCATGGTCTCGAGCTGGGCCGCGTTAAGCGTCTCGTCCATACGCATATATAGGTCAATGCGCGCCAGGCCCGTGGCGGCGCACAGCAGCCACTCGGCAGAAAGACGGGGGTGCTCCTCGCCGCGCTCGGCCAGGTACTCCTTGGTCCACTCGAGACAACGCTTGATGGTCCAGATCTCGTTTGCCATGGGGCCCTCCCCTCTTAAGCGCCGGACGGCGCGCGAATGTCGGAGCAGATTGTACGCGAGGCCAGCGCATGGCAAGGGGCGATTGAAGGCGATTATCGAGAATCAGCCCAGAATTTTGCTTGGAACCTGCCTAAAATGTTCATTCGTCGACGTCTAAATCTGCATTCGTCAAGCTTTTGGCAAGGTTGCCCAAAACTGACCAATATCTAACCAAGAACTTGCCACATCGCTTGACGCACGACCCATCAAAAATCGCCCCGCGACTTCTTGGACGATTTTTTGAGCATTATTTTGGTAATCGACCGACGCTTTAAGCAGGTAAATGGCCCATAGGCTACCAAGTCAGCCCAAATAAACCAACATAGCAATTTCCCAAAATGATCCGTAGGGGACGGAGGAAAACGGATCACTGGCACCGCATCGATGCAGAATGATCCGTTTTCCTCCGTCCCCAAGGGATCATTCAAGTGCCAACCAAGATAACGCCGATGTCTTGACAATGCCAGCGAGCGGGTCGCATTTGAGACAAGGTGACGTGAAATCAGAACCACCCTTAAAAAGGGTGGTTTGCTCTTAGGGTATAACCCACGGGCCCCGGGCTCGCGTCTAAAGGCGCGGGCCCGGACTTCGTCCAGGCCTAGTGCATCTTGACCCGTGGCGCGCCGGTCGAACCGGCGGGATCACCCCCTCTTGAAGGGGTCCTCGTACTCCTTCACGCTCAGCTTGTCCAGCGCGATGTCGTGGGACTCCTGCTCCCTGATGTACTTGGCGATCGTCGCCTCGTTAAGGCCGACGGCGGACACGTAGTAGCCCTCCGCCCAGAACTTCCTGTTGCCGAACTTGTACTTGAGGTTGGCGTGCCTGTCGAATATCATCAGCGAGCTCTTCCCCTTCAGGTAGCCCATGACGCTCGCGACGCTGTACTTCGGCGGGATCGCCAGCAGCACGTGCACGTGGTCGGGCATCAGGTGCCCCTCGATTATCTCGATCCCCTTGTACTCGCACAGCTTCCTGAGGATCTCCCCTATGTCGCTCCTGATTTGGTTGTAGATCACTTTGCGCCTATACTTCGGCGTGAACACGATGTGGTACTTGCACATCCACTTCGTGTGGGAAAGGCTGTAGGCCTTCTGGGCCATGGCGACCACCCCTTCGACTCGAATTCTTGACGGCCTGAACAATCGTCAATATCGGTCGGAGGGGTGGCTTTGTAAAGCCGTTCGTCTCCACCCGCGTAGCGGGTGGTTTAAAGCTGGCCGCTGCGCGGCCAGCAGACTAAAGTCTTGAAAACGAAAGGGCGCTGACCTTCTGGTCGCGCCCTTGAAGTTGAACGTCAGATTGTCCAAATGCGGCCCGCGCAGCGTCGGCTGGTCCGCCGTTCGGTAGAACGGCGGAACCTACACAGCCTGTGCCAGCTTCTCGGCACGCTCGGCGGCGGCGAGTGCCTCGATGACGGTGCCGAGCTGATCGCCCAGAAGGACGCCGTTGTAGGTGGAGTTGAAACCGATGCGGTGATCGGTCACGCGGTCCTGGGGCTGGTTGTAGGTACGGATCTTCTCGGAACGGTTGCCATGGCCGATCTGGCTCTGACGCTCGGCACCAAGCTCTGCCTGCTGCTTCTCGAGCTCCATCTCGTACAGACGGGCGCGCAGCATCTGCATGCAGACTTCGCGGTTCTGGATCTGGGAACGCTGCTCCTGCGACTGCACCACGGTGTTGGTGGGCAGGTGGGTGATGCGCACGGCGGAATAAGTGGTGTTAACGCACTGACCGCCAGGGCCCGAAGCGCAGTAGGTGTCGATGCGCAGGTCGGACTGGTTGATCTGGACGTCGATTTCCTCAGCCTCGGGAAGTACGGCGACGGTAGCCGTGGAGGTCTGAATGCGGCCCTGGGACTCGGTCTTGGGGACGCGCTGAACGCGGTGCACGCCGGACTCGTACTTCATAACGGAGTAAACGCGGTCGCCCTCGACCTTGAACTCAATGGACTTAAAGCCGCCGGCCTCGCTGGGGCTGGAGTCGAGCACGGTGGTCTTCCAGCCGCGCGACTCGCAAAAGCGCTGATACATCTTGTACAGGTCGCCGGCAAAGATGGCCGCCTCGTCGCCACCGGCGGCGGAGCGGATCTCGACGATGGTGTTCTTGTCGTCGTTGGGGTCGCTCGGGATGAGCATGTACTTGATGTCTTCCTCGAGCTGGGGGAGCTTGGCCTCATTCTCGGAGATGTCCATCTGGAGCATCTCCTTCTCATCGGCATCGGTGGTATCGTGCAGCATTTCCTTGGCAGCCTCGATGTCATCGAGCGCGCCGATGTACTCGCGCGAGGCGGCAATGAGGTCGGACTGGTGCGCGTACTCCTTGTTGAGACGCGTGAACTCCTTGATATCGGAGGCGACGGCCGGGTCAGATAGCTTCTTCTCGAGCTCCTCGTAGGCCTTAATGATCTTTTCGAGCTTGTCGCGCATGGCGGGACTCCTTTATGTGCGTGAAGGCGAAAATCGGCAGAGTTGATGGGGCGCGCGGCGCCACTGCGGGGGTAAGCCCAGCTAGAACATGTCGATCTTCAGATACATGCGCATCCCTTCGCGTATGAGGTACATAGTTGCGGTCTAACCCATACATGATAGCGTGCGCAGGCATACCTGCATATAACCCGCACGGAATGCGACAAAGGGTCAGTCTCTTTCCTTGAATACAACTTCATCCGAACGCCTCCCGCATTCATCCGCACATATACGGATAAATTTGGGAATCCGATACCCTGAGGGCCGGATCGGCCGGCCCCGGGAGATCGGAGGACGCCATGTCCGGAAAGGGCGGGAAGGGCGCCGCGAGGGCGGTCCCGAGGACCCACGGCAGGCTCACTGGGTACGAGCGGGACACGGTCCAGAGGATGCTGAAGCGCAGGGTTCGCTCGGCCACTTCCTCGAGAGGTTCAAGGGCGTATCGACCCGCAGGCTCCACAGCTGCCTGATGTGGTTCAGATGGCTGCGCGAGGCCGCACGCGTCGGGGACAGGACGTCGCTCATGCGCGAGCAGCTCGACGACGGGCGCTACGAAAAGATCCGGAAGAAGATGATGGAGCCGGAGTACGAGTTCCATCTGGAGCCGGACGTGCAAACGGCGGGTTAACATAGCCTTTCACCAAAAAGGGCGAGCGGCCGCGCCCTGCGACCACCCGCCCTCAATCAAAGCCCTTCTCGGCCGCCGTAGCTACCGGTTCCGGCGCCGCAGGATAGCGCCTGCGGCGATCAGCACCACCGCGCCGCCCGCGATGCCACCCAGGGCCATCGGCGACAAGCTGGTATCGCCCGTATACGGCAGACCCGGCTTCTCCTCCTTCGGCACCGGTGACTTGCTCGGCGGATTGGTGGGCGGCTCCGTCGGCGGGGTGGTCGGCGGCGTGTACGTGTTCTTGAACACCGGCGCCACGGCGCCGTCATAGGTTACCGTCGCCACCAGATGGCCCGCACCGTCGTCCGTCACCGTCACCGTTACCCGGTGCTCGGCCGCGTCGTACGTCACGTTCTTCTGACCGTCGTCCACCTCGGAGATGCTGTAGGCGTACGTTCCGGGCTTGTCGTACGAGATCGCCTCGAAGCCCACCGTGCCGTCCGCCGCGTTCTTTGCGGTCTGCAGCACCTTGCCGTCGGCATCCTTCAGCTGGAAGGAGAACTGCCCTTCCTTCAGGTCCTCGCCGCTCAGCACCTTGGAGGCCCCCAGCTTCACCTCAGTCGCGGCCGGCGCGTAACTGTTGCTGAACGCCACCGCATCCGCAGCCTTGCCGCCCTTGCTGTAGGCAACCTGCGCCTCCAGCGCGTGCGTCTCCGCATTCTCCGTCACCGTCACCGTCGCGGTAAAGACCGTCGTGTCGTAGGTGACGCCGTTCGCCGTCGCCCCTGCCCGCTCGGACACGGTGTAGACGTACGTCCCCACCTTGTCCAGCTGCAGCGGCGCGAAGCCGAACGTGCCGTCGGCGCCGTTCTGCACCGTCTGCACCACGTTACCGTCGGCGTCCTTCAGGTCGAAGAAGAACTCACCCTCGGCCAGGTCGCGGCCGGTCAGAGCCTTCGTTCCGGTAATCGTCGCCGTCGTTGCCGTCGGCGTGTAGGTGTTGGTGAAGGTCAGATCCGCAGCCGTCTTGTTCGCCGTCGCGGTCAGCTGGCCGCTGCCGTCATCGGTCACGTTCACCGTTACGTCCAGCACCGCATCGCTGTAAGTGATGGTGCCATCTTGGCCCGCAACCTCCTTCACCTGGTACGCATGCGAACCAGTTGCGGTGTACGAGATGGCCTTGAAGGTAAACGCTTTACCCACGTTCGTGGTCCGGTCGATCTCCTGCCCGGTGGCCACGTCAATCAGCGCGAATGTGAACTCGCCATCGGCGGGCGTCCGCGTGGTGGCCGGGTCGGCATTCTCAAGCACCTTGGTGCCAGAGATCTGGTAGGAGGTCTGACCCGGCTGGTAGCTGTTCGCAAACGTCATGGTATTGGGGGTGACGCCGTTCTCGGTGCCCTCGCTCGGTTTCACCGTAGAGCTCTCTACCACCAGCTTGCCGTCGTTGTTGTCCTTCACCACGTAGGTCAGGGTGTACGTCTTGCCGGTGTAGGTCACGCCCGGCACGCCCGGCGCGTCCCCCGTCGGCTGCACCTCGCGGACCGTGTAGGTAAAGGTGCCCGCATGGTCGAAGGTCAGCTTGTCGAAGGCAACCTTGCCGTGCGCATCGTTCTTCTGGGTCTGGATCACCGAGCCGTCAGACCCCACCAGCTCGAAGGCGAAGTCTCCCGCCTTTAGCTGATAGCTGCCGTCGTGCACGTCAACGCTCTTGGTGAGGGCGATCGCGCCGGAGTCCGTCGCCTGTGCCTCGTAGGTGTTGGTGAAGCTGGGCTTCGTGACATTCGTGCCGTCGTAGGCGACGCTCGCCTGCAGCGTGCCGGCATTGTCCGCAACCGTCACCACGGCATGGTGCACCGCGGCGTCGTAGGTCACGTAGGCCAGATCACCCTTCCGCTCCACGATGGTGTACTCGTGCGTGCCCGGCTTCGCGTAGGAGAAGGCGTCGAAGTTAACACTTCCGTCCGCGCCGTTGGTCGCGGTCCGGACGGGCTTGGCCCCGGCAAGCTGCTCAGCCGTCAGGTTGCCCTCGTACACATCGAAGGTGAACTCGCCGCACTTGGGGACGATCGGCGTGTTGTCGTCCTTCTTCACATAGCTCTTCTGCGCACCGAGGGCCAGGCCGGTCGCGGCCGGCTGGTAGGTGTTGGTGAAGGTATCCGAGCCGGATGCGCTCGTCACGATCGCCTTCGCATTCAGTGCTCCGTTCCCGCCGTCCGTGACCGTCACCGTATAGGTGAGGGGATGGCTGTCATAGACCATGCCCGGCTCCGCGCCCGGCTGCTCCACGATGGTGTAGGTGAAGTCCTTGCTCGCGGCGCCGTCCAAGTCGGAGAGCTGGAACTCGCGCGTGAAGCTGACCTTGCCGTTTGCATCGTTCTTCGCGGTGTCGAGCACGTTGCCGGCAGCGTCCTTCAGGTCGAAGGTGAACTCGCCGTCCGCGGGCTCCGTCGTGTGGTCGAAGCCGTCCGCAACCTTGATGGTCTTGGTCGCCGTCAGGATTACGGAACCCTTTGCGTCGTAGGTGTTGTTGAAGGTGGCGAGGTTCACCTTGCCGTCCTTGACCTCAGCCTTGATGGGCTTGGCCTCAGCGTCACCATCCTTCTTCACCGTCACGCCCGTGACGGTCAGCTTGGCGTCCTTATCCTCGACCCTTACCGTGACGGTATAGGTCGAGGCGTCCATCGTCCAGCCGGCGTTCTGCACGCCGTCCGCTGCGGGATCATCATCAGCGTTGTGCACCTCGGTGAGCGTGAACGTGTACTCGCCCGCCTTGTTGAACGTCATATTCGAGAAGTCGACCGTCTGGCCCTTGTCCTTGATAATCTTGTCCTTCGTGGCCTTGGACTCCGCGTGCGCGTCGCCCGCCAGGTCGTCCGACACACCCAAGTCGCCGGCGGCGATCTTCTGCTGTGTCTCTTCCGTGGCGGTCAGCGTGAACGAGAACGCCTTCTCCGTGCTCTCAACACCGGAGATCTTCTTCGTCACCTGCGGGGTCAGCTCGTCGCTGGCGTCTGACTTGTAACTGTTCTTGAACGGGACGATAGGCGTAGCGGGCTTCGCATCGCGACTCGAGACCGTCTGCACGTAGTTGGTCGTGGTATCGAGGCCCTTAATCGCCTCGGCCGTCAGCGCATCAACGTTGTCGTTCTCGCCAACGAGCGCCGTCACGTCCGGGCCCTTCACGATGGTCGTCTCGGTGTAGAGCTGGCCTTTGTTGTCCGGATTCGGCTTCACCGCAATGAGCACGTAGGCGTCACCGGGGTACTCGGTGTCATACGTGTATCCACCAGCGTTGGCGCCATGCACCTCAGACACCTTGTACACATACACCTTGTTGTAGCTCAGCTGCGTGAAGTTCATCTTCAGCTTGCCGGACATCGTGGCGGTCTGCGTATCGTTACCGTCATCCTTGCCCACGGTGTTCTTGAACGACTTATCGGTATCAGCCGGCTCCGGGGCCGTCGTACCGTTATACGTCATCGCCTCGATGGTGAACGGGAACATGCCATTCTTCAGCGGGGTACCAACCAGAGTCTTGGTCACATCGATGCCCGCGTAGGTACCAGAGGCCGCATAGATGTTGGTGAACGCGGCGGCGTCCGTCACCTGCCGGTCGGCATCCGTCGTCGCCTGCTTGTTGTCGTACGCAACCGACGCGGTCAGCTTACCGGTGTGCTTGCCGTTCTCGATATCGGTCACTGTGTACGTCACCGTGGACGTATGGCCGTCATACGCAATACCAGTCTTATCCGCGTCGGTCGGCTTCGTCTCGTTCACATTGAACGTATACGTGCCCGACTTGGTGAACACCAGGTCGCCCGCACCGAAGGTTGCAGAACGCGTCGCGTCACCGGCGCCTGCGATCTCAACCTTAGTCGTCAGATCGCCGGTCTCATCGGAGTCGGTAGCCTTCCTCTGGATAACGACCTTGTTTTTAACCGCTTTCGTCGTGGCGTCATCCGCCGGCGTCAGTGTGAAATCAAACGTATCGCTCGTCTCCCACGCGCGCCCGGTGAACGTCTTTTGCACGTTAACCGGCGCCGACGTCGCCTGGGTCACCGTGTAGGTGTTCTTGAACGGGATGTATCCGTTGGCGTCCGTCAGCTGCGTGCCGTCGGCCTTCCAATACGTGACCGTGGAGGACAGGCACTTACCCGTCCCAGACTCGTTATCAACCTGCTGGTTCTTCACCAGCACGTAGTACACCGTATCGTCGTAGCCCATGCCACTGGACGTCGATGTATCGGAATCCTTGACCTCGGTCACCTTGTACACGTAGGTGAGGTTCTCGCTCTCCATCGTATAGGTGATCTGCGGGAACGCAGCGATACCGTCGTCATCGTTCTTCGCCGTGGTCGTGGTGGACGTGCACCCCTTAGGCATGGGGACCTTGCTGGCACCGACGCTGTAGGAGGTGGCGAGCTTGCCGAAATCGATGGCTCCACTCGGCACGGCATCATTCTTCATCCCGCCGAGTGCCTCGAGCTGGAACGTGAACTTATCCTTCACAAGCGGATTTGCACCGGACTGGTCGGCATACGTCTTCTGCACGTTGAAGGAGATGGTCTTCTCATCGGTGTTATAGGTGTTCGTGATCTTGGCGATTTTGTCAGCGACCTTGATCGGGTTGTCCTCATGGCTCACGCCGTCGTCGGTGTAGGTCTGCTCCATCTTGACTGCCGGCTGCGACAGCGTGCCGTCGCCGTTATCGCTCACCGTCACCGTGACGCGGTAGGAAGCGCTTGAATACCCGAACCCGGGCAGCCAGCTAGCGTCGTTTTGAGACGGCGTGGCCTCGGCGATGAGATAGGTGTAGGTGCCGGGCTTGGTGTACTCAATCTCGCCGAAGTCGAACTTGTCCCCGTTCTCAACGGTCTTCACAACCTGCTTCATACCACTCACGGGTGCATTCTCGGCACCGTCGGGCATCGGCGTGCCCTTGTCCGCGCGCAGGTAAATCTTGAAGCTATCGCCATCTTTCCAGTCACGGCCCTGGAGCACCTTCTGCGCCCAGAACGCATTGGTGAGCGTCACCGGCGACTTTACGCTGTAGGTATTCGTGAATACCAGCTTGTTGGCGTCGACCAGTGTGCCGTCGGCGTTCTGCTTTGCGATCGTGCCGGAGATGCTGTCGCCCTCGCCACTCAGGGCGTTGCCGCCCTGCTCGCGCTTGGTCAGCGTGAAGCCGGCCGGCATCTTGTCCGTACCGGTCAGCTCCTGCACCGTGTAGGCGTCGTGCTCGGCGAGGCCGTACACGCGGATCGTCTGGCCGGCCGTGATGGTCTGCTCGCGACCGTTCGTCAGGTCGAACATATCGCCGACCTGCTTCTCATCGGCCGCGCCCGCCTTCTCGAAGACTGCAGCCTTATACGTCTTCCCCTTGGGCACGGTGAACTTGAAGGTGAACTCCGCATCCTTATTGCCCGTCAGTCCATCGGGCACGTCAACCTTCTTCGTCACCTCGAGGCTCGCCTCGCGCTTGTTAGCCACGCGCACGCAGGTGGCGCCCGTAAACAGGGCATTCAGGTTGTTCATGTCGCGCAGATCGGCACGGGCACCTTTCGACTTGGTCCCCTTGGGCTGCTCGTCCTGGGTGATACCCATACGTATCCAGCCCGTCTCGGTCTCCAGGCGGTAGGGTTTGCCCTCCTCGGTGGGCCCATACTGGTAGACACGTCCGTTGGCATCGTACTTGAGGTGCACCGTGTCGCCGGCACCGGCGGGATCGACATTGCTCCACGACAGATTACCGTCAGTATCGGTCACACCATTCGAGGTCTGCCGCACACCCTTGATCCACGTGAGCGTGTTGTCAATGTCGCCCTCTGCGCCAAACTGGCCCAGGCTCTTCATGAGCGAGCCCACGCCCACGAACGTCGAAACGCCGTCATCAACTGTACCAGCATCGGCGTGGACGCCGTAATCGTCCACAATCACCTTGATGAGCCTGTCATTAAGCAGGAAGCCATTGGGCGCCGAGACCTCCTTCAGGAAGTAGGTACCCTTCACGAGCGGCTCGCTACTGTCGCTCGTAGACGGGAATACGCCCGCCCCTTCGAGCTTGACCGGGTTGGCGACCGACCTCGTCGTCAGGGTGTCGTAGGGGGCCTGGTCGCCATCGAGCACGGCCTTGCCGTTCGCATCCGTAGTCACCTGGGTGGACTTGTAAAGGCCGAACTTCGCCCCGTCAACGGGCTTACCCTCGGTATCGGTCTTCTGCACGAACAGGCGATTCTGGATGTTCGTGACGAGCAGGCGCGTGGCGAACTGCCGCTTGAAGTTCGTGCCGTCTGCGATGTCGTCGCTGTACACGTGGACTGTGTTCTCAGGCGTCGCGTCGCCGATCGAGCTCGCCGTTGTGTGGTAGATGGCCACCGTGTACTCGGCATCCTTGCGGGCATCACCGCTCAGCAGGTAGTAGTACTTGGAGATGTCACCGGGCAGATTTTGAATCTCTACCTGGTACTGGCCGCTTGTGTTGAGCGTGAAGGCGTGCAGGTCCTTCTTCGCCGCCTCGATAGCACCGGTCATGCCCGGCTCCTTGGCGAGGGTGTATCCCGCTCCCGTCGATGGGTCGCCCGACACGGCGTACCAATTGCTCGGATCTTTGATACCTGTGCCTGCGCTTTTGTCGCGCTTGAGCACCACAGCGAACAGTATGCCGGAGTCCAGATTGACGGTCTTGTCGGACTTCGTCAGGTCATTATTTGCCTTGTACACGGTCGACGGCGCGGTGATGGTCTCCTTCGCGGCGGCGAACGCACCGGTCTTCCACACGACGCTGCCCGCGTCCATACCGCCGCGGTTGATGATGACGCCGCCCGCGCCGTTCTCAGCGCTCGCGGGCACGTACTCGAGCTGCATGCTACCACCCGTCGCCGCGAGACTCGAGCGGTATCCCTCGGGTACGTGCGTCTCCTTCAGGAGGTAGTACTTGTTGTTGTCGTGATCCTTGTTGTAGAGATCGTCGAAGTTGATGACGCCGTTGTCCACGTCGTTCGTGAGCGTTAGGTGGCCGGCCTCGTCCGTGGTACCGGAGCCGATGAGCTCGCCCACGGTCTTGAAGTCCTTGTCGGTCTTATAGAGCTTGAACTCGGCACCCTGTACGAACTTGCCGTCCTGGTCGAACTTGATGATGTCGGACTCGGGAACCGTCACGAGGTTGTACTTGAGCTTCATGTTGGAGTCGGTGGCGCCACGCTCCAAGTAGAAGAACTTGAGCGTGTGGCTGGTGTCGCTAGCGAAGGTGTTGCCAGTGAAGCCCGAAGTGCCCCGCCCCGCTTCCTGGAACTTACTTAACAGCGTGCCGTCTGGGGAATTGTTAACCTTAATCTTGCCCGTTTGGAAGTCAATGGTCAGCTTAGCACTGGTGTGGATGCCGCCAATGTCGCCCACGAGGACATCGTCAATGAACACCCAGACGTCGTCGTCGCCGGCGAACTCAAAGGTCATGGGATCGCCAGCGTTCGTTTTGCCATCCGTCGGCTGCACGAAGCGCGATGACATGGAGAGGCCGAAATAATGGTTGAGGGGTTTGCCATCGTTATAATTCGAGTCGCCGTTGTTCGACGACGTAATGCCGTTCCGGACGAGGCGGCCGTTCTCCTCCTTGAATACCTTATCGGCCGCATCGAAGGGGAAAAACTGACCTCCATTTTGAGAGCCAGCCCCCGCTTGCATAACGCCGGCAGCATTGTAGACATCAAATGCATTCTTATTGGCGTTGTACGCCGCGTAGTTCCGCGAGCTGTCATACTCGTAGTAGCCACCCTTGGCCTGCAACAGACCCGTCACACCCATATGGGATATCTTGCCCGTCTGGACGGAGGAATCAAACAGGTAGCCGAGGGATTCTCCCTCCCAGCGGTCGGTGAGTCTCGGGTAACCACCGGCAAGAACATTGTTCACGATGCCGGTGCGGACCCGGGAGCCACCCGTATACTGGTTAAGTTCCTCGCTGGCTCCTTGATCCTTGAACTGGAAGCGGTGGTCCTTGTTGATGCCGTCGGATCCACTGACCGACAGGTGATCCTCCGAATTCACCCAGTAATCAAACAGGTTAATTGTTGTCCCCGAAGGCGAAATCGTCGGAACCGTGTGGTCCGAAATTGCCGCCTCGGCACGAAGCGGCAGGAAGAAACTCGCCGTCAGCGCGATGGCGAGGGCCAGAACAATCGCATATGGCGAGACCGAGCGCAGCCCGCGACGACGGCCACAAGACATGACGGACCACCGCTCGCGCGGCCGATGTCCACCAAGAAGTTCCCTGCTGGGACACCCCCCCCCGGTAACCATATTCATGAGTAGAGACGTCGCCTCTCTGAGCTCCTGCATAATTTCCCTCCCCGTCACACGGCGACCCGCCTGGGCACCCCCCCGGGGGGCCGAGGCAGTCTGGCACATGCCCGCAGTCGTTCAAGAAATACCAACCCCAGCATATGTCTCTTAAGATATCTTTGTCTTATTCTATGACAGTTTTTGTCTCATTACCGATGAAATCGGCTCAGTCCCTTTGTCGCATGCTAGAGCGTGTGGAGCAGGGCGATGAGGAAGCGGATGCCTTGGAGGTAGGCGCGACGGGTGATGCGCTCGTTGGTGCCGTGGACGCCGCGGTCGCATTCGTCATCGTCGACCACAAAGGCGGAGAAGCGGATGCACTCGTGGCAAATGCGCTGGTAGTTGGCGGCATCGGTTGCACCAATCACGGTCGAGGGCACGATGCTCATCGGCTCTTGGCCCACCGCAGACGATCCGTTTTCCTCCGTCGGCTTGGGATCACGGAAATAGCGGGCGGCGATGGCGCGGACGGCCTCGAGCCCCGGACCGCCCACGCGCGGGGACGGCGAGGGCTCGGAGCTGCCGGGGCCCAGCTCGACCTCGACTCGGCCGGCGAGCCCAGCGGTGGCAACGGCCTCGCGGCAGCAGGCCACGACATCGGCCACGCTCGTACCCTCGAGCATGCGGAAGTTGATATTGACCCACATATCTTGCGGCATTACGTTGGCACCGGTACTGCCGCCCTCGATTTGCGTGGGCGCACAGGTGGTGGTCACAAGCGGGTACAGCTTTTTGCTGGCAAGGCAGTCGCGCACGATGGCATCCTTGCTGGCAGCAATCTCGTCTGCGGTATAAAGCCCCAGCTCGACGAGCTGCGCGGCAAGCAGATCGGTCACACGCGCCGGCCACTCGATATCGCAAATCGCGGCAATAGCGCGGCTGAGCACTTCGAGCGACGTGCCACCGTAAGGGTTGGAAGAATGCCCGCCCTCGCTCTTCGTCCTGAGCACGATATCGGCATAGCCCTTCTCGGCAAGATCGGCATGCATAAGCCAACCCTCGCCTGCGCCGTACTCGGCAGCCTCAACGATACGATAGTCGCCCTCGTCGATCAGGAACTCAAGCTCAATGCCGCGCTCCTCGAGCGCGCGGCCGATGGCGCCTGCGCCGCACTGCGTCGTCTCCTCGTCCTGGCCAAAAGCCAGGAGCAGCGTGCGCTCGTGCTCCCAGCCGTGCGCCAGCGTATACTCAACCGCCTCGAGAATGCCTGCGACCTGGTCCTTCATGTCGATCGCGCCGCGACCCCAAATGTAGGTGTCGTCCACGTGACCGCTAAAGGGGGCATACGTCCAGTCGGCCTCGGTGCCGGGCACCACGGGGACCACGTCCATGTGGCCCATGAGCATAATGGGCTTGAGGGCAGGGTCGGAACCGCCGAGCGTCACGAGCAGCGAGTGGTCGATAAGCTCGACCTCACCCGCCGCAAACACGCGCGGCCAGGCCTGCTGCATATACGCGCGCAGGTCGTCGAAAGGTTGCCAGTCCACCGCCTCGGCATCCATGTTCGAAATGGTCGGAAACGACAGCACGCGGCCCAGGCGCTCGCACGCGCCAGCCTCGTCTATATCGGCAAAATCATCCTCATGCGCAAAGAAGCGCCAAACCTCGGCCATGACATCCTTTCGATTGTGATGACGAGGGCCGCCCCACCGGAGCGGCCCTGCAACGTAAGCGTTTGCGGTCGGTTATTTGTCCTCGAGATAGCGAGAGAGGAACTCGCGAGTGCGCTGGTGTTTGGGGTTGCCGAAGAGCTCCGCCGGCGCCGCGTCCTCGAGCACCACGCCCTTGTCCATAAAGACCACGCGGTCGGACACCGTGCGGGCAAAGGCCATCTCGTGCGTAACGACGACCATGGTCATGCCGTCGGCAGCGAGCTTGCGCATGACCTCGAGCACCTCTCCCACGATCTCGGGGTCGAGCGCGGAGGTCGGCTCGTCGAACAGCATGATCTGCGGATTCATGCACAGGGCGCGGGCGATGGCCACGCGCTGCTTTTGGCCACCGGACAGGCGACCCACGGCGGCGTGCGCGAACTTTTCGAGTCCCACGCTCGTCAGATGCTCCATCGCGACTTTCTCGGCCTCGGTCTTGCTCATCTTTTTGAGCGTGACGGGCGCGAGCGTGCAGTTGTCGAGCACATCCATGTTGTTGAACAGGTTAAAGCCCTGGAACACCATGCCGATGTCCTCGCGCAGCTTGTTGATGTTGCAGCGCTCGGCCGTGAGGTCCTGGCCGTGGAACCAGATGTGGCCCGCATCCGGGGTCTCGAGCAGGTTGAGGCAGCGCAGGAAGGTCGACTTACCCGAACCCGAGGCGCCGATGATGGTGACGACCTCGCCGGGATTGACGGACAGGTCGATGCCCTTGAGTACCTCGAGCGAGCCGAAGCTCTTACGCAGGCCCTCGACGCGGATAAGCGGCTCATTGGTCTGTGCGGCGGCCGCAACGCCGGTAGTGGCGGTATCTGCCATGATGATTCTCCTCGTCTTGAGCCTAGTTGGAGCTGGGCAGCGTTGCCGGAGCCTCGGCGCCGAGCTTTTTGCCAAAGGCCTCGAGCAGGCGGCTCGCCACGAGCGTCAGGATCAGGTAGACCACGAGCGCCACGCAGTAGACCTCCATCTGGCGGTAGTACACGCCGGCGACGGTGGTGGTGGCGTACATGAGGTCAAACACGCCGATGACCGAGAGCACCGACGAATCCTTGATGTTGATGATGAGCTCGTTAGTGAGCGCCGGGATCGCGTTTTTAATGCCCTGGGGAAACACAACTTTGCGCATGGCCTGCCACTGCGACAGACCCAGCGAGCGCGCCGCCTCGGCCTGACCGGGATCGATCGACTCGATGCCGCCGCGCAGAACTTCCATCATGTAGGCGGTAGAGTTGAGCGAGATGGTCACGAGACCCGCGGTGAAGGTGCTCCAGATCTGGTTGGCCTCGGCCGTGCTCAAGCCGGCGCCACGCAGAACGGTAAAGCCTGCGTAATAGATGAGCAGGCCCTGGACCATCATGGGCGTGCCGCGCACAACGGTGGAGTAGACGGTCGCAAAGCCACGGCCGATGCTCTTAAAGAAGCGCGTGAGATCGTTGTCCACACGGTCGAACGTCTGAATGCGCAGGAACACAAAGAGCAGTGCCAGGAAAAAGGCGATGACGGTACCGAAGGTGGCAAGTGCGATGGTGATCTCGATACCGCGAATAAAGAAGTCGCCGCTCTTGTAGGTCATGTAGACCAGGCTCGACAAAAAGTCGCTGGGGTTGGAGTCCGAGACAATGCTCGCCTGCACCAGGTCGATAAACGACATGACACAGCGGTCGACAAAGAAGATCGCCGCAATAGCAACGACGACATAGCTGCCCAGGCGCGCGCCACGACGGAAGCGCTCGGAAGCAAACGGCGATGTTTCGCGATAGTCATTCCAGTGCATGAGCTTGGTGACCAGCGCCGCCGCCGACACGACGAGCCAGGCCCAAAGGATTGCCCAGAGGCAGTCCTGGAACACGCCCGTGGGCGCCAAGAAGCTCAGCGGCGTGGGGTTGCGCTGGCTAAACGCCAGACCGAGCGCCGCGATAGCGCTCGTGCCCAGGTACACATAACGGTGGTCGGCCTTGATAAAGGAGGCCAGACGATTGATGGCTTTCATGCTGCCTCCCTATGCCGGCTGACGGTCGAGGCACGCGTCCCACATCTGGTCGCGCTCCTCTTGGCTAATACCTTTGAGCGTCTTATCGATAAGCTTGAGCAGCTTGTCCGAGCCCTTGCGGCAGCCGACGTTTGCCGTGACCTCCTGCTTAAAGCCCTCGCCCTCCGCAAATCGAATGGGAACGATGCCCGGGTTTTGGGCCATATAGCCCTTCTCGTTTTCGGTGTTGTAGGTCACGGCGTCGCAGGTGCCCTGCAGCAGGTTCGAGAACACCGTGGGCACCGAATCGACCGGATTTTTGTGAACGACGCCCGGAATCTCATCGATGACGGTATCGAGCATGGTGTCCTTTTGGCCGAGCACCGTGGCGCCGCTAAAGTCGCTGATCTTGGTCGCGTTTTGGTAGGGTGAGCCCTCTTTTACGAACAGGCCAAAGTAGCCGATAAAGTACGGGTCGGAAAAGCCGACGGACTCCTCGCGCTCGGGCGTGGCGCTCATGCCGGCGATGATAAGGTCGATCTGGCCGTTGTTGAGCGAATCGATAAGGCCCGAGAAGCTCTGCTTGACGGCAACGGGCTCGCCGCCGAGGGCCTTGCAGACGATCTTGGCGATCTGCACGTCGTAGCCATCGGCGTAGGCTCCCTGCACGTTGTCGATAGGAATGGTGAACTCGCTGGCCTCGGAGACCTGCCAGTTGTACGGGGCGTAGGCCGCCTCCATGCCGATGCGAATCTTGTCCTTGCCGATCACGGAATCGGACAGGTCGTCGCGACCGCCGCCCGTGGTGGGCTGAACCACTTCCAGCGTGGAGGGACGCTGGCAGCCGGCAAGCGCGCCGGCGACGACGGAAGCGCTCGCAGCGAGGGCGCTACCCAGGAAGATGCGACGACTGCACACCGGCTGGGCCTGCGCGTCGCATTGATGGGGAGAATGCATAATCTGCCTTCCCTGTTGAATCGTATGCTAACGACTTAACAGGATACCGCTCAGCGCCACCTCCAACAAATGCATATATAAATGCATATATACAAGTTTACGAACTGAAAACGATTGGTAGTCGTTGGGGACGTTCTTAAACGACTAGTCAAACAAGAACGTCCCCAACGACTAGGCATGAAAAAGGCAAGGCATAGACCTTCTGGTCATGCCTTGCCTTTTGAATGACAAATTGTCGCTCTGGGTGGCGCGCAGCGTCGACCGGCCCGCCGTTCGTTAGAACGGCGGAACCTCTAGAGCAAGGTGACGCTAAAGCTACGTTTATCGGTAGCGCCGGGGGCCAAAGTGATGGTGTTGACCTTGTGCTCAAAGACGTCGTCCTCGGTGTCCATGGTGGTGTGACCGGTCCAGGGCTCGAGCGCCACAAACGGGGCGTCGTTGGCAGCAGACCACACGCCGATGTACTTAAAGCCCTCAAAGTCGATCTTGACGCCGTGACCCGACTTGCGACCGCGCAGCGTGAGCGTGGAGCCCGGGGTATCGGTGAACATGATGGCGTCGTTATCGAAGCTGCGGTGCGTGATGGGCAGCACGTCAGAGTTATCGGGCGCCTTGTAGCTGCCCTCGAACGTCATGAGGCCATCGGGCGTGATGACGGGGGCCTCGTTGGTCCAAGCCTCGGTAAATGCCAGCTCGTAATCCTCAAACGCCTCGTCCTCGGCACCGGGTGCGGGCACGTTAAATGCGGGGTGACCGCCCACCGAGAACGGCAGGTCCACGTCGCCGGTGTTGGTGACGGCAAAGGTCTGCGTGAGCGTGGCGTCGCCGGTTAGGGCATAGGTCATGTTGAGCTTAAAGTGGAACGGAAAGGCCTTGAGCGACTCGGGTGTATCGGTGATCTCGTACGTTACCGAGGAGCCGTCCTCCGAAACCTCGACCAGCTTGTGCTCGACGATGCGCGCGAGGCCGTGACGCGGCATCTCGCAGGTGCCGGCCGCAGACGCCGCCGTGTTGTTGCGCAGCGAGCCCACGATGGGGAACAGAATGGGCGCGTGCTTGCCCCAAAAGGCAGGGTCGCCCTGCCACAGATACTCGTTGCCGTTGAGGGCAAGGCTCGTGAGCTGGGCACCCATGGAATCGATGGCCGCGGTGAGGCCGCCGCGCTTGATGGTGGTGACGGTGGACATGCTACTTCCTCCAAAAATAAACAACAGTATCGAGGGCTATTGTCCCACTCTTGGCGGCGGGACGGGACGGCAGGCGATTATTGAGTAGCCATAGCGGAATGAGCGGCGAACGCCTACTGGGTATCCACGTAAAGGTCAAACCCGCCCTGTGGCGTGGTGTCGACCGTATCGGGCGCCTGCGAATTAAAGCTCACGGGGACCATGCGCTTTGAGGCACGGAAACGCGTGCCATCGGTGGCGACGGGTGGCTCATCGACCGTGAGCTCGTAGTCGCCGGGCTTGAGCTCGATGCCGTCACCAGCAGAATTGACGTATTGATACTCGTCAATCGTCTGCCCTTTGAGCGTGCGTCCCACGATGTGGATGAGCATTTGGCTGTCGCCGCGCGCGGTGTCCCATGTCGCGCCGTCCTTGACCTCGACCGACACATGTACCGAGCGCGTGCGACCGAGCGATTGCTCGACAGACATCTCGACCTTGGCGGCGTCTTTTCGCTGTTGCTCAACATGGCTCCAGACGTTTCCAATTACCGAGCATGCGATAACGCCGGCCATGAAGGCGATAAGGATGGGGCCAAGCGGAGAGCGACGTCCTGCATCTTCCTCGCGAGACAGATTGGGGCGACGTGTGGGCGCGGGCGCCTGGGCACCCTGCGAGGGCACGTCGAGAATGCTGAAGGATGCCGTGCTGTCGGGGTCGATAGTGTGACGCGGCTGCGGGGTCTTTGCCGGCGAGATCGACATGTCGGCTGGCTCGCCGAGCGTGGCCGTAGCGTCGGCTTTGGCCTCGTCTGCCTCGGCCTGGGCCCAAGCTTGTTCGAAGGTCAGGGGCTCGACGGGGTCGGAGTCCTGGTCAGCGGCAGCGGAGTCGGCCGTGGTGCCGGCATTAGAACCCGCATCGGGCCCATCGCTCAACTCATCGCTTGGCAAAGGCTCGTCCCACTCCTCGTCCGGAGCCTCGCCCTCGCTATACCACCATTCAAAGTTATCGATATCCATACGGGGCGCCCCCTTGGCCTCGCAAATAAACACTCGCTAGTCTTATACCCCCAGACGGCACCGAAGCTCACCCGCGCCGGACACGAAAACCGTCACAACATTCGACGTTTTTCCTCGTTTTCGAGATTTTCATCGAATGTTGTGACGGTTTAGGCGGCAGCCACGCCGCGAATGTGACAAAGGGACTGTCCCTTTTCACATTCTGTTAGAGTTGCAGGGATTGAATCCCGCTTATTAATGCGACATTGGAGTGACAACCTTGACCGCCGCAACCACGCCAAAAAGTAAGTCAACCGCCGCCGCGCTCTCCCCCGCGCGCACCAAGCTCTGCCTGGCGCTGCTCGTGTTGTTAGGCTTTTCGCTCGGCTGTTCGGAGTTCGTGGTCATCGGCATCGAAAGTGACTTGGCGACGGAACTCGGCGTATCGCTTGCCACCGCAGGCCAACTTATTAGCGTGTTCGCACTGATCTACGCTATCGCGACGCCGGTGCTCGCGCTCAGCACGGGGCGCTTCCGTCGTTACCAACTGCTCGTGTGCTATAGCATCGTCTTTGTGCTCGGCAATCTGGTCATGGCGCTGGCACCCAACTTTCAAGTGCTGTTCGCCTCGCGCATCATCTTGGGCTCCGTCTCGGGCGCACTGCTCGCCGTGGGCGTGACGTATATCCCCGAGCTGCTGTCCCCGCAGCAGACCTCACTCGCCATCTCGGTGGTGTACGGCGCGTTTTCCGTGGCAATGGTCTTTGTCACTTCGATCGGCAAGTTTGTGGCCGACACGCTCGACTGGCACGTGGCCATGTACGGCACGCTGACCTTTGCCGTTCTGATCTGCGGAGCGCTCGTGATGTTTATGCCGCGCGCTGGGCAAACCGACGAGCCCGCCACCTTTCGCGAGCAGGCGGGTCTGCTACGCGAACCGAGCATCGTCACCGGCATGCTCATCTTTTTGTTTGGCGTGGGGTCGGTCTACGTTTTCTATGGCTACGTGACGCCTTATCTTGAGCAGGTGCTGGGCATGGGCACGGTCGAAGCCAGTACCACGCTCATGGCCTACGGCGTGTTCTGCCTGATCTCGAACATCCTGGGCGGATGGATCGATGCGCGCTTTGGCATGAAGGCACTGCTGGTTACGTTTGTGCTGCAGGCAGCGGCATTGTTTGGGCTGTTTGCCGTGGGCGCTGCCATGCCGCTCGCACTTGTCTTTGTCTTTAGCCTGGCGATGCTCATGTACCTGTTCTCGGTGTCGTGCATCACGCACTTTATGGACGTGGCACGCAGCCGCCATCCCAAGTCGATGGTACTCGCAAGTTCGGTTGAACCCATGGCGTTTAACGTCGGCATCTCGTTTGGCACCGCAGTGGGCGGCGCCGTGGTAAGCAGCGTTGGCATTGCATACGTGGGCGCAGTGGGTGCCGCGTTCTCGCTTGTGGCCTGGGCGCTCACGCTGGTGACGATTAAGCTGGCACGTTGGGAGCGCAAGCGGGCGAGGGCGCAGGCGTAGGCGTAGGCGTAAATGCGATACTCGAGCTCGATGATGGCGATCGAAAGGAAACCGCATATGCAACGTGTACTGTTTATCTGCCATGGGAACATCTGTCGCTCGACGATGGCTGAGTCCGTGTTTACCGAGCTGGTGCGCCGCGCTGGACGCGAGGCGGAGTTTGCCATTGATTCCGCTGCGACCTCGACCGAGGAGATCGGCAATCCGCCGCATCGTGGCACCGTTGCCAAGCTGCGTGAAGTCGGGATTCCTGTCGTTGCCCACCGTGCGCGCCAGGTGCGTCGCGCGGAGTATGGTGACTGGGACCACATTGTCTATATGGATGCCGAGAACGCGCGTGGCCTGCGTCGCATCTTTGGCGACGACCCCGACGGCAAGATTACGCGCCTGCTCGATTGGGCCGAGCGCCCCGGCGACGTGGCCGACCCCTGGTACACCGGCAATTTCGACGCCACCTACCGCGATGTACTCGCCGGTTGCACCGCTATGCTCGAGCAGCTGTAGGCAAGCGAGGCCGCGGGCCACGCCTTCGGCGCGAAACGAGCGCGGATAATCTCCGACATGAAAAAGAGCGTGGATTTTCTCCCACTTTGAGCGTTCGAGTGCGCTCTAAACGGGAGAAAATCCACACTCATGAATGTGACAAAGGGACTGTCCCTTTGTCACATCCGGGACTGGCCCTAGACCGGCTTGACCTCCAGCTTTATCCCCTCGGCGCAGGAGTCGCCCAAAACATCCGAAAGGGCCCAGGTCGCATATAGCGGCAAATAGAGAACCGCTCCGTTGCGCTCAACGTTGCCTCTCGAGAAAACAATCCCGAGCCTTACGCCATATTCAGCCGTATCAAGCACATGACCGAGCGCAGCGTGCGCGTGGTAATAGGAGCCCGATTTAACCTCGATCGGAACAGCCGTCCCATCCGGTCCATCGACCACAAAGTCCACTTCGCCGCGCTTTTTTGTCTGATAGTAGTAAAGCTGGCGATTTTGGGCAGCCAGCTGCTGAGCCACCACGTTTTCGTAAATGCCGCCCAGGTTGGGCTCCTTGCTATCAAGATACGCCGCTTGGGCGACTCCAACGGGGTAGCGCGCCATCAACATGCCCGTATCCGATTGATATAGCTTGAACTGCGATGGCCGTGCCGTCTTGAGCAGGGGCGATTTTGGCTCGGTTACGATATCGGCTTTGAGAGCAACGCCGGCATCGACAAGCCAGACAAAATCTCGCTGGTACTTCTCATAATGCGCCTTGGGGTCAATGGAATTGAGCACGAAACGCTTGTGTTCGCCCTCAAGCATAATGGGGAGCTGATCGTAGATGCTCTGCACCTGAAGGGCACGCCCGCTTGCATACTTGGAAATATCCCGTCGGTACTGTTCGTTGAGCTCGGACTGTAGCTGACGAACAGAGGCAAGGTCGCCCTGCGTGTCAAGGAAACGCTGCACGACCTCCGGCATTCCGCCGACAACGGTATAGGTCCTGAAGTTTGCCATCATCGCGTCATGAATGTAACCAGGAATGGGCTTCTCGCTGATACACGCGTCGCGTATCGTTTGGCGAGCCCCCTCGCTCACCCCGGTTGCCCAGCAAAACTCCTCAAAATCGAGCGGGAACATCCTAAGCTCGTGGACATACCCCACGGGATAGGACCTGACACCCTTGAACTGGGTCCCAAGCATTGACCCCGAAAACGCCCAGCGGCACCTCCCGTCCTCAACAAGGAACTTTGCCATCGTCATGATGTCGGGGGCCTCTTGGACCTCATCGATAAACACGAGCGTTTTGCCTGGCGCTATCGGCTTTCCCGAAAGAAGCGTCACCCTGCTGATGAAATCATCGGCATCTCGCGCCTCGAGAAGAGCATCTTTTGCCTGGCGATTTTCCATGAGGTTGAGTTCGATGTAGGTTGCGTGGTTGGCTTTGCCAAACGCGCGAATCGAATAGCTTTTGCCGATCTGGCGAGAACCCGTGATGAATAAGGCCTTTTGCTCGGCAGACTTCAGCCAACGCTCCAGCTCTGCCGCTATTTTCCTGCGCAGCATAGGCTCTCCCCTCAATATCATCGAATGAAATGCAGAGTTTATATGCTTGATTATCGATGAAATGCAGAGTTTTTAGAACCTAAAATCGGATGAAATGCAGAGATTTGAGATTACAAGCATAATAGAAGGGGCAACACCGGCGAATGTGACAAAAGAACTGTCCCTTTGTCACATTGCGCTCGACTACTCGTCGACGATCTCGGCAAGCCAGACGTTCAGCGTATCGACCTCGGGACAGCAGAACTTTGCCGTACCAGGCTCGTTGCCGGGCACGGTTCCGCCATAGCGCAGGATATCGATATAGGGAAAGCCCACATGGCAGGCCATGGCACACATCTTGCCGCGGTCGCGGTCAAAGTCGAAGACGTCGCCCGGCTTGTGACCATGGTGGCAGCGGCACGCACCCAGCTGGTCCACGCAGCTCACGCGGATACGCGGACGCTTGCCACGCGGCGCGCCGAGCGGCTTGCCCCCGCCCGCAGGCTTGGCGCCGCCCTCGCCAGCATTACTCATGGTCAATCACGTCCAGGCAGGCCTCGATGGGAAGGCCAGCCGACTTGTCCTCTTGGTCGGCATTGCGCTCGATAAGCTCAGCCACCACGCGCATGGCATCGGACGTCGCGCGCTGCAGACTCCAACCTGCCATAACGCGGCCGACGAGCACCGCCGAGAACGTGTCGCCCGTGCCCGGGAAATAGACCGGGATCAGGTCGAAGGGAATCGTGAAGTACTCCCCCGCCACATGGTCGTAACCGATGACGACATTCGCACCGTCGACCACAGCGCTCGTAATGACCACCGACTTGGCGCCCAGGGCACGCACGGCATCCACAAGAGTGCGGCCCTCATCGGGCGTGATTTGCTCGGCAATGGACGTATCGGTGAGCAGGCACGCCTCGGTGTAGTTTGGCACCGCATAGTCGGCGCACTCCAGCAGATGCCGCATAAGGCCAATCGTGGACTCGGGCACGCCCGCATAGAGCTTGCCGTTGTCGCCCATGATGGGGTCGACGAACACCTTGGTGCCCTTTTGCGCGCGACGGTGGCAGAAGTCCGAAATGATGCGCGTCTCTTCCTCGGTCACGATAAAGCCGGTGGAGATGGCGTCGAACTCAAAGCCGAGCTCCTCCCAGATGGCGAGGCTCTGGCGCACGTACTCGGTGGTGTCATGGATGTAGAACTTGGGATAGTTGAGCGTATCGGACACCAGCGCCGTCGGCAGGTTGTGGATGCGGTAGCCCATATGCGACAGCACCGGCAGCATGGCGGAAAGCGCGACCTTGCCGTAGCCGCACATATCGTTAATAAGCAGCAGCTGAGTATTCTTCATGAGTGTCCCCCTTGGTTCGGGCGCGGCGCGGCAGCGCCACAGTGCGACTAAGTGTAGCGCAGGAGGCGTCGTGAGCAGTCACTAGGGTCGCGAAGAGTGCATTGTTGCGAAAAGGTTTCGGAAAATGATCCCTTTTCCTCCGTCCCCAAGGGATCACATGCACCGAAGCGGACCGTGGCGGAATCACAGGTTGAGGACGGACAGCGAAAGCGTTCCTAAGCGAGCAAGGTGACGTGAAAGAGGAGGGCATAGGCCTTGTGGCCATGCCCGACGATTGAACGTCAGATTGCCGCTTAGGAACGCTTGCAGCGTCGAGCGGTTACGGCGTTTGGTAAAGCGCCGTAACTTAATAAGTTTGGTACCTTGACATTCATTTCTCATGCTCCTAGATTGGTTAGGCACAAAACAATTCCACTACCTAACTAAAGAAAGGAGCAACACTAATTCATGTGCGATGAACCTCTTAACCTTTGTTCGCACGAGCCCGGCGGCGACCCGTCACAGCCGGCGGATGCACCCGAAGCGGTTAGCTCAGAAGACAAGCTTGCCAAGCGAATCCTCAATGGGCTTGGGTTTTGCGGCCATTACATGCATTTTCATGGCGGAGGCGTGTCCGGCAAGGCGCCCATCATCTGCCTGCTGGCCAAGCAACCCGGCGGCGAGATGTCGCAGCAGGAACTCGGCATGCACTTTGACCTCAAGCCGGGGTCGCTTTCCGAGATCCTGTCCAAACTCGAGCTCAACGGCCTCATCGAGCGCAGCCGTAACCCCAAGGATCGACGGCAGCTCACCATTCGCCTGACCGAAACCGGCCGGGAAAACGCCCGCATCGACCAGGCAGCCCGCATTCGCTTTAGAGAGCAGGCCTTTGGTGCCCTCACCCACGACGAGCGCGAGCAGCTCGCCGAAATGCTCGAGAAAATCCGTGTAACCTGGGAGGAACTGGATGATTAAAACCCTTATGGGCAGCATCCGCGACTATATGAAAGTCACCGTTGCCACGCCGTTGCTCGTGCTTGGCGAGGTGCTCTGCGAGATGCTGATTCCATTTATCACCGCCAACCTGATCGACGCCATCAAAGATGGCACCACCGTAGCCGAGATGCTTCCCACCGCGGGCTTTTTGGTGCTCATCGCGCTGACGTCGCTTGCTTTTGGCGCCGCTGCCGGCGTCACCTGCAGCCATGCGAGTTGCGGCTTCGCTAAGAACCTGCGTCACGACCTGTTCTACAAGATCCAGACGTTCAGCTTTGCCAACATCGATGAGTTCTCGAGCTCCTCGCTCGTCACGCGCCTGACCACCGATATCAACAACGTGCAGCAGGCCTTTATGATGATCATCCGTATCGCCGTGCGCGCGCCGCTGGTATTGATCTTCGCCTTTACCATGGCATTTATCATGGGCGGCAGCGTCGCCATGGTCTACCTGGTCATCATTCCGCTGCTGGGCTTTGGGCTGTTCTTTATCATCTTTAAGGTGCGTCCCATCTTCTCGCGCGTGTTCCACAAGTACGACGCCCTTAACGAGTCCGTCGAGGAAAACGTCACCGGCATGCGCGTGGTCAAGAGCTACGTGCGCGAAGACTTTGAGAAGGAGAAGTTCGCGACCGCCGCACGCGACGTCCAGATGGACTTCACCCGCGCCGAGAAGCTGCTTGCCTTTAACAACCCCATGATGAACATCTGCGTCAACGGCGCGTTTGTCGTCATCATCTACCTGGGCTCCAAGCTCATCATCACGAGCCAGGGCACGCTGTTCGACGTGGGCCAGCTCTCCTCGATCTTTACCTATGGCTTCCAAATCCTCATGAGCCTGATGCAGCTATCGATGATCTTTGTCATGGTGACCATGGCCGACGAATCGGCGCACCGCATCACCGAGGTGCTGGCCGCCGAGCCCACGATCGCCGATCCCGCCGAGCCCGTGCTCGAGGTCGCCGATGGCTCCATCGACTTTGACCACGTGAGCTTTAAGTATTCCGCGCATGCGAAGCGCCAGGCGCTCGACGATATCGACCTGCACATTAAGAGCGGCGAGACCATCGGCATCATCGGCGGCACCGGCTCGGCCAAGTCCACGCTCGTAAACCTCATCGCCCGCCTGTACGACGCCACCGAGGGTACCGTGCGCGTGGGCGGCGTGGATGTACGCGACTACGACTTGGACGCCCTGCGCCACCAGGTGGCCATGGTGCTACAGAAAAACGTGCTGTTTAGCGGCACGATTGCCGAGAACCTGCGTTGGGGCGACCCGAACGCCACCGACGAAGAGGTCCGCGAGGCCGCGCATCTGGCCTGCGCCGACGAGTTTGTCGACGGCTTCCCCAAGGGCTATGACACCTGGATCGAACAGGGCGGCTCCAATGTTTCCGGCGGTCAGAAGCAGCGCCTGTGCATTGCGCGTGCCCTGCTGCGTCGCCCCAAGATCTTGATCCTGGACGACTCCACGAGTGCCGTCGACACCAAGACCGACGCCAAGATTCGCGCAGGGCTGGCAAGCTATCTGCCCAACACGACCAAGCTCATCATCGCCCAGCGCATTAGCTCCGTGCAGGACGCAGACCGCATCATCGTCATGGAGGGCGGCCGCATCGCGCAGATCGGTAACCACGACGAGCTGCTCAAGACGAGCGAGATCTACCGCGAGACCTTTACCTCGCAGAACAAGATGTCTGCCGAGGGCGAAGAGGCCGTCGAGGCCGACACCGAGGCATCCGTAACGCAAGCTCAGACCCAGGAAGGAGGCGAGGCACATGAGTAAGGCAACGACCGCCGAGCGCGCGCTCAACCGCAAGGGCGGCACCATGTCGCGCCTCATCAAGACGCTCTTTGGCTTTTACCCCGTGCTTTTGCCCCTCGTCGTCGCCGGCGTGGTGCTCTGCGCCATCATCAACTCCATCGGCGCGACCTTCCTTCAGAGCGCCCTGCAGATTATTAGCGAATCGTGGCAGTCGGGCGATTGGGGAGCCGCGCAGCCCAAGATCGCACAGCTCGTGACCACCCTCGCCTGCATCTACGGCATCGGCATCCTGTCCTCGCTCTTCTGGAACCGCGCCATGGCCATCGTCACGCAGGGCTCGCTGGAGAAGCTGCGCGAGAAGATGTTCAACCGCATGCAGGACCTGCCGATCCGCTACTTCGACACGCACCAGCGCGGCGACATCATGAGCCACTACACCAATGACATCGACACGCTGCGCCAGATGATCAGCCAGTCGCTGCCCAACCTGCTCATGACGGTCATCGTCATCGTCACGGTGTTCTTTATCATGCTGTACTACAGCGTGTGGATGTGCTTGGTCATTATTGCCGGCGTCGCCTTTATGACCTTTATGACCAAGCTGCTCGGCTCCAACTCCGCGCGCTTCTTTATTGCGCAGCAGACCGAGCTCGGCGTTGTCGAGGGCCATATCGAGGAAGTCATGAACGGCCAGAAGGTCGTCAAGGCATTCTGCCACGAGTCTGCCGCCGAAGCCGATTTTGACGAGCGCAACGAAAAGCTCTTCGAGGTCTCGCAGAAGGCCAACATGTACGCCAACATCCTCATGCCCATCCTTATGAACCTGGGCAACCTGCTCTACGTGCTGGTCGCACTGGCCGGCGGCATTTTCCTAGCGCTGGGCGTGCCCAACCTGAGCATCTCGGGCATGGCGCTGTCCATCGCCGTCGTGGTGCCGTTCCTCAACATGACCAAGCAGTTCTGTGGACAGATCGGCCAGATCTCGCAGCAGATCAACGCCGTGGTCATGGGCCTCGCCGGCGCCGACCGTATCTTTGAGCTCATCGACGAGGAGCCCGAAGCCGACGAAGGCTATGTGACGCTTGTCAACGCTCAGGTGAACCCCGATACCTGGCAGCTCGAGGAGGCCGACCACCACACTGGCATGTGGGCGTGGAAACATCCGCACCGCGCAACCGGCGAGATCGAGTACGTGCCGCTGCGTGGCGACCTGGTCATGGACAACGTCGACTTTGGCTACACGCCCGACCACGAGGTGCTGCACGGCGTGTCCGTGTTTGCCAAGCCGGGCCAGAAGGTCGCGTTTGTCGGCGCCACCGGTGCCGGTAAGACGACCATCACCAACCTCATCAACCGCTTCTACGACATCGCCGACGGCAAGATTCGCTACGACGGCATCAACGTCAACAAGATCCGCAAGGCCGACCTGCGCCGCTCGCTGGGCGTCGTGCTACAGGACGTGAACCTGTTCACCGGCACCGTGATGGATAACATCCGCTACGGCAATCTGGACGCTACCGACGAGGAGTGCATCGCGGCGGCCAAGCTCGCGGGCGCGGACGACTTTATCACCCGCCTGCCCGACGGCTACGACACCATGCTCACCGGCAACGGCGCACAGCTGTCGCAGGGCCAGCGCCAGCTGATCTCGATCGCACGCGCCGCCGTCGCCGATCCGCCGGCGATGATCCTGGACGAGGCCACGTCGAGCATCGATACCCGCACCGAGGCCATCGTGCAAGCCGGCATGGACAAGCTCATGGAAGGCCGCACGACGTTTGTCATCGCGCACCGCCTGTCCACCGTGCGCAACTCCGACGCGATCATCTGCCTGGACCACGGCCGCATTATCGAGCGCGGTAACCACGACGAGCTGATCGCCAAGCGCGGGTATTACTACCAGCTGTACACGGGTGCGTTTGAGCTCGAGTAGGTAGGTTTGTTCCACGGAGGTCTCCCAGGCGGGCCGGGGTGTAACCTCCGTGCTCAAACATTCTCGCTTCGCTGCGAAACTGCGCGCGGAAGTTACACCCCGGCCCGCCTGGGAGACCTCCTGCGCGCAATCAACCCGTCATTAAAACAGAATAAAAGTTGGTGAGGCCCTGGCCGTTTGGCCAGGGCCTCGTTTTGTAAGGATGAACTAGTTGAGGAGTTGGGCCATGGCGTTGACGAATTTTTGTACTTGGAGGGTTGGCTCGAGCGGATAGTGCAAAAAGACCGGCACTTCGCGGCCGCACAGGAACGGCACGCCCACAAAGGCCGGGTGCACGCCCGACCATGCGCCGCAGGTGAGCACCGCGTCGCCCTTTTCCTCGGCTTCGTTAAAAAGCGCAAAGTCGAAGCTGTCCACGTCGATCACGTCTACGCCGCCGTCGGCCAAAAGGTCGATACGCAGGCTGTCCATGACGTCGTTGCCGTGACGGAGTACGCGCAGGCGCATGCCCTCCAGGTCAGCAACCGTGATACGCGTCTTGCGCGCAAGCGGGTTCGTGCGCGGCAGGTCGATATAAAACGGCACATTGACAATGCGGAGCTTTTGGCAGGCGTCACCCCAGCGCGGGGTCGAAAAACTCGACTGCACCACATCCACCTCGCGACCAAGGCTGCGCATGACGGATTCGCGCTCGTCATAGAGGTCGCTCACCGGCACGATCTCAAAGCGCAACGACGATTCCAGATCGTGGATGCCCGACCACATCGACAGCGTTTGACGCCCCGGGCACATCATCGACACGCCCAGGCGCACGGCACCGCCGTCACCCGCCGCACGTCGGGCACGGCGCAGGGCGTCCTCGGACTGCCGCATAATCGAGCGCGCATCGTCCACCAGCAGAGCGCCCGCCGGCGTCACCTTGACGCCCGAGTGCGAGCGTTCGAACAGCGTGATGCCGAACTCGGCCTCGAAGCCCGACACCTGCTTGACGAGCGCCGGAGTCGACACACGCAATTTTTCCGCCGCACGCGAGAAGCTTCCCAGCTCCGCGGCGGCCGATATGGCCTCGAGTCGTCGATCGTACACGTCAATCTCCCGTTTCCAGACGCATGGCAATGAACTGCCGAAGGGGGGTCGTTTTGGCAGGTCACGCGCTCAGTTGAGCATAAACTGCATTGCACAGTGTAAACCTACGGTTAACGCCATTCTAACAAATATGCAATTCACCTGCGCAAATGCAAAGCATACGATAACCTGCGAAAACCACGTGGGTCGATTAATGGGAGCGGCCCACCGGGAGACACAAGAAGGGAAGTTCCTATGAGCAACTGGCTTAAGCTCGAGGGCGATGTCTGCGCCGTGACTGGCGCGCTCGGCGGTATGGGCGTCGAGATTTGCCGCGAGTTCGCCCGCAACGGTGCCAACGTCGTCCTGCTCGACCTGGACGAGGAAAAGGTCAAGGTCGCAGCCGCCGACCTCGCCGCCGAGTTTGGCATCCACGCCGAGGGTTACAAGATGAACGCCACCGACGAGGCCGAGGTTCAGGCTGCCGTCGACGCCACCATCGCCGACTTCGGCCGCGTCGACGTTCTCGTCAACACCGCCGGCATCCTGCGCTTCGCCGCCATGGAGGACCTGCCGCTGAGCGACTGGGAGCAGGTGCTCAACGTCAACCTCACCGGCTACTTCATCACCTCGCAGCGCTTTGGTCGCGAGATGATCAAGGCCGGCCAGGGTCGCCTGGTGCACATCTCGACCGTTGCCAGCCACTCCCCCGAGACGTTCTCGGGCGTGTACAGCTCCACCAAGGCCGGCGTCAACATGATGTCCAAGATGCTCGCCGCCGAGTGGGGTCCCTACGGCGTCCGCTCCAACTGCGTCGAGCCTTGCTTCGTTAAGACCCCGATGTCGGCCAACTTCTACGCCGACCCCGAGGTCGAAAAGAGCCGCAGCCGCCTGATCGCCACGCGTCGCATCGGCGAGGTCAGCGATATCGCCAACGCCGTCATGTTCCTGGCGTCCAAGCGCTCGGACTTTACCACCGGCGACGCCATCAAGGTCGACGGCGGCTTCTCCAACATGATGGGCGACCTCACCGCCAAGCCCGGCGGCCGTCGCGCCTATGCCGACAACTACCTTAAGAACAAGGGTGTCGAGCTTTGGTCCGATGAGTCCGGCGTCGCCAAGCCGACTGACCAGTAAACCAACCTGACAGGGAGGCCCGCGGACACGCCCGCTCCTCCCCCGTATCGATTAGAAAGAGTCCAATGGCTTCCACCAACTCCAACAAGGGTCGCGCCGTCGTGCTTTCCGCCGCGTGCGTCACCATGTTCTTTATCAGCTCCATCGCGCTGTATTCCGTCGTGAGCAAGAACCTGCTCGCCGTCTACCCCGAGTGGTCGAGCGCCCTTACCTGGGCTTTCCCGGTCTTTCAGACCATCATGGCCGTGACGGGTATCTTCGCCGGCCGCATCTCCGACAAGATCGGCCCGCGCAACGTCGTGATCGCCGCCGCCGTGTGCTACGGCCTGGGCTGGTTCATGTCCGGCACCGTCACCGAGCCGTGGCAGTTCTACCTGTGGTTCTCGCTCGTCGCCGCCGTCGGCAACGGTCTGGGCTACAACCCGGCGCTCACCACCGGCCAAAAGTGGTTCATCGACAAGAAGGGTCTCGCCTCCGGCATCACCCTGGCCGCTTCGACCGCCGGCCCCGCTGTGCTGTCCCCGGTGCTCGCCTCGCTGCTCATCCCGAGCCTGGGCATCTTTGGCGCCCTCAAGGCACTCGGCGTCATCTTCTTTGTGACGATCGCCGCCTCCGCCCTGTTCCTGAAGGCCCCCGAGGCCGGCTGGCTGCCCGAGGGCTTCGAGGCCCCCAAGGGTGGCGCACATGCCGGCACCTTCGGTGACCTCACCCCGGGCGAGATGGTCAAGACCCCGCGCTTCTGGGTCCTCATCGTCACTTTCGCCTTTGCCGCCACCGCGGGCACCCTGCTCGTGGGCAAGGTTGCCTCCATCGCCGCCGTCCAGCTCTTCGCCGATCCCACGAGCGCCGCGGCCGTCGCCCTCGGCGGTGTGGTGGTCTCCGTCAACACCTGCGCCAACCTGGTCGGCCGCCTGTCCTTTGGCCAGATCATCGACAAGCTCGGCGCCTATAAGTCGCTGCTCATCAGCCTTGTCGTCACTATCGTCGCACTCGTCATCATGTCGATGAGCTTTACGCAGGCCATGTTCTTTGTGGCGCTCGCCCTGCTTGGCTTTAGCTTTGGCGCCCTGCTCGTCATCTACCCGCCGCTCACCGGCGGCGCCTTCGGTACCAGCAACATCGGCGTCAACTACGGCATCATGTTCCTGGGCTACGCCGCTTCCACCTGGATCAGCCAGCCCATCACCGCCGTGCTGTATCACGCCGAGGCCGGCAGCGCCGCCTACCAGCAGTCCTTCTACGGCGCCATTGTGATCGCCGCCATCGCCGTCGTGCTCACCGTCTACATGATGGTCTCCGACAGCAAGAAGAAGTCCGCCTAGTTTTACCGATGCGACAAAGGGACAGCCCCTTTGTCGCATCCCACCGGTCACCAGTATTAAGGAGTCGAAATGTCCGAGCTCAACCCCGTCCGCATTGCCGTTATCGGTGCCGGCGCCATGGGCCGCAACCACATCCGCTTTGTCACCGAGGAGCCCGAGGCCGAGCTCGTCGCCATCGCCGACGCCTTTGAGGGCGCCCGCGCCACGGCCGAGGCCGCCGGCGTGCCGTTTTACACCGATCCCGCCCAGATGATGGACGAGGTCAAGCCCGAGGCCGTCATTATCGCCACGCCCAACGACCTGCACCTGGGCGTAGCCCGCGAGGCTGTGAAGCGCAACATCGTGCCGCTGGTCGAAAAGCCGATCTCCAACGATCTCGAGGATGCCCAGGCCTTCGCCGCCGAGGCCGAGACCGCCGGCGTGCCCGTGCTCGTGGGTCAGCACCGTCGCCACAACCCCTTCGTCAACAAGGCCAAGGAAATCATCGAGTCCGGCGAGCTGGGCAAGCTCACCGTGTCGAGCTTCCACTACATGATCTATAAGAACGACGAGTACTTCGATGTCGAGTGGCGCCGCAAGAAGGGTGCCGGCCCGATCCTGGTCAACCTGGTGCACGACGTCGACCTGCTCCGTTACCTGCTGGGCGAGCCCGTTGCCGTCCAGGGCATGCAGTCCAGCGCCGCCCGCGGTTTTGAGACCGAGGACTCCGCCGTGGTCAACGTCCGTTTTGCCGATGGCGCGCTTGCGAGCATGACCATCTCTGACGCCACCGCCAGCCCCTGGAACTGGGAGGCCACCGCTCGCGAGGATCCGCAGTACCGCCCCTTCGACGCCGACGCCTACTTTATCGGCGGAACCTTGGGCGCCCTTTCGCTGCCCCGCCTGCACCAGTTCTCCTACGACGGCGCCTCTAACTGGCACAAGCCGCTGCAGATGGAGATTCCGGCCGTCGACCCGGCACTGCCGCACAAGATGCAGCTCAAGCACTTTGTGAAGGTTGTCCGCCGCGAGGTCGAGCCCGTCGTGACCCCCGCCGATAACGTCAAGACGCTCACGCTGCTTAACGCTATCAAGGAGGCCGCCGAGACCGGCCAGCTCGTCGAGCTGTAATGCCTTAAGAGCGGGCCGCGGCAAACTCCCCGCCGAGCGCCTTGGACCGCCACCAACAAGCCCCTCTTCTTTGCCCCGCGAGCAGCCTCCTGCCCGCGGGGCTTTTTGCTACTTCGCTGACGATTATTCTGAGACGGGGGCCTTTTTGCACCTCGGCTTGGTTCGTTCGCCACGAAATGCGCCTATCTACTACGTTTAACCGATCGCCCTCAACCATGCCAAATTTCGCGAAATAAAAACCGCAGGTAAACGGCTTGCCGATTTTCGGTAAAACCAGGCACGGTCGACCCATGCGGTTCAAACGTAGTAGACGGGTCGTTTTCGTGGCGCGGCTCCAAAACAGTCTTTTGGGACGGGTGGTATCCTTGGTAGCCCTGTGCTGCAAACGCACCTTAAACGCAAGGAGTCCCATGGATCTTATCGCCCAGCTTGCCCGCGAGCTCAACCTTAAGGCCGCCAACATCGAGGCAGCCGTCAAGCTCATCGACGAGGGCAACACCATCCCCTTTATCTCGCGCTACCGCAAGGAAGCAACGGGCGGCATGGACGACGTCGCCCTGCGCGCACTCGACGAGCGCCTGTCCTACCTGCGCAATCTTGAACAGCGCAAAGAGGACGTCATTCTGCTCATCGACGCCCAGGGCAAACTTACGCCAGAGCTTGAGCAGCAGATTCGCGAGGCCACGCAGCTCCAGCGTGTCGAGGACCTCTACAAGCCCTACCGCAAAAAGCGCATGACCCGCGCGCAGAAGGCCCGCGAGGCCGGCCTGGAGCCGCTTGCCAACATGATCATCATGCAGGCCTCGGCCAAGGGCAGCGCACTCGACGCTGCCGCGGCATACGTCAACGAGGAGGCCGGCTTCGACACGCCCGAAAAGGCGCTCGCCGGCGCGGCGGACATCGTGGCCGAGACGGTGGCCGAGGACCCCGAGAACGTCGCCGACCTGCGCGCCTTTACGCAAAACACCGCAGACATCGTCGTCGAGGCCACCGACCCCACCGAGAAGACCCCCTACGAGCCGTACTACAGCTATGATGAGCCGCTGCGCCGTATACCCAACCACCGCGTGCTGGCTATCGACCGCGGTGAGCGCGAGGGCAAGCTCCGCGTGCGCGTGAACGTCGACGGCGCCGCCGCCACGGCACGCCTCGGCAGCCGTTGGCCCCGACGCCAGGGCGTCTTCGCGCCCGTCTTTGACGCCGCCATCGCCGACGGCTACAAGCGCCTCATGGCCCCCTCGCTGGAGCGCGAGGCCCGCGCCAAACTCACCGTCCGTGCGCAGACCGAGGCCATCAATGTCTTTGCCAAGAATCTCGAGGGCCTGCTCTCGGCACGCCCCGTGCGCGGCGCCCGCGTGCTCGCGCTCGATCCGGGCTACCGCACCGGCTGCAAGGTCGCCGTCATGGACGAGACCGGCAAGCTGCTCGACCACGGCGTGGTCTATCCCACCAAGCCGCGCCACGACGTCGCCGGCACCAAGCGCGAGCTCGCCCGCCTCGTCAAAAAGGACAGCGTCAACACCATCGTCATCGGCAACGGCACCGCCAGCCGCGAGACCGAGGAAGTCGTCTCGGAGTTCATCGCCGAGCAGGCGCCTGAGCTGCGATACACCATCGTCAACGAGGCCGGCGCATCGGTGTACTCCGCCTCCGAGCTCGCCAGCCAGGAGTATCCCGATCTGGACGTCACCGTGCGTGGCGCCATGAGCCTGGGCCGCCGTCTACAGGACCCGCTGGCAGAGCTCGTCAAGATCCCGCCCCAGTCCATCGGCGTTGGCCAGTACCAGCACGACCTTGACCAGGCCGAGCTTTCGCGCACCCTGGGCCACGTGGTGGAGGACGTCGTCAACCGCGTGGGCGTCGACGTGAATACCGCGAGCGCGAGCCTGCTGGGATACGTATCGGGCATCACGCCGAGCGTGGCCAAGAACATCGTGGCCTACCGCGAGGAAAACGGCGCCTTTACCGATCGCCGCCAGCTTAAGAAGGTCCCCAAACTAGGACCCAAGGCATACCTCAACGCCGCGGGCTTCCTGCGCATCAGCGGCGGCAAGAACCCGCTCGACGCGACGAGCGTCCACCCCGAGAGCTACGAGGTGGCCACGTCCGTCCTGGAACGCGCCGGCGTTAAAGCCAGCGAGCTCAGCCGCGGCGGCGTGCCCGACATCGAGCGCCGTCTGGGCAGTATCTCGGCGCTGGCAAGTGACCTGAACTGCGGCACCCTCACGCTCATCGACATCGTCAACGAGCTCAAGAAGCCCGGCCGCGACCCGCGCGACGACGCGCCCGAGGTGGTCTTTAGCCGCTCGGCGCTTTCCATCGACGACCTGGAACCCGGCATGGAGCTCAAGGGGACGGTGCGCAACGTCGTCGACTTTGGCACGTTCGTCGACGTGGGCGTGCACCAGGACGGCCTCGTGCATATCTCCAAGCTGGCCAATCGCTTTGTCAAGCACCCGAGCGACGTGGTGCGCGTCGGCGACACGGTCAAGGTGTGGGTAGAAAAGGTCGATCGCGACCGCAAGAAGATCTCGCTCACCATGGTGCAGGGAAAGTAAACCGCCAAAGCAAAGGTACCCCCTGTAGCGATGTGCAAAATCGCGAGTATTCTGCAAATTCCACCGTTCCGGATGCCCCTCAGAGACGAAAAAGCAAAAAAACAGCCCCCGTTTTAGCGTCGTCAGAGCCAAAACGGGGGCCGTTCCATGCTTCGGTCAACTGATAAAGACCTTTACCTTGCTGAATACTCTCAATTTTGCACGGCGCAGGCGGGGGTACCTTTGCCCACGGCAGGATATGGAAGCCAATCGCCAACTTGCTGGCAAGCTCGTGCCGGCAGCCCCGGCCTTTCCTTTGCCTAGCGCGATCCTCGCGGAGCGCGTGAGCGATAGGGAAAGGAAAGGCCGGGGCGAACAGCCCACGGTACAGTCGGTGTTCGCGCTACGGCAGGATATGGAAACCGAGCGCCGCGATATCCTTGGCAAAGCCGCGGACGGTGTCGAGCGAGACCTCGTACGGGTCGCGACCGATATTCTTGCGCTTGGCCAGGATGCTGTTGGGCACCGTGATGATCTGGCAACCGCAGGCTTCTGCCTGGTAAATGTTAATGAGCTCGCGCGTGGACGCCCACAGGACCTCGCAGTTGGGCTTTGCGGCGGCCTTCTTGACCGACTCCGTCATAAACGGAATGGGATCGACGCCGGTATCGGCGATGCGGCCGGCAAAGAGTGAGATAATGGACGGCGTCTCGGCGTCAACGGCCTCGACCATCTCATCGACCTGCTTAGGCGTAAAGATAGTGGTGACGTTGACCTTGATGCCGTCGGCGGAAAGCTTGCGGACAAGCTCGGCGGTGGACTCGCCCTTGGTGGTCACGCACGGAATCTTGACGTAGACGTTCTCGGCCCAGGTAGCGATCTCGCGGGCCTCGACCTCCATGGTCTCGACGTCGTCGGCAAAGACCTCAAACGACACGGATACATCGGTGATGTGGGCCAAGACCTCTTTGGCAAACGCGCGGTAATCCGTCACGCCGCCCTTCTTCATAAGGGACGGGTTGGTCGTGAAACCCTGAACGTTGCCGTTCTCGTACATGTCGAGCATGCCCTCGAGGTTTGCACCGTCAGCGAACACCTTGATTGCCATCTGCCTGATTCCTTTCGCTTGCACATGGGCGTTGCACTGCTAAACACTTTACCTACGTTTATCAAGGCATGAGCTGCGGGTTTTATCTTCTCGGCGAACGGTATAAACACCTCAGTGTTTGGATTGATAAATCGATTGAGCATGCAAAAGAAGAAAGTCTCAGTTTAAGCAAACGTCAGTGAGCGTGTTCCAGGTGCCGCAGATCGGCGTGAAAGAGGAGCGACGCGTACTTTGGTACGCGAGCGACGGCTTGAACGGCGAGATGCGGTGCCTGGGACGCGCGCAGCGCTAGATCAACCCAAAGTGGCGCATCGCGGTGACAGTGCCGTCGTGTGCGACATCGTCGGTCACGTAGTCGGCGACCGCCTTGACCTCAGGCATGGCGTTGCCCATGGCGACAGCCGTCTCGACCGCAGCGAGCATGCCCAGGTCGTTACCCGAATCGCCGAAGCCAAAGGTGCGTGCGTTGCCGGTGCGACCCAGGTATTCCAGCGCTCGCGCCACGCCCACGCCCTTGTCGATGCCCTTGGGGCTCAGCTCGCGATTCTGACCACCGGTGTTGCACAGCTCAAACTCGCGATCGATAAAGCCATCATCATTGGCTACGCGAGCCAGGTCGCTCGCGACGATGCCTACCTTGCCCACGCGCAGACGGCCGTCGACGCGCATTTCCTCGGTGCTGTGCACCACAGAAGTGCCGATCAGAGACGACTGCTCAACACCCGCGGGTTCCAGGGCAAAAGTAGCCACGTTGGTCTCGAAAAAGGCTTCAATCCCTGCCGCGGCCATACGGCGTGCAAGCTCCTCAACAATGTCTTCGTCAAAGCAGTCCTCATACACCACGCGGCCCTCGACCTCGAGCGTGGCGCCCGCCATGGCAACGACGCCCGCGGGGTCGAGCGCACGCAAGCTATCGGCGATGAGCCACAGGGGGCGACCCGTGCAGATAAACGCCTTGTGTCCCGCATCGCGCAGACGATGAAACGCCTCGACGACCGCCTGCGAGGGGCGAACCGCCGAAAAGTCCTTGTCGGTCATGTTGTCGGGATCGAACGACGTCAGCGTGCCGTCCACGTCAAAAAAGAGCACAGCGGGTTCGGGACACGCATCAATCATATGGGTTCCTTTCGAGGATAAGGGCAAACGAAGCATCCATCATATAATGGAGCGACGCAACCAGAGAGGTCACCCATGGAATTTTACGCAAGCTGCCCCGAAGGCTTTGAGTCCGCACTCGCCGATGAGCTTAAACGCCTCGGGCTTTCGCATGTTCGCCGGCTGAAGGGCCGCGCCACGTTTGAGGGCGAGCTCGAAGAAGGCTACCGCGCCTGTCTGTGGTCGCGCCTGGCGAGCCGCGTGTTCGTGGTGCTCGGGCGCTTTGAGGCGCAGAATGCCGATGAGCTGTACGATGGCGTTTACGACATCGCCTGGGAGAGCATCGTCCGCCCCGGCGCCACCATCGCCATTACCGCCCGCGGCGTGACCGAGCAGCTGCGCAACACGCGCTTCTCGGCTCTGCGCGCCAAGGACGCATTGTGCGACCGCCTGGCCGAGACCACGGGCCGTCGCGCCGACGTCGATGCCGCCGACCCCGATGTTCACCTACTGCTTTCGTTGCGCCAGCGCCGTGCGAGCATCAGCCTGGACCTTTCGGGCGACCCGCTGTTCAAGCGCCTGCCGCCCGCGGCGACCCGTGCCGGCGAGGGCGCGCACGTGCTGCGCCCCGACTACGCCGCTCTGGTGCTGGCGCAGGTCGGCTGGACCGCACTGTGCGAGCGCGAGCTGACGGCCGATGATTACGAGAATGAAGCCCTGCCCACGCTGATCGATGCCTCGTGCGCCGGCGGCGGTCTGCTGCTGGAGGCTGTGAATATCCTGACCGACCGCGCCCCGGGTGCCGCACGCAAGCACTGGGGTTTTGAGGGCTGGCAGCTGCATGATGCCGACCTATGGGAACAACTGCTTGCCGAGGCGCGCGAGCGCGAGGCGACGGCGCGCGAGCGCCAGGCGCGCATCGTGGCCGTAGACATCGACCCCGCCGCCCGCAAGACTGCCGAGCGTATGATCAAGTGCGCCGGCTACAAGCGTTTCGTCGACTTCTGCGCTGCCAAACCAGCCACCGTGCTGGACCATGCAGGCGCTGTCGCCGGCGCCGCCGTAGTCGCAGACACCACCGAGACCCCGCTTTCGCTCATGCACGACGCCATGACGCTGGTCGGCGAGCTGCGCCGCGCGCCCGAGCTTACCGCCGCGCCGGTCGCCACGCTCGCCCGCGATGGCCTTATGGCCCGCGCGCTCCATGCCGAGCCTGCGCGCTCCATCGCCGTCATGCCCAATAACGAGGAGGCGGCTCTTGAGGTCTGGCCCTCGCTCGACCACGCCACCGCGGCATTCGAAGCTGCGACCAGCGCAGATGCCGAACAGCAGACCGCAGACGCTCAAGACGAAGCCGCCGACACTCCCATGCCCGAACCTGCCGCCACGCTCGACCTGGGCGACGGCAAGCCGCTGCCCGTGCTCATCCCCGAGTCCGAGCAGTTCGCCAACCGCCTGCGCAAGAACGCCCGCCTGCGTCGCAAGTGGGCAAAGCGCGAGGGCGTGAGCTGCTACCGCGTCTACGATGCCGACCTGCCCGACTACTCCGCCGCCATTGACCTGTACGAAGGCTGCCCGCAGACGCCGGGACGCTGGCTCGTCATCGCCGAATACGCCGCGCCCAAGACCATCGATCCCATGCTGGCCCAGGCCCGCATGCTCGACATCTTGGCCATCGCGCCGCGCATCCTAGATGTTCCCGCCGAGCATGTGCACGCCAAGGCCCGCATGCGTTCGCGCGGCGGCTCGCAGTACGGCAAGCAGGGTGCCGGCAAGGGCGGATCGGGCGAGCGTGTCAACATCGCGCGCCGTCGCCTGCCGCTCATCGAAGAGGGCGGCCTTACCTTTGCCGTCAACTTTGACGACTATCTGGATGTGGGCATCTTCCTGGACCACCGCGTCACCCGCAACCTGGTGCGCGAGCACGCCAAACAGGCACGCCGCTTCCTCAACCTGTTCGCCTACACCGGCACCGCCACCTGCTATGCGGCAGACGGCGGCGTCGAGGAGACCGTGACGGTCGACCTTTCCAACACCTACCTGGACTGGGCCGAGCGCAACATGCGCCAGAACGGCTTTGTTGGCCCGCAGCATCACTTTGTGCGCGATGACGTGCTTGCCTGGATTCGTGACCAGCGCCAGACGCGCAACCGCTGGGACCTGATTTTTGTCGACCCGCCCACGTTTTCGAACTCGTCCAAGATGGGCCGCCGCACCTGGGATGTCCAGCGCGACCATGTTGAGCTTTTGGCCGGCGTATCTCGCCTGCTCGCACAGGGCGGACATGCCATCTTTAGCTGCAACCTGCGCGGCTTCCGCCCCGAGACACGCAAGCTCGCCCGCGCGGGCGTGGTGTTGGAGGACATTACGGCGCAGACCATCCCCGAGGATTTCGCGCGCAACCAGAAGGTGCACCACTGCTATATCGTGCGCCGCCTGCCCATTGAGGACGCCATGGCCGAGGTCGGCTTTAGCGCCGAGGAGATTGCCGAGCGAACCGAGGAGCTGCGCAACCCCGAGGCCCGTAAACCTCGCGCGGCAGTGCCCGCGCACGCGCAGGCCGGAGACCGAGGACCGCGCGGCAACGGCAAACCCTCCCCCGCCGGCAAACCTAAAAAGAAGAAGTTCTACGCCAGCAAGCCCAAAGGCAAATAACAAAGTTGCGGTGGAATACGGACTGCTTTGCCTGGAATTAGGCAAATTTAGACCGTATTTCACCGCAACTCATATTGGGATGGTGGTTGGCGATCTAGCCTTGGGTGACCAGGCGATAGCCGATACCCACGTGCGTCTGGATATAGCGCGGGTGCGCGGGGTCGGACTCAATCTTCTTGCGCAGCGTGCCCATAAAGACGCGCAGGCTCGCCAGGTCGCTCTTAGTTGCCGTGCCCCAAATCTCGTGCAGGATAAACTGGTGCGTCAGTACCTTGTCGGCGTTGTGTGCCAGCAGGCACAGGAGCTTATACTCGATCGGCGTCAGATGCAGTTCCTCGCCATCCATCGTGGCGATGCCGGCATCAAAATCGATATGCAACTCGCCGGTATCGAACGAGCCCTCGGAGACAACACCGCCCGCCTGCGCATACGAAAGGCGCCTGAGCGTGGTGCGAATGCGCGCGAGCAGCTCCTCGACCGAAAACGGCTTAGTCAGGTAGTCATCGGCGCCGGCATCGAGCGCTCGGATCTTGTCCGCGTCCTCGCTGCGCGCCGAAACCACGATGATCGGCATGCCCGACCACGCGCGCACCGACTCCACCACCTTGACGCCGTCCATATCGGGCAGGCCCAGATCGAGCAGCACAATGCTCGGCGCCTGCGACGAAGCGGCGGCGATGGCGGCGTGGGCGGTCTCCACAGCCATATGGCGCAAACCGTGCGCCTCGAGCGCGGCGACGATAAGGTTGCGGACGGCGGGATCGTCCTCAACGACCAAGATGAGCGGTTTTACGGCAGAGTTCGGCACAGCGCTACTCCTTATCAAACGAAACGTCGGCGACGGGAAGCTCAATCGTAAAGACCGAGCCGTGCGGGTCCGCCGCGGCAACCTCTATGCTACCGCCATGCGCCAGCGCAATGGAGCGGCAGAGCGAAAGACCCAGGCCCACGCTGCGATGGCTGTCGGCAAGACCGTGGTTGGCGGTGTAGAACGACTCAAAGATTCGCTCGCGGTCCTCGGGCGCAATGCCCGGGCCGTCATCGGCCACCGAGCACGCCACGCGTCCATCGTCGACGCTAATCGAAATCATGATATGCGAGCCTGCGGGCGTATAGGTGATGGCGTTGTTCACCAGATTGACCACCAGCTGCACCATCAGGCGCGCATCGACGTTGACGAGCGCCGGCTCATCGCACGCCACCACCTTAAGGTCGTGCTCGCGCACGGCAGGGTTCACGTGGCGCAGCGCCTCCTCCACGATATCGTCCATGAGCTCGAGCGTGGTCGACAGGCGCATACCGCCGCCCTCGAGCTTGGTGATGGCGAGCAGGTTCTCGACGGTGGCGTTGAGCCATTGCGCATCCGAGCGAATGGACAAGAGCAGGCCGCGGCGCGTTTGGGCGTCGAGCACGGCGGTGCCGGTCGAGCCCTGGTCGAGCAGCACATCGGCATTACCCGAAATACTGGTGAGCGGCGTGCGCAGGTCGTGCGAGATGGAGCGCAGCAGGTTGGCGCGCAGCTGCTCATTTTTGGCAAGCACCGCCGCCTCCTCGCGGGCCTCCATGGCGCGGGCGCGATCGAGCGCCAGCTCGCCTTCGCTCACGATAGCATCGGCAAGTGTCCGCTCCTCGTGCGTCAGCACGTCGGGCTCGGCAACGATAGCCAGCACGCCCACCACCGAGGCGGGGTCGCCCGAGCGCGCGAAGCCGTCGCCTGTGCGAACCGTCAGGTAGATGCCATAAAACGCCGAGCCGCCGAACGTAGCATCGAGCGGCGTTCCCACATAGGCGGACGCCGAGAGCCGCGGTGGCATCTGCGGCGCCAGCTCGTGCACCGGCGCGGCATCGCCCACGGCCGTGTATGTCGCACGCGGCAGCAGGTCGTCGCCCTCGGCGTCGGCGCTGTACCACACGACCGGACAGCCCGAAAGACGCGCCAGCTGCGTGGCCATGGCGTGAACGATCTGCTGCTCGTCGGCGCAGCGCTGCAACATGCGATTGGTCTCGAGCACCATATGCGTGCGGCGGTCGCTGGCGGCAGCCTGTGCCAAAGCGCGACGCAGGGCCAAGGCAATCGAGCTCGACACAAGCGAGACCACAAACATGATGAAGAACATGCCGGGATAGCCGCGGTCGATAAACGACAGCAAGTAGCGCGGGTCGACAAACAAGAAGTTGTAGAGCGCCACGGCGGCAGCCGAGCTCAGCAAGCAATACAGGCGACTGCAGGTAAAGAATGCGCACAGCTGAACGGCGAACACATAGACGATCATGATGCTCGGCGCGAGACCCGGATGGTCGAGCAGCGCGCCCACAATCGTCGCCGCGACCAGCAGCCCCACCGATACGCAGGCGTCATACAGAGGAGTGCGGCGCGTCAGCGTTGTGCGCCGCCACCAAAAGCTATCGGCAATATCGCCGTCCGTACGGACGTCCATCAGCGTTCCGCCCCTCTCTCAAAAACAAAAACCACCACAAAGGGGACAGGCACCTTTGTGGTGGTTTCCCCTTGTGGTGGTTCCAAGTGTAAAGCCTTTGCAACCTGCGGACGTTAGACAAACAGCACGTGCGCGAGCAGTGCGCACACGCACGCCGCGACAAGCACCGTCACCACGATCGAAATCACGCGGTCGGCCATGTCCATGTTGGCCCGATTCGTAAAGAACCGATCTTCGGCAGCATCGGCGCGTACCTCACGCACCAGCTCGGTCGCAAGATCGCAACCGTCAAGCACCTTTGCATCCATGGTTTCCTCCCAGGACTCAATCCCCGTCAATACAAGCCCGCCCGTTCGCAGACAAACCTCGAGCGTCGACTACGGCCGCTCGTTGGGAGCCAGGCGCTGCATCTTGTTCACGGCCTTGAACTTGGTGAACAGCGGCACGTACTCAAAGCTCACGTTGGAGTTCTCCAGGCCGTACCAACGCGCGGGCGTGCCGGCGGCGCGGCGAATGATGTACTTGAGCGTGATGGCCGTACGCTCGCTGGGCTCCACATCGCTTTCGGGCGCCAGAAGCTTACGGATCAGGACGAACTTGAACGTGCCGATGTTACCCGGATCCTTGTAGACCGAGTAGTCATGCGTCTGCGGCGGCAGCTCGCCGGTGGCAGCCAGGTCCTGAACAACCTGACGCAGGTAGGCATTGACGCGCTGGTTGATCTTGTAGCCCAGGTACAGGTGCACGCGGAACACGTAGTCGGTGCCGAACGTCTCGACCGAATAGGCAAAGGTGTGCGGTTCGTCCATGGTCTCGACATTCACGAACCACCAGGCGCGGGCACGCTTGGGATGCTTGTCCAAGATCGAATAGACGATATCGCGGTCGATGTAGTCGGTATGGGTGTCCTTGGTCAGGTACACGACGTTGTCGCTCATGCGCTCGTAACGGTCGTCGTCGCGCAGGCGCTTGAGCTGCGGCAGGTAGCTGCGCAGCGGCAGCAGCGTAAACTGGCGCTGCTCGACCGCCGTGCCGTTGTACCAGCACACCATGATGCTCATGATGAGCGCGGCCATAAGGATGGTGAAGTAGCCGCCATGGAAGAACTTGGTGAGCGAGCTCACAAAGAAGAAGCCCTCGAGCATGAGGAAGAATGCGACGAAGATCCACGGCGCAACCTTGAGCTTGCGCTCCACATGCAGATAGAAGAAGAGCAGCAGCGTCGTGCACATCATGGTGAGCGTAATGGCCAGACCGTATGCGGCCTCCATGTGCGCCGAGTTCTGGAACAGCAGCACCACGATGACGCAGCCCACGAGCATGACGTTGTTGACCATGGGGATGTAGAGCTGGCCCTTGGTCTCGGCAGGATAGAAGACCTGCATGTGAGGCATGAGGTCCAGGCGGCTGGCCTCGGATACCAGCGAGAAGGCGCCGGTGATGAGCGCCTGCGAGGCAATGATGGCCGCGACGGTGGAAAGGCCGACGGCAAAGGGACGCAGGCCCGGGGCGAGCATCTGGTAGAAGGGGTTGAGGTCGGCGATACCCATGAGCTCCGCGTTGCCGGCGTTGTTGATGAGCCACGCGCCCTGGCCCATGTAGGACAGCAGCAGGCAGCACTTAACGAACGGCCAGGTAGCGTAGATATTGCCGCGCCCCACATGGCCCATGTCGGAGTAGAGTGCCTCGGCACCGGTGGTGGCGAGGAAGCAGCTGCCCAAGATCATGATGCCCGCATGGTTGTTGGGGCTCAGCAGAAAGCCGATGCCACGCAGCGGATTGAGGCACAGCAGCACCGTGGGATGCTGAAGGACAAAGAACAGACCCGTACCGCCCAGGAACAAAAACCACAGCGTCATGATGGGACCAAAGGCGCGGCCGATCTTGGCCGTGCCGATGCGCTGCACCAAGAAGAGTACGATGATGATGGCGAGCGTGATGGCGACAACGCGGCCCTGGTCGTCACCGAGCACGGCATGAACCGCCGGGATGGTGCGTAGGCCCTCAATAGCCGTAGTCACGGTAACGGCAGGTGTGAGGATGCCATCGGCGAGCAGCGCGGCGCCGCCCAGCATAGCGGGGATGATGAGCCACTTGCCACAACGCTTGACCAAGCTGTACAGGGCAAAGATGCCGCCTTCGCCGTGGTTGTCGGCGCGCAGCGAGATCAGCACGTACTTGACGGTCGTCAGCAGCGTGACCGTCCACACGACAAGGGAGAGCGCGCCGAGCACGAACTCCTCCGTGACGCTTCCGATGCCGCCGTTGCCGGCGACGAGCGCCTTGGTTACATACATGGGGCTGGTGCCGATATCGCCATACACCACGCCCAGCGTGACGAGCATCGCCGAGATGCTCACAGGAATCGCAGCGTGCGAAGCTGCCTCCTTGGCCTTTTGTTCCATAAGCCGGTTTCCTCCCAACTTTAACGTTCGAGGGGATTATAGGTAATCGGCCCATGTTTGAATGGCACCGTTTTCCCAGCTAGACAAACATTTATACGGCCTTTAGGTCACCGCGGTGATATGGGGTGTGGCAAAGGGACTGTCCCTTTGTCACACCCGTCATTTTCCAAGCCAGTTTTTGAACCACCATTCCATGGAGCGGCTCATCTCGGCCATAAAGGGACTGGTATGTTTGCGGGTGTAGATATCCACCACGCGCTCGCCCACCTCGCGGGCGTGCGGGCGAAACATCGCATCCATCTCGGCCACCTGCGCATCCATAGTCGCGGTATCCGCACGGCGGTAGCGCTCCTCGTGCACCAGGTTCACCACGGGATGCGCGATCGCCGGACGCTCCTTTCGGGGCGTGCCGATGATGAGCATCGACAGTGGCATGGTATAGGGCGGCAAATCCAGCAGCGCGGCAACTTCCTCGGCGTTCTCGATGACATCGCCGATATAGCAGCTCCCCAGCCCCAGGGCCTCGGCGGCAACCACGGCGTTTTGGGCGGCGATCACGGCATCCTGCGCCGCGATGGCAAAGTCGCCCAGACCCGGCGCACGACGGGGCGACTTGCCCGTGCGCTCTGCAAACTCGGGCTCAAAGCAGCCCACATGCTCAAACAGATCGATCCACTTGGCATAGTCGACTACAAATATAAGTGCCCAGGGCGCCTTGGCGATCATGGGCTGATGGTCGCAAAGGTCGGCCAGACGGTCCAGCCTGGCCTGCTCGCGAATGCTCACGATGGAATACATCATCATGGCGCCCGCCGACGGTGCGCGACTCGCCGCATGTAAGATCGCCGCCCGCTGCTCGTCGGTCACCGCTACGGGACGGTCGTTGTCATCGCGCGCAAAAGCGCGCGTGGACGAACGGTGCTCCAAAATGTCCAGCACCGCATTGCCCGTAGTCTCGACCGGATAGCCGCACGTATCCACGACCGCAGCTCCGTCGCAGTACTCGGTGCCCGTCATACAAACCTGCTCGCCCATAGCTCTATCCTCGCTAATTCTTTAAGAAGCCTTTACGTTTCCGTGTAATTCCCGTCCATTATCGCGCAGGCCGCCACTACATTGCGCCACAC
>UQIB01000010.1 GCA_900541015.1 uncultured Collinsella sp. | reverse complement strand
GCGAATCGTGCTGGGACAGCAGCAGCTGCACGTTGGTGCGACGGGCCTCGCGGGCCTTGGGGCTGTTGGTGTGGACCACCATGCCATCGAGCACGTAGTTGTTGCAGGCGGCAACCAGCTGGTCGCAGCCCTCAACCTCGACCACGCACACGCGGCAGCCGCCGATCTCGTCCAGATCGCGCAGGTAGCACAGGGTGGGAATCTGGATACCGACGGACTTGGCCGCGTCCAGGATCGTGGTGTGCTCGGGTACCACGACCTCGCAATTATCGATAGTGAGCTTGACCATATTGAGTGCTCCGCTTTCGGTGTTGTCGCTGACAGTGGGGTTGTTGAGCTCTACCATTCCAGGTTCCTCCCTCCGCGGAACGCGCCAAAGCCAAAGTGGTCGCAACGCAGGCAGCGGCTTGCCTCCTGGCGCGCCTCCTCCTCGGTAAGGCCCTGCTCGACCAGATTCCAATCGTGAATACGCTCGCCAGCCTCGCGCTCGCCCAGCTCGCAGCGGCCGCACTCGTGCTTGCCCTTAAACTGGACGGTCGGCAGCTCCACGTCGAGCTTGATCTTGTGGTCGAAGCCCAGATAGCGGTCGATGTTTGCCGAAGCTACGCGGCCGGCATTGATGGCTCGGATGACGGTGGCGGGACCGGTCTGGCAGTCGCCGCCGCTAAAGAGGCCATCGAAGTTGGGCACGGCGCCGTCCGAATCGGTGACCACGCAGCCCCACTTGCAGGCGATGCCCATCTCCTCAAACGGCTTGGAATCGATGTCCTGGCCGATGGCCACGAACACGCGCTCGCAGGGAATGACGCGCTCGGGCGTCGCGGCGGCACGCGGGGCCGGACGACCGCGACGGGGCTCGCCGATAATCTGCGGTTGCACGCGCAGGCCGCTCACGCGACCGTCCTCGCCCGTCTCGATGGCGAGCGGGGCCGTCAGCTCCAGCACCTCGCAGCCCTCGGCCTGGGCACCGGCAATCTCGGCGTCCTGAGCCGTCATATCGCAGATGCGGCGGCGGTAGACGATGCTTACCTTTTCGGCACCGCAGCGCACGGCAGAGCGCGCCACGTCCATGGCCACGTTGCCGCCGCCGATGACGCACACGCGCTGGCCGCTCAGGTCGGGCAGCTCGTCGTCGCCGATGGCACGCAGCATCTTGACGGCCGACTCCACGCCGGGAGCCTCTTCGCCCGGAAGGCCGAGCTTCTTATCGCTGTGGGCACCAATGGCCAGATAGACGGCATCGAACTCGTCGCGCAGGCGGGCAAGCTCCTCGCCGTTCACGGAGTGGTCGAGCTCAACGTCGATGCCGGCGCTCAAGATCCAGTCGATCTCGGCCTGCAGACGCTCGCGCGGCAGACGATAGCTGGGGATGCCGTAGCGCAGCATGCCGCCCAGGTGGTGACGCTGCTCAAAGATGGTCACCTTATGACCCATCACGGCCAGGTAGTAAGCGCAGGAAAGGCCGGCCGGGCCGCCGCCGATCACGGCGACGCGCTTACCGGTGTTGTCCACTACATGCGGTTTGTGGTCGTTGAGGTCGCTGTGCTCAACGGCAAAACGCTTGAGGGCGAGGATATTCATGGGGTCGTCGACCATGCCACGGCGACAGTGCATCTCGCAGGGATGCTCGCACACCAGGCCGCAGACGAGCGGCAGCGGGTTATTCTTGCGGATGACCTTGACGGCATCGGCATAGCGGCCGGCCTCGACGAGCGAAATGTACCCGGGAATGTCGACGTGCGCCGGGCAGCCCGAGACGCACGGGACGCGGGCCTCGCGGTCAAAGCCGCAGGAGTGCTCGCGAATGTGATGCTCAAAATCGTCGCGGAAGCCGCGAATGGCCGTGAGCGCCATGGCGCCAGCTTCGTAGCCGATGGCGCAGTCGCTCGAAAGGTAGATGGTGTGGGCCGTGCGCTCAATCAGGTTGAGCGTAGACTCATCGGCACGCCCTTCGAGCACATCAGCGAGCAGGTCACTCAGTGCGCTCAGGCCCACGCGGCAGGGCGTGCACTTGCCACAGCTCTGAGTGGAGCACAGGTTGACGAGCGCTGCCGTAAACTCAACGGGACACGGGGCGAGCGAACTCACCGCCAAACGGCGTCCGAGCGCATCGTGCAGGTCGTCCATGACGGCCTGAGCGTGGCTGCGTTCCATTACATGCAGTCGAGCCATAAGATCCCCTCTCACATGGCAGCCCGGAGGCGAGGCCGGGCGAAATTGCTACACGCACAACACTGACCTAAAAAGTTGTTAGGTCTCCACGCAGTTCGGCAGGCGGCATGAAATGTCACCCTCAGCGGTGAAATAGAACATTACCGCAGATAAATGCCATATTTGATAAAACGCGTTACCAAATGACAATGCCCCGCCCACGCAATCACGTGGACGGGGCATTGCTCCAGGTATGCGGTCAGCAACCCTGTTGCTTTTACTTAAGCTCGGGCCAGTAACCCTTGTTGGCCTCGATCATGTCGTCGAGAACCTCCTTGGCGACCTTCATCGACGGCACGGTCTTGTTCAGCGTAAAGGCCTTGAGCGCCTTCTCGTACGAACCCTCGATCGTAGCCTCGACCACGAGCTTCTCCGAGTTCAGCTGCTGCATCATGAGGCCCTGCTGGAACAGAGGAATGTTATCGCGGCTGATGACCTCGGGGCCGTTCTTGCCAATGTAGGCAGGCAGCTCGACCATAGCGTCGTAGGGCATGTTGGGGATAGCACCCTTGTTCTCGCAAATGACCAGGAAACGCTGCTTGGTATCGTTCTTCAGAGCGATGGCCAGATCGGCAATCCAGTCGCCGTGGCTGCCCGCATAGAACGTGCTCTCGTCGATCTCGCCGGTCTTCTCGTAGTGGTCGATGCCGTCGAAGAGGTTCTTCTCGCGCGTCTCCTCAACCTCGTTAGCACGGGTGCGCTCGGGGTTGGAATGCTCGACGAACTCCTTCTGCTGCAGGTAGTAGTTCAGATACGTGTTGGGCAGGTACTCCGGGAAGCACTCCATGATCTCGTACTCGCCCTTCCAGACGTAGTACCAGCTGCCCTTGGTGTGGCGGTTCTGCTCGGGGTGCTCGTCGGTGGCCTCCTCGGGCTTCTTCGCCATGAGCGAGCCCATGCCCTTGAGGTAGGAATCGGGCAGCAGAATCTCGTGCTCCTTAATGTACTCGCGCAGCTGCGGGAGCACCTCCTCGCCCTTGTGGCGGATCGAGGTGAACCAACCAAAGTGGTTGAGGCCAAAGTAATCGTACTCGACATCCTTCTTGTCGATATCGAGCGCGGCGCAAACCACGTCGATGATCGCGATCGGCATGTCGCAGATGTTAATGATGCGAGCATTGGGACGCAGCACGCGGCAGCCCTCGGAGACAATGGCGGCAGGGTTGGAGTAGTTGAGAATCCAGTAATCCTTCTTGGCGTACTTCTCAACGTCATCGATCAGCTCGACCATGGGGAAGATGGTGCGCATGCCGTAGGCAAGGCCGCCGCAACCACAAGTCTCCTGACCCACGCAGCCGTGACGCAGCGGAATTTTCTCGTCCTGCTCGCGCATGGCGTAGCCGCCCACGCGCATCTGGGCAAACACGAAGCTGGCATCCGTAAAAGCCGTCTCTTTGTCGGTGGTCACCGTGAGCTTGATGTCCAGGCCGAGGTCCTCGTGCAAAATCCAGTCCACGAGCACGCCGATCTTGCGCTGGCGCTCCTCGTTGATGTCGTACAGACGAATCTCGTCAACGTCGAGCTCGTCCTTGCGCAGGGCGATGGACTTGACGATGCCGGGGGTAAAGGTGGATCCGCCACCACACAGAGTAATGATCATTGTTTACTGCTCCTTCTCAATTGCGTTTTCGACCTTGTCGCGCATCTCGGCGACCTTCATGCCAAAGATGATCTGGATATTGTTGCCGTTGCGGTTGATGCCGCTGTTGGGCACGTGGTTGATGAGGTTCTCATCGATGAGGTCCGGGTTCTTAACGTTCACGCGAAGACGCGTAAAGCAGTTCTCGAGCTCCTCGATGTTGTCCTTGCCGCCAAGACCTGCGACCAGGTCGGCAATACCTGCATCGACGCCCTCTGCGGGAGCCGCGGCAACAGCGCCCTGCTTCACCGCAACAGACGCGGCGGCCTCGCCCTCGGCAACGGACTCGGCGAGCTCGGACTCCTCCTCGCGACCAGGCGTGTGGAGGTTGAGCTTCTTGATAAGGAAGGTGAAGAGGAAGAAGTACAGCGCGGCGTTGACGACTCCGAGCACGAGCATCATCGGCCAGTTGGTCTTATCGACACCCAGGACCAGGTTGGAGACCACGATGTTGATGATGCCGCCTGCAGTCGAAGCGGGCACGGAGAGGACCTTGAGCAGGACCAGGAAGATGCCGGAAAGAACCGAGTGAACGACAAAGAGCACGGGAGCGGCAAAGACAAAGAGGAAGTCCATGGGCTCGGTGACACAGGAGAGCACGGCGGTGATGATCAGCGGGATGATAACGGCCTTGGTCTTATCCTTATTCCCCTTGTAAGCGGTGAAGATAAAGGCGAGACCGATACCGATGTAGGGCCACAAGTTGTTGAAGGTGTAGCTGTTGAAGTAGGTGCTATCGGAGAAGGGCTGGCCCGTCATTGCCATCTCGGCAACACGGATGGGATAAGCGCCGGCGATAACCTGATCACCCAGCGTAAGGGTGCCGCCCACATCGGAGAACTGGAACGGGGTGTAGATGAGGTGGTGCAGACCGGTGGGAACGAGCAGCTTGTTGAGCATGCCGTAGATAAACAGACCGATGTTGCCCGACTCCTTAATGATGCCGGCAACGGAGGAGATGGCACCCTGAACCGGAGGCCAAACGATGCAGAAGCCAGCGCCCATGATCCAGGAAATGATGATCATGATCAGGAACGGGAAGCGAACGCCCGAGAACATCGAAAGGGCAATGGGGAACTGCTTGTTCGAGTACTTGTTGAACACGGCACCGGTGATGCAACCAAGGATGATGCCGCCAAACACGCCGGTATCGAGCACCTGGATGCCCATAACGGTGGCCTGGCCGGTTCCGGTAAGACCGAGCATGCCGCTCGCATCGGCAAGAGAGCCGGTGGCGTTGAGCACGATGTTGTTAGCCTGCAGGAACAGGAAGAACGACATCAGGGCGATCAGCGAAGCATGGCCCTTGTTCTTCTTTGCCATGGCGCCGGCGATGCCCACGCAGAACAGAATCGAGAGGTTGTTGATGATAAACATCAGCGACTGATAGACAACGGCGCCCACAAGCTGGAACGGACCGGAGCCCAGTACGGGGACCAAAGCGCAGATGGTCTTGTTGGTCAGAATGATGCCCACGATGAGCAGGATGCCGGCAACCGAGAGATACATCATCGGCTGGACGATTGACTTCGCGAACACCTCCAACGGCGCTTTGAAATTGAACTTCTTTTTTGCGGTCATAACGGTACTCCCCTTCCTTTTCCGCAAATTAAGACAGATGTGCCCTGGGCAAGACCGTAAGCCCTGCCTTATATCAATCGATGTGTGGGCACGTTATGCCTAGAGACCAGGTTCTCCAAGCAGGTTAACAATGTGATATGCGAGATAACTCTTCTCGGCATCGGTAACGACAACGTTAAAGGTAGACGACAAGTGGGCGGCTATGGCGTCCGCGCACGAGAATGCGCACGGATACGCCGTTTCATCGATTCGGAACAGCGCGTCTCCGTTGATTTGCCCGGCCGTAGGATCGAGCGCTCGCTGTGCGAAAAACTGCAGGTGACGAACGAAGCGTTCGTAAGGCAGCGAGGTGTCATCGAGGGTCGTAGCATAGCGCTCGGAAACAATCGCAAGCACGTCGCGAACAAGCTGGACCGAGATGATTAGACGGTCAGAGCGCTGCGGCATGGTGGCGTTGACGATATGCAAGGTAATGAAACCCTGCTCCTCCTCGCTCATCTCAATGCCCAGATAGTCCTTAATAATCTGAAGGGCACGGCCCGCAAGCGCGTACTCCTTGCGATAGAACTGCTGGATCTCGAGCAGCAGCGGGTTCTCGCAGGGAACGCCTTTGCGCTCGCGATCGAGGGCGAGGCTAATATGGTCTGCGAGAGCGATGAGGATCTTGTCATTGATATCGACATTGAGCTCTCGACGAAGCATCTGAACGATGTCCTCGGAAATCACGAGGTTGACGGTGGGGATGGACTCCAAAAGATGTGCCAAGCGGTCAATCGTACGCGAATCCTGAGAAGTTCCCTCCTGCAACGCGTAGGTCTTTTCGATCGACGCCTCGTCGATGGCATCGCCGGCATGACGGCCAAAGCAGAGGCCTCGACCGATGACGATGAGCTCGGAGCCATCGTCCGAAGTGACCATTGCGACGTTGTTGTTAAAAACTCGCTTGATAACCACGGTACCCACCATAAGAATTTACTCGGAAAGCCAGACGACAGGCTCTTTAACAGCAACAGGGCCGGAAGCATGCTCACGAAGAGTCGAGTTCTCCGAACGCTCGCACACGATAACGAAGACCGTGGGATCGAAGCCGGCAGCGCGAACCGCGTCGAAATCGACCTCGACGAGGGGCTGGCCCGCGTCGGCATGGTCACCCTGGGCAACAAGCGCATGGAAGCCCTTGCCCTCAAGCTTAACAGTGTCGATTCCGATGTGCAGCATCACCTGAGCAGAGCTGTCGTCGGACATGATGCCCAGCGCGTGCTCAGTCGGAAACAGCGCCGCAACGGTACCGGAAACAGGAGCGCACACCGTTCCCTCTTGGGGAACCACGGCAACGCCATCGCCCACTGCACGACTGCTAAAAGCGGGGTCATTGGTATTTTCTAGATTAACAAGCTCGCCGGAAACAGGGGCGAGAATCTCGAACTCGGAAGTCGCAGTCGCCTGCTTGTCCGAGCCACCCATAAGGCGAGAAAAGAAACCCATGGTGGCATGTCCCTTCATAAATATAGCCCAACCAAAATCAACCGAATGCATCCATAGAGACACACCCGTTCAAAGACTTTGGTTAGGCCCACGTCCGAGGGGACTCGGTAACCTTCCGCATTTCTTTTTACGGGGGTTATTGTAGACAAGCCCAAAGCCGGAACAATCATTATGACCGGCGAACGGTATTTTTTCTTCGATAAACGGTATTTAGGCGACACTTAGGGACGATCCTTTTCTGCCGGCACTCGGGGACACTCCTTGCTCTGACCTCTTTGCACTAAAAAGGGCCCCGAGCATAGTCTGCTCGGGGCCCAAACTCATCTCGCCTTACCGCGCGACGCGTATGTTACTTGCGCTTGCCGCCGCCATCGCCGGGACGACGGGAGCTGCCGCCGCGCTTGCCGCCGCGATTGTTACCATAGCTGCCACGGTTATCGCGACCGCCGGCACGACCGCCACGGGAACCGGCCTGGTTGCCGCCGCGACCACCACGGTAGCCGCCGCGACGCTCCTCGCGGGTATCGTCGTAGTTGCGCCAATCATCGCGACGATCGCGGCTAGCACGCGGATCGCGACGATCGCGCGACTCACCAGAACGACCGGCACCGCTGCGCCCGCCATTACCGCGAGCACCCTCGCGACGCTCGCCGCCACGGCCTCCGCGCTCTTCAAAGCGCTTGCCGCCACGGGACTCACCGCTGCGGGTGCCACGCTCGCCGCGACCCTCGCCGCCGCGACGCTCGTCACGGCCACTGCGCTCGTCATCACGACCGGAACGACGACGGTTGCCCGCACCACGCTTGCCGCTACGCGAGCCACGGCCCTCGTCCTCGCGCTCGACACGGCGACGACCGCCGCGGTCCTCGTCCTCGCGGCGACGGCGATGCGCCTCGCCCTGGAACTGCTTGGCACGGCGCTCGGCACGGTTGCCGCGCGGGGCCTGCTCGACGGCACCAGCACCGCCGCGCTCCTCGGCAGCCACCTCGCGGGCAACGCTCTCCACGGCCGCGTCCACGCGAGCCTGAACGCCCTCGCGCACGCGGGTCTTGCCGCCGCGCTTGGGACGGCTCGGGCGCTCGCCGTCGCCGCGACGCTCGTCGCGACCGCGGTTAGAACGACCGGCCACATCGCCGTAGTCATCGCCGTTGCGTTTGCCGTCGCGACGTGCCTGCTCAAGCTTCTTCTTGCTCTTGGACTTGCCGCGCTTGGTCTTCTTCTTCACCTTAAAGGCCGCAGGGTCGCGCTCGGGATCAACCGCGGGCGGATTGGGACCCACGTGCAGGTCGCCGGCCTCGTAGATGTCGGCAGTCTTGTCCATGAGCTTCTCGATCTCGTAGAACTCGTCCACGTCCTGCTCGGTCACAAACGTGATGGCCCAGCCCAGCTCGCCGGCGCGGCCCGTGCGGCCAATGCGGTGGATGTAGTCGGTCGGCTCGGCTGGCACGTCAAAGTTCACGACGTAGCGCACGTCGCTAATGTCGATGCCGCGGGCGAGCACGTCGGTTGCCACCAACACGTCGACGGTACCGTCGCGGAAGGCCGAAAGGGCACGCTCGCGCTGGGCCTGGCTGCGGTTGCCGTGAATCGCGGCGGCCTTGATGCCCTTACGCTCCAGACGACGGCAGCAGCTGTCGGCGCGATGCTTGGTGCGCATAAAGACAATGGTGCGCTCCGGGCCCTCCTTCTTGAGAAACTCGGGCAACAGGTTGTTCTTGGCCTCGATGGACACCGGGAACACAAACTGGTCGACGGTGTCGGCGGTCGACGTGGCGGGCGCGATCTCCACGCGGGCCGGGTCGCTCACCAGATCAGTGATCTCGCCCACGGCCTCCTCGTCGAGCGTCGCCGAGAACAGCAGCGTCTGGCGCTCGGCCGGCGTCTCGCGCACAATGCGGCGGACGGCGGGCAAAAAGCCCATGTCGAGCATGCGATCGGCCTCGTCGAGCACCAGGACCTTAACCTCGTCCAGGTGGCAGGCACCCTGCTCGATCAGATCGACCAGACGGCCCGGCGTGGCGACCAGGATATCGCAGCCGTACTTGAGTGCCGCGGTCTGCGGCTTGTAGCTCACGCCGCCCACGACGGTCACGGCAACGTGGCCCGTGACGTCGGCGATTTTGCTCGCGACCTCGTCGATCTGCTGGGCAAGCTCGCGCGTGGGGGTGATGACGAGCATCACGGGGCCACGGCCGTTGCCCTCGGGCTTTTTAGCACCGCGACGGCGGTTGCGGCCGCCGCGCTCACGCACGGGCTTGGGCGGAGCGATGTGCTCCAGGCTGTTCATGGTCGGGAGCAAAAAGGCGGCCGTCTTGCCGGTACCGGTCTGGGCGGCGGCAAGCAGGTCACGGCCTTCGAGCACCACGGGGATCGAGCCAGCCTGGACAGGCGTAGGCGCCGTGTAGCCCAGGTTCTCGATAGCACGAAGCATCTCGTCCGAAAGACCCAGCTCGTCAAAGGCGGGCAGGTTCTCGGTCGCGGACTCGACGGTCTCGGCGGCGCTGGCCTCGTCGGCAGCATCGAAGGCAGCCTGGGTCATGGCCTCGCGGGCCTCGTCCAGAATCTCGGCGTCCGTGACGTCGGATACAGAATTACGCATATGTCGTTGTTCCTTATCTGCACGCGCAATGGGCACGGCATGCGGCCGCGCGGGCGTGCTTGGTAGTGCGCTAATACATACAAAAACGGGTGCGCACAGAGAGGACGTTGCTCAGCACGCTGGCGATCGCTTTGGCAGCCCTATCACGCGCCGTCCAGACGCAGCAGCTCTAAGCGATGGAGCAGATTCGCCGCCGGTTAGTATACCCGTGCTTCGCATGCCCCCACGTAAACCACAGATGACGGGGCGGACGGGGCGAGTCTGGGTCAATTGTCTCAATCTGTAACAGTTACGAGACAAAACCGGGTCTACATGTTACGGATCGAGACATTCAGTCAGCCTCCTTGGTTAACATCTCGATCTGTAACATCTGCAGGCCGAATCTTCGTCTAGGTGTTACAGATCGAGACAAACGGTCGACACGGCTCACAAACGTCTCGATCTGTAACAGTTACGGAGCAAAACCAGCCCCAGATGTTACAGATTGAGACAGTTGAGTTGTCGGTCGAGGAACAGTCTCGATCTGTAACAGCTAGACCCCGTATCCCCCGCCAGATGTTACAGATCGAGACAAACGCACCGACCACCAACCCCGACAGGCAACAAAAATGGCCGGACGTCCAGCCATCACAACTAGATCGCCCGGCCCCGTCAAACATCAACTAGGGAAGCTGAGCCAACAGATCGCAGCCTCTACTCTGCGTCCGGGTCCTTAAAGTTCTTGGGATCCAAGACCATGCAGGTGTAGGTGATGTCGTGCTCATCATCGGGAATAGGCTCAAACCCGTTCTTACCAAAGAAGTCGATGAGCAGATGCGCGAGCTTAATCGGATCCGCATCAGCATCGTCAAAGAGATATCCGCTCAGATCCAGGAATGTAGGCTGCTGCTCGCCCTCGCTCTCCCAGTATCCCAATAGGGCGTCGTGTACCAGGCGCGCGCCATAGCCGTTACCGCGGTAGTCAGGATCAACATACACATGGCTCAAAAACGTCGACGTGCACTCGTTGAGCGGGTGCTCCGTAACGGCATCCGGCAGGTCGGGGTCATCTGCACCGCCCGTTACGCAAAAACCGACCAGCTCATCATCGACAAAGACACCCCAGAGGCTGCTATTCTCCTCGTCCTCGTCCTCAACAAAGTCCGCGTACTCGTCATAGACCTCGTAGCCCGACTGCTCGTCCAGATCGACCATATCGTCGACGTCGTCGGGACCCAAAGCCCTTACTTCAACTTCAGCCATTGTCCTGTCCTTTCTCTCGCTTTCAGGACAACCCGAGCATACGGCGCTGTCCAGATAACCTGTTGCGCAACATCGGAAACTGCGTCAATACCGCCGTTAACGGCGACGACGCCTCAGGGCAACGCATGCTACGACAATCGCCAGCAACACCAAACCCTGAAAATTGATGCGGCTTATAGCGAAGCCCGAAGGAACAATAAAACTGTCGTAGAACATGTCGAGCAGGCCGATAAACACCAGAAACGCGATGAAGATCCAGAACACGTGACTCCTTAAAATGGGAGTAAACATGTCGAGCACCGAACCGCCCGAGGAAGAGCCCTGATAGCCAATCAAATCAAACGGCTCATCCTTCTCCACCTCGTCAGCATCGCTCGAAGTGCCTGAAGACTCGGACTCCAAATCGCGACAATCCGTCCAATACCCGGGCACATGGTCGCGCTCACCAAGGTACTCACCGTTTTTGACCACCGGCTCAAACAACATGGCACTCGAAAGATCCTCGAGCTCCTCGCGAATCAACTGGTCGGCGCGAGCGTCATGAGGCTCCTCGAGCTCGCACTCAAGCTCATACATATGCTCCATGACCCGCTCGTAGTCCTCTTCAGACATATCGTCATCGTAATAGGAGTTCCTGCTCATCGTTCATCCCCCATTCAAGAACCGAATCCCTTTTGGACAACTCAAGTGTAGAAATCCATGCCAAGCAGGCGTTGCGCAACATTGCCGAGAACAAGACGGATCCGCTCTCAAAACGCCCCGGGACAAACCGTTCCGCATTGCAATTTGCGCGCTCGCGGATGTTGCGCAACGTTCTCGCCCATCGGGGCGGTAGCGTTCGAGTTAGCAGAGCCACGAGCCCAATACCGGAATCGCGGGCTTTCACCGCATACGAAAGAAGGAACGATGGACGAGATTTTTGAGCATCTACTTCAAGATACCGACCGAGGGATCTCGATCAACCAGATTGTCAATCGCATCGTGTTTCCCAACCACGATATCTGCATGCAGGCCAAAGCTGCCCTGGAGCGAGACTATGGCGAGTTCTGCTTTGCTGCCGTGATCCCCGATTACGAGGACTTCCAGCACATGAATCCGACCGACGCCACCAATGCCGCCCTAGAAACCTGCGGGTCCGACGGCGAAGAGGTCACCAACGTCGTCTGGGGCTACAACTCACTCCAGTACGAATACAACGGCATCCCCTCGCTGGAGGTTGCCAAGACTATCTCCAAGATGGTCGGCGTTCCCGTCTACTACGAGTACACCGATGCCGATGAGATCGCCGCCGGCGCCGTGATCGCCGATGCGCAGGGCGATAGCGTCTCGTTTGCAAACGTGGTCGACAAGAGCTGCTGGGTGTATTTCCCGGAGGGGTTCGACGGTGCCACCGACACCCTGTTCCGCTGTGGCATGGGAACCATGTCCATGCCCGACGGAAGCCAAAAGTACTTTGAGGACACCACCGACCCCATCATGCGTTCGTACGCGCAGCGCGGAAACGTGTCCCTGTACTTCGACTTCCTCAAGGACCAATTTGGCGCCCAAGAGGAGCCCCAGGCAGAGTCCGATGCCCAGGCAGAGTCCGATGCCCAGGCATCGGGCAACGTCTACATGTCCCAAGCCATGGGTGCGATGACGTTTCGCATCGTCTTTCCCAATCATGACTGCTGTGAGTATATCCGCGATGATCTCGAAAAGTGCTTTGGCGGGTTCTCACTCCAGGCGATTTGCGGCACACCCGACGGTACGTTTGACTCACCCGATGAAGTCCTGTCCACCATGGCAGGCCACGGAATCCCCGATGATGCAACCGATGTCGAATGGGGCTATAACTCCGTGAGCTATCGCGTGGCGCACTCCGTGCCCAACGCCATCGTTCTCGAGGCGCTCGTCCAGCACTACAAAATTCCGCTGTACGTCGAGTATTTCGATGAGCTTAAGCGCGCAACCGGCGCTGCCATTACGGTCCCCGATATAGCGAACCCGACCGCATTCGTCCCTGGCACGCTCGGCTGCAAAGAGCAAATGTATTTTGACCGTGGCAGCGATAACGAAGGCTATGTCGCTCTTCGATGCGGCTACTGCCAGGCAGTCTCCGATGATGGCAAAACGCGCATTTCCTTTGTCGACGACCCATCGCAGTCGGTCATGGCGGAAATGGCAGAGGAAGCATCGGTCGGAGTCTACGTTAGACTGCTTAAAAAATTCGATTTTGAACAAGTTCTCCCCGCTGGATATCAGAAACCGGCTTCTCGTCCCGCCTCAAGCTCCAAAAAGGGCACTTCGACCTCCTCGGCAGAAAAATCGAAAATCAGCCTGTGGATGAACCCCATTGCAGAAAAGCATGTCTGGAGCTCCCTCGATGCCTACGGTCAAAAGCAGGGTAAGCAAAATGACATGAACATGTTCTTTTTAGAGCCGCTCTATCGCGGCGGCGACCAGATCCGCGACCCATTTGGATTTGCCACAGGCCGCAAACCTATGCCGGCTTATGCAAGCCACCAGGCGCACCGCAAGGTTATCGACGCCGCCCTTACTACCGACATAGAAGTCGGCGCGCTTGTCGCGGGGCTTCTCGGCCAAGACCTGTTGACATCCGAAGAGCTCAACGCGCTGCACCGCGACATCGAGCTCAAGGCCCAAGGCATAAGCGCCATCGCCACCGGAAGAGGCGCCGCACTCGAAAGCCGTTGCGACTCGGTTTGTTACCTTATTGCAAAGCTCCGGAGCCATGACGGCGACAATAACCATCGCTTTATGATGTGGATGGCGGACACCGACCAAGCCGTACGCATAAAGTTCTACGGCGAGGCACCGGCAATCGGCACGCCCTTTACGTGCCGCTTTAGCGTAGTGGAAAATGACGTCATTACGTACTGGATGCCCGTCGAGGGCGAGAAGGGCTTCTCTCGCTATAAGCAGATTCCCGAGGGAGGACGTATCGACGTCTCCGCGGCAAAGAGCGACTCTGCCGCTATGAGCGCCCTACGCAAGGCCAACGCGATGTTCCTTAAGACGTGCGGACTCAAGCAGACCGCGCCGTCCAAGACGCGCATGACCCCAGAGCAGTCGCAACGATTTAACGAGCTACGAGAAAAACTAGGTCGTAAAACGGGTTATGCCCTTACGGTGCTCTTCTCGCGCTGCGTACTCTGCAGTGCCGAAGCCGACCGATTCCTCGAGCTCATGGAGCACGCCGCTGCCGCGCACGATCGCGGAGAGGTGGTCGACGTCGACGATACCGAGGTCGTTGAGCACAAGGCCGTTTACATGGTTGGCCCGATCTCTACCGAGGATGGTACTTGTCAGCTCTACAACCCCAACACCATCAACTTTGAGGACTTTAGGTTCCAGCCCAACCTGCTCGAAGACTTCCATACCGACCTGCCCCGTGTCGGCAGCTTTATCAACATTGCAACGAGCGTCGTTGAGTCGGACGTCATCGCCGCCTGGGCGGGCTACAACCCGGGCAACGCCCAGCGCTCGGCGCGCTACTAGAGAGCGATTGGCACGGCCAATCCATGTATCTGTTGCGCGGCGTCGGCCCTGGACGTCGAACCGCGCCGTCCACGATGTTGCGCAACAGAATGCAGCGCAGGCGGCCTAGTATGCGAAGCAACAGGCGCGCGAAGGTCAGACGCATCGAATCTGGCCTTCGCGCGCAACACAAATCATCGCAGGGAGCACACCATGGCGCGTGACACATCAAACGATCCGGTTGTTAACTTGCCGCTCGATTACAAGTTCGACGGCAACGGCGACATCATCCAAAAGGTCTTTTTTGGCGTAAATGCGGTATTCTGCCCCGTCTGGTACTGGTGGTACTTCAAAAGTAATCGTGATCCCAACTGGTGGGTCAATGGCAGCGGCATGGACGGCTATGATCCCGAGGAATGCGCTATCGAGTTCCAGCGCCGCATGGATAACTTTACGCCCGAGGAGAGTTGCAACCTCTTTGAAGTCGCAAAGTATTGCGACCGCATGACGGGTGTTACCGTCTTTGACGTCGTAAACGGGCGAAATGTAAACGAGCGACACCTGGATGACTACTACACCGGCTACGACCTTGGCATCGAAGATGATGACGAGGACGAAGAAGACGACACAGACATCGAGATGGAGTTTGACGGGCATCCTGTTAGCCCCCAGCCGATGCGCGTATGCGACGAGGGCCCCTGCCAGTTTATGCTGCCGCCCGTTTTAAACTGCGGAACGGACGACGGTTCTGGCTACGAGGTCGAGATTCCCCTGCGCGGCAAAACGACCAAGAGCGGTACTCCGCAGGAGCGACTATCGTTCTATATCCCCGCCGACGTCGCCGTGCAGTGGTTCCGCGAGGTCACGGGCGAGCCGCAGGCCGACTACCAACTGTTCCAAACCGTTTGGATGGATCGGGCCAATCGGCTTAAGAACCCGCACTTTGTCGACCACCTGTTTTCCTATGCGTTTTGGCAGGAGCGACTGCTGCGCATCCTGCACTACACGTACAAGCGGGGCAAGGTGCAGAGTGCGCGCATCGTTGCCGATTACGAAGGCGACGCCGCCGAGTTTATTGACAAGTACTACCCGGAGGCCGAGGTCATCGGTCATCAGGGCAATGAGAACGCCTTTGAAACGGGAGCCGCCTATCTGGTGGACCTCACGCTGGACTATAAATACAAGGGCGACAAGCTTGTCGAGAAAAAGACGTTCTCGGTCCTTGGCAGCTTTGGACGCGAATGGTATCGACTCTTTAGCGGCAATCCCAACGCCTCCGTTGATGATTTCTATGCATGGTGCGAACAAACCGACACCTACGAGCCCCTACGTCAGGCAGCCGAAACCGCCGGCGCAATCGTTCAGTACACCACCTACGGACTAAAGGACGGCAAGCTCACCAGCAAGCGCACCGAAGACCACCAAGGCCGCACCAACGTCGAGATTAACGAGGCGGCCGAGCTGAGAGACCGCATGTTTACGTAGGCGGCAACAGGCCCAGTTCACGTTATCCGTTCATCTCTATACTCGCAGGAGGTACCTACTTTGATTTCTCCAATCTGTTGGTTCGCGGCATTCCTCGTCGCTCTCGTCGCGCTCTGCTATTCCATACACTTGGAACGGCACAACTATCAGCACAAACTCTTTGGCTTCGAGATCAATTCCAACCGTCGCGTCGTCGCCTTTGGAATTCTTGCTCTTGGCGCTTTTTGCCTATTTGCCCCCGTTACCTGGGCGCAGTGCTTTTCTTCGGATCTTGGCGAGGGCTGGGAGCCGGGAGCCTTCAACTTTATTAGCTGGGTCATCACCAACTTCTTTGCCGTGGGATGGACAACGACCATCCAGACCGGCCTCACCGATGTGACGTCGACCGTCTATAGCGCTATTCCCCTTGGCGGCAACATTGCCGGCCAGGTGTTCAATCTGCTCTATTCGCTGCTCACACTTGCATACATCATCGCCCTTCCCGTTGAAATTGGCCTGTTTGCCTTCAACGCTGTTGCTACGCGCCTCTCGGGCAGCGTTATCAAGCGTCATCTCAAATATGCCGACCATGCAATTATCTTTGAGAGCGTCGACGCCAACACCGAGTTGCTCGCGCGTGATATCGTTCACAACATCAAGGACGGAACGCTCAATAACGCGAATGGCAACGGCGACATCGCCCTCATCTTTTGTCTAGGCAGCGACGAGGACAGCGAGCGTCAGCGCGTACTGCGCAATCTGTGCCAGGGCTATGTGCGCTATGTGTTCACCGACTCCGAAGCAGCCGATGTGCTCACAACGATTACATCGCTGCGCGATGCAGTTAAGCATCTGCCCGCAGTCGATGTCGTCGCGACGAGCGAAGAAACCGAACACAATGTCAGCGCGACGATCGACATGCTCGAAGCGACGCACAAGGATCCTCAGGCCGGCTGCGCGCCCAAGATTACGCTCCATTGCACCCACAAGAACCCCGATGATGCCCAGATCTTCGATGCCATCAAAGTCGACAATGAGTCGACTTGTCTTCACTTGCTCTCACGCGTACAAGACGAAATATACGATGTACTTGAAGAGGCTCCGCTCTACAGCGTGCTCGAGCCCATCGACATCTCCGTCGACCCAAATCCCAAGCCTCAGAATCTCACCGTTCTCGTTTTCGGCGCAGGCGATTTCGGCATGCAGGCAACACGCACTTCCTTCTGGATGGGCCGCATGCCGGGCGTTCGTCTGAACATTGTTGTTGTCGACCCCAACGCCCGAACGATACTAGAACGCGAAGCAGCCCGCTACCCCGAGATGTTTGGCGAAAGCTGCAACGGCATGCCGACAATTCGCTTTGTAGAAGCTGAGGCGCCCTCGGTTACAACCGATCGCCTTATTGCAGGCGGCACCGTCACTACGCTGCACTACGATGCTCAAAACAAATGCGTATCGTCCAAGGCCGACAGCGCGCTAATTACCGATGACGCTCGTCTTTACGCTTTCGTAACCATGGGAGATTGTGGACAAAACCTCTCCTATTCGCTCATGCTCCAACGTCAGATCTTCAATCGCTTCATCGACCAAGGCTCACCGGACTACACCAAACAGCAACCCATCATCTGTCCCCATATCGAGAGCGAAGAAATCCTAGGCGCCCTTAAAAGCCTCGATAAGACTCAGACGACTGGCAAAGACGCCGCCAAAATCATGCATCCGTTTGGTGCCCGCAAGGCGTTCTACACCTACAGCAACATCATCAATGACGAGCGCGAGCGCCTGGCCGTGCAGCTCAATGCGGCATACGACCTTTGCTTTAATGGCTCCATTGAAAATGATTTTGACGCAACGCTCGCCGTTGAGAAGGCAGTCAATAGTTACAACGGCAAAGAATCCAACAAGAGCAGCAGCCGAGCTTCGGCAGCACATATCCCCTACCGCTTCTGGACGCTTGGCTTTAGCGACGCCGACGTGGAGCAGGGCTCCTTCGAGCATGTCTGGAGGGAGAAGCTGCAGGGCAAGGTCAAGCCGGCTTCGAATAACGACAACATTGCCAATGCGATATTAAGCTCCGTCGTTCCCGACGCAGCCACCAAAGCCGAGTTCGATGCCAGCGAGCAGAAGAACCGCGAGGAATTCGCCCTTATCTGTCGTTTAGGAGACATGGAGCACGATCGTTGGCTTGCCTATTGCCGGGCAACGGGTATGACCGAACTGGGGCACGGCACCGTCGAACAGGAACGCGAGCAGCGTATGCGTGCAGCATCCGTCGATGCGTTCCTGAGCGGCAAGCCCAACAAGAGCGGGGCCGTAGGCGTTCGCAAGTCCGACATCCTCATGCGTCACGCCTACATGACACCCGACAACGACGTACTCGGCGCTCGCGGATTCTTGCTAGGCAAAGACGTCTACGCCTACGATCGAATCATCGTCGCCCTCTCAGCCCGCATCGCCAAGGGCAGCATTGTAAAAAAATAGCATCAAACATAGGGAGGAAAACACCGTGGAAAAGCTATCAGCAACAACCCTACAACAAGATAAAGACGGGCATACGCTCCTGAAGGTATTCGTAAGTTACCGCCGCAACGACAATGTATTCAACCACATGCTCGATATCGTTGACATGACCTTGAAAGTGCTCAACGAGAGCAACGATTTACTTGGTTCCACAAACTATCGGCTACAGAAATTCACCGACATTGTCTCCATAGACTATGGAGACAGATGGGAAGATAAGGTCAACGAAGCGATTGAAAGCGCCGACATTCTGCTGGCATTCATTACGCCCGGCTATATCGAAAGCCCTATTTGCCGACATGAATACGACCATTTTGTTGAAAATGCAGAAGACGATAAGAACGAAGATGGCAGCCCCCGTAGGTGCATTCCAATATTTTGGACAAGTCAGAAAAGCGTCGACGAAAAATTAAAGAAAAGTGCTGACACGGTCACCGACAAAGCTGATTACGAAAATGCCTGCAAGACTTGGGAGGCAATCAAGGAGTTCAATGGCCTAGAGGCCATTCTTCCAAAGTTTATTGAACTGCTTAAAGATGAAGCCCAGGGCTCCGATTATGACTTTGTAAAGGACTGCATCGTTCGATGGCTATCCGATAAGGTCTATATCGTTGCAAGCTCTATCATCCAGAGCAAGCAGCAAATTGAGGCAGAAGGGGTCTCAGCAATAGCAGAAGCGCCTTCAAAGCCCCTTGACAACACACTCTATGACGCTCTTTCCGGACTTACACTTTACCTCTCAACGCGAAGCGCGAAGGGTACGGCGCACGTTTCCAATCAGGGTTTCGTGGTCGAGAAGGGAACGGAAATCTCCGCATCTTTGACGGCAAGCTGCCCAGGCGGCGTTATCAAACAACGCGAGGCATATTCAGATCTCATTCAGGACTGCGTTCTCACCGATGACATTGTGTTTTCTAGCCCCTCGTCGGCAGCAGGATTTGTTGCCGGCAGAAGCTCAAACGGCAAGACCGCATGGAAAACCAAAGACGGGCGAACCATTAACGCCCTCTTGGAGGAATACGAGCAAAAACGTTAGCGCCTCAATTGCAGGCGGGGGCTCGGTTCAAAACCGAGCCCCCTTTTTTTATTCATGTGAACTACTTTCGTGCAGTATAGATGACATATCCCTCATGATAGAAGAAACCGACATCTAGAAAACGTTCCTCAATTTCATCGTATGTCTCTTCAAACCAATCAGCATCTTGTTGATACTCATCGTTATCGGGATTGTTCTTGGCGCGAAGCCTTAAATCTCCCCCGAGCCATCCAAAAGAAGCCGACAGCAAAGCCGAACGCTGATCCTGGTCCATCCCCACAGTTGAAATGCCACTGCCCTCGAATGAAATGTCCTTGAACCCGGCCCTCGTTAGTTTTTCAAGCAGCTGTCTTCCGCTAAAACGGAAGCCAGTCGTCGTAATCTCCCCACAAAGCCTGTTCAGCCGCGCAAAGTAGCCTTCATCATCCGGATAGGCGATATTAAATCCATCGTCGATATCCCGAATGAAGATATAGCCTCCGCGATTCATGTGCTTGCGCACAACACGAAGCAGCTTAAACGGGTTTTTTAAATGGAGAAGCACCATTGACAGGATTACGAGGTCAAATCCTTTCTTCCCCGCCTGTGCAAGACGGCTTTCAAGGTAATCGGAAAACGAAGTAGCTTCACAATCGGCTTCTTCGAACAAATAACGAGAGTCGTCGGCATACGCTTCCGAAGCCATGCGAATCGCATTGGGATTTACATCAATACCCAACGCAAACTCAAGCGAATCACACGAAGCCAAGCGATCAACAAGCTGGAAACCATCATTCGTACCGAGATCGAGAACGCTATGGCATTCTATATCATTGAATATCTTCTGGAAGACAGGGGCGTCATAGCTGCGAAGCATCTCTTGCTGGACATGAAGCCACTTTGCTTCTTGATCGCTTTCGTCACCGTACAGTTCATAATATTTATTTGCCGTTCGTGCGGTTTGGACCACATTGCCGGAATCGTCAAAACGATCAGGCAAGACACCCTTTAGATACTCAAACAGTTGCGAGACAGCTTGCTCGTTAACGCCCGAAGTCCAATCAAGCTGCTGATAGCGCAGCAAATGCCGGTCCAGACTCGGCTCAATCTCGTTATCACAACGAATGGGAAGGAGCTCGAGATCGCCCTTGCGGTTCAGAACGATAGCATTTTCGATTTCATCATCAACCTCATCAGACAATGACGCCGCCCTGTTCAGCAGCAAGATAAAGACGCGACAGCTGTCCAGCGCCTCATAAATCTGCTTTCTCCATTTTCCAATCGTTATATTGTTCTTAGCATACCAACATTTTAAGCCATGCCCTTCAAGCACCTCAGCCAGCTTGCGCACAAGCTCGGAAGAAGTCGAAGTCTCGTAGCTAAAAAAGACATCGTATTCTTTACTGGTCATATCTTCCATTTGAGCCACCTCCACAGGCATAACCCATCGTCGCCCATTGTGCTGAATGCCACCTCGAACCATGGCGGCGCGCATCTATCGTATTCGTCACTGCTCCTCTAGCGTCCAGCCTTTCTGAGCGCAGAGGTCACGCAGGGTAGCCACGAGGTCCGCGTTGGTGTTGCTGTCGACCACGATCTTGTCGATGTGATCAGCGGCAATGTTGAGCTTGGGGAACGAGTGGCTGCAACCCGACAGGTTGAGCTCACCGACGTTGCAGGTAATCTCGAGTGCGCCAAGAATGTCATCGTTCGAAAGATCAATCTTCTCGACGTCGCCCTGAAGGCCTTGGTCAACGGTAAAGAACATCAGGTTCTTAAGACCCGAGGCGTTGATGGAACTGACAGCACCCTTAAGGCCCTCGATCTTAAAGGAATTAAGCTTGGGACAGACGCTCAGGTCGAGGTCCTGGGTCGTCATGTCGCCAAACTTGAGCACCTCGAGTGCCTCGAGCTCGCTAAAGTCTGCACTCTTGGCACTCAGGGTATTGATGCCGAGCGTATCGAGCTTGTCCAGCTTGCTAATGGGCGTGAAGTCCGTCACCTCGTCACTCACGACCAGCTCTGTGATGCGCTGAGTCTCCTTGGCGGTCAGCTGGCCATCGTCATCGTTATCGTAGTCGGCAAGCAGCCCGTGCAGGGTATCATCCGTGATCGCATCAACATCGACGAGACCTTTTTCTTTCTTAGTCTCGGAGCCAGAGGCGTCAGTTGAGCTCGACTCTTTAGAGGCGCTCGACGAGGCTCCTCCGCCGCCTTGCACGTCACCGACGCCGCCAATCACGGAGAAGGCGGCAACCGCGCCTATGACCACAACCGCCGCAAGCACTACCAGGGCGCGAACGCCGCCCAAGCGAGAGACGGCTTCATTTGCACGTTCAGCCGCCTGTCCATTCGGCTGGCTGGCAGGGCGAGGGATCCGACTTGTCGAACGCCCCGGCATCTGCTGCGCCTGCCCAGCAGACTTTTCGGTTGCCTGCCCGTTCGGACGCATATTCACCCGCACATCCGGCGTCTCGGCAGCCGGCTCATTAGTCCCGCCCGTAGGCTGCTCGGTCACACGCTGAACCCGTTCGTTATCCCGCCAAGACATGTCGGGCTTAAAATTCGCCATATCGCTTCTCCTCACTTGAGCGCATCGCTACTGCTGCTCCATGGTGTAGCCGTAGTCACTGCTCATTTTTTGCAAATACTCGACCACGCTGCTGCTCGTGTCGCTGTCGTACAAGATCTTGCCAACGCAATTGGGTGTAAAAGTGTAATGGAAGGCATCTTCCCTGCCTGCCCCGCACAGATTAAGCGTGTCGACTCTGCTACTGATCTTCAGAACCTCGAGGTTCACATCACCCGACAGGTCAAGTGTCCCAATACTGCCATCAAGGCCTTCGATCTGGACGTTCGTCAACGAGGACATGTTTTTGGCATTCAAGGTATCGACGGGGCTCTCGAGCCTGTTTATGGTAACGCGCTGTAGCTGAGGAAAACGCGTGAGATCAACCTGAGGCACCGAGCAGTCGCCAATGGACAGATGAGTGATATTGCGAATGGAGCTTATGTCGTAGCTTTCGCTGTCGTAGTCGCCGATGCCAAACGTCGTGATGTTGTGGAAGCTGGCCAACAGCGGAAGCGAATCAAACGACTCGACGTCGATTGAGCTAGCTTCATCCGCAGTCTCTTGCGAAATATTGCCGTCCTCATCTGCATCGAGCGCTAAGTCCGAGCGCAGCGCCTCGTCCGTAATCTCATCGAGCGTGAGCACTGTGGCCTTTTTCGCTTCTTCCTGGTGGCGCTCTTCTTTTTCCTTTTTACGCTGAGCGCGCGCCGCCTCGTCTTCTTGCTGTTGTTTGGCCTCGGCGCGCTGCTCGGTCTGCCGATTGGTGTCGGAGATGCCGCTTGTGATGGATGTGACCGCCACAATCGCGATGACTACCACCACGGCAAGAACGATCACTACGCGCGGACCACCCAAGCGGTTCACGATATCGTTGACATCCGGTCCGTTGGGCCCGGCGCCCCCGCGGCCAGACCCGTTCTGATTAATTGCCATCCGTGTTTCCCTTTCCGCCGCCTACAGGCGGTCCTTGTCGAAGTAGTCCGCGTCGCGCCAGTCGCCGCGCCAGCGGTAGGCGTGGGCGTTCTCGCGCGACCAGTCGCTCAGGTGGCGCAGGATGAAGCGGCTCATGTCGTCCGCGAGCGGCTCGATTGGCCCCACGCGCCGCTCCTCAGCCGCCCGCTCCCAGAACGAGTACGCCATGAGGTAGAACGTGCCGGCGTCGACGTAGTCGCCCGGGTAGGCGGGGTCGTCGAACCAGCCGTGCGTGTCGGGCGTGCCGTTTTGCTCGCACCACTCCGCCACGTTGAGGGCGAGGCTCATCAGCGCCGTGTAGTCCTGTGGATCGCCCGCGGCGAGCGCCTCGTGCAGGTTGGACATGGGACCCTCGGCGCCGTAGGCCGGGTAGTACAGGTCCCAGATCCTCGACGCTGCGTCGTCGGTGAGCTCCATCTGCGAGGGGCGGTCGCCCAGGCCGTCGTCGTAGACGGGAGCGTTGGGGTCCTCCCCCGTGAAGGCCCCGACGCCGTAATCGAGCGTGGAGGCGCTGTTGCGGGCGCCGCGGGCGGCGCGGGCCATGGAACCGAAGACGGAGTAGCCGCTGTGGTAGCCGCGGACCGTCTCGGTGACGAGCCGGCGCAGGCTGAAGTTGGCGTGGGCGCGGTCGCGGGCCTCGCGGGTGGCGGCGGAACCGCGGAAGAAATACGTGGCGCCGATGATCAGTTGCTTAATGATCATGCTCAACGGGCCGGCAATGATTTCCGTCAAAACTACGAGAAGACCAATGAATACAACAGCACCCAGAGCGAATGGATTGAATGCGCTATACCCCGGCGCCGGAAGCCCCGTATGCAACACATCGTCTCCGCCAACGTTCAAGTACATGCGGTACCAGACCGAGCAGAGTCCCCAAACCGTAAAAATACGCAGTGGGAAAAACCGAACAATGGTGGGAATCGCGTCCACGATGCGCGAAAGATTGATGTTAAAGCGAGGACGATTCGCACCCTCGTTGTTTACCGGAGTAGCCGCCTCCGGATCGCCCGGAAGAGGCACGCCGGCGCGTCGCGCACGCAGACGGTCGAGACGCTCCTGAGTAGAAACCGTTTGAGCCTGCGGTACTTCTGACGAAATGGACGCTCCCGCAGTCTCACCCGCGAACGATGTCGCGTCCTCCTGCTGTCCCTCAGCACGAGCACTATAAAGACGCGCGAGACGCTCTTGCGCCGACAAGCCTTCTTGCTGTTTATCGTTTGCCATATGTTTTACCTCTACCTATTAGTAATGGAAGTGCGTCTGGGCATAGCGGTTAAGCGCATACCCAAACTCCCTGGTCACCGTCTTGATAGTGTGCGTCTCCATCTTTCTAGTCTGAGGATTACGCCGGTTAAAGACGAACGTGGGCATAAAGCCGCTCACTTCTTGAAACCCGCTCAGCGAATTAAAGGGGATGATAATCGGCGGATTGGAATTGCCCGGAGCGAAAAGCCTGCCCGCCACTGCCTTGCTATGACCCAGGCCTGGAACAAGCGACTTGACCACAGAATGGTTATCGAGCGTTGACCCCTCACGCTTGGCGATAATCTCAAGGTGGTTCTCGTAGATCCTAATAGAACACGGACGTCCATCGTACGAACCCAAGCCCTCATTGATCACCACGTCGTTTCGAATCTCACGCTGAGCCATGTTCGAACGCGAGTGTGTATTTGTTTGAGAGCCGCGTTGAGACGCCACGTTCTCAATACCCAACATGTCATCAAAGGCAGCCATGGCGCGTCGTTCGGTACCATGGAGGCCATCATTGCGTTGCGGTGTATTGGGAACCTGCGGTCGAGGCACCACCGGCCGCTGTTGGCGACCATTATTGGAATCCGAGAAAAGATTCCCCAGTCGTAGCGTGGGCATACCATGCTCCTATCGTTTATCAAAATTAACAGGTCACCAAGGAGTCAGAAACCCTCCTTGGCGACCCAAAACGGTTCATGAAAAGAGCGACCCGCTCTATTAGGCGGAAAGGAAAAGGTAGAAGAAGAATGCGCAGATTCCAAAGCCAATCAGCATCACAATAAATCCGAAGATACTAAGCAGCTGTGCAATGGTCACGATACCCCAGAGGAAAAACTCGATGACGATCGGCAGGATCCAAGAGAAAAGCCAGGTGCGAATCGACTTTGCACTACCGGGGTGAGCATCGTCTCCAAAGAGAAGCATGACCGTCATACCACCGATGAGAATCGCCATTACTACGTCAAGCTTGGTAAACGTGTCGCCATCAACAAACATCGTTCCCATAAACCCAAAGGCGCTGGTGACAAGCGGAACGAAAACGACCAAGCGGCCAGCATAGCGTCCCAGTCTGTCCATCAGCTGCGGATCCATGTAAAACGCCGCCGGCGCACGACCACTTGAAAATGCAAGCGAACCGACCTGAGCAAGAGGCTTGTCCTCTGCCGACATCGCAAGCTCCTCAAAAACCTGCCCCTTACGATCGGCAAACTCAACGAGCTGGAGCAAATATCGTTCAAGCGCATCCGAATTGGCATCGATATCGTTCCTAAGCGCGCTAACACGATCGGCGGCCGAATAAGAGCGCAGAAGATTGAGAGCGAGAAAACCAAAGCAGCCAATAAACGCAACCGCCAGGAAAATGCCCGCAAGCGGACCAAACGAACCCCAAGAAACAATCAGCTGACCAAAGGCACCACGGGAGCACATGATAAGGATGCAGTAAAGAAGCGCCACAAGAACGGTATACATCAAAACACCCCGCTGCTCCTTCTTTATGGCAGCAGCGCGAGCATCGCTATCGGCAATACCCTCAACGACACCGTAATCGCGTGTATCCTGCTCGATAGCGGCCTTTAAGGAGCCGTCTGCAACACCGCGGCTATCCTCGAGGAACTCAGCATATTCGGCAGAGGAGATCAAGCTTTCATCTGCAAGAAGCCTTACGCCGCGAGCCGCGAGCAACCGCTCGTCAACGCCTTGGGATATAAGCTCGGCCACATAGCCGCGTGGCACGGCATCGTCGCCGACCTGAGCGCAAAACAGCGCATTGCGCGTGCAGGGGCGCGTTCCGTGTTTTCCGTCGACTTCCCAGCCGTTCACATACGGAACAGGCGTGAGCTCCATATCTTCCCGAAGCTTGATTCCCTCAAGACGCGCGTTGGAACCAGCCTGAATGAGCATGGAAACGGCAGTGTTTGCCGGCGGATTCAATCCGAGCAGGGCAATTTTAACCGCCTCGCCCACAGAGCCTTGGGCCGAGTCGTAGAGGTCGGTGTGGGCGGCAAGCCACAGCCAAGCAGCATAGCTACCAAACTTACGATAAAACGCGCGCACCGCCTTCTTATTGACCGCGACCTTATCCATATAATCGATCACGACATCTATATCGACGGCTCCGTGCGAAGTTGCCGCATCTCGAGCCGAGATAATTGCCGCCATCTCAGAAACGTCCGCAAAATTGAGCAAGAATTCATCCAGCTTGTGAGCCGACGAGCAAACGCCAAAAAACGCCGCCGGACGATTAACAACCGACATAAGCACCGTCTGAGCAGCAGAACTTTTCTCCTCGTTGCGCGCCAGCAACCCCTTGAATAAACAAGCAGCGAAATGAGGATCACTCGAGTGCAGCGCCAACTTTTCGAGTTCATGAATATCGGCAGCAAGCTTTGCGCGCTCATCGTTAAGATCGTTGTCTTGAGAAAGAATGCGAGATAAAAATCCCGAAGGCAGCACGCCTGACGATTTTGACCCGTCGAGACCGGACAGAACGGCGTAGCGATCAATTTCGGTGACATCCATCTTGGCGATGCGTGCCGGGAGGGCATCGCTCGCATCGGTGAGCGAGACATCCTCGCCGCGCCACGACATAATCTTGCCGTTGGACATCTCATAGATTACGCAAGCAAGGGCCAGGTCGGGATTGGACGCTGTCTGGATATCCTCTTCGACCAACTGGTGAATCCTGGTCTGCAGGTCATTTTCACCCCAGTCGCCCATCAGGTTTTCGAGCTGTTGCTGGCTCATGCGAAGCTTGGCCTCGTCCCAATTGGAGGACAGCGCGCGAGCGAGCAACACCGGATCGCTATACAGCTTGCCGGCAAACTCGTAAGGTTTGCGTGCGCTGCCGGCATCCATGGTGGGAAGTTTGCGATAAAAATGATCTGGGTCGGCCATCCAGTCTTTGACCTCTTCGTAACCAAAACGCTCGCCCGATAGCTCAAACGTCAAACCCTTGAGCAGGTTCCCCAAGGTCGCATCTTCCGGATGGTTGAAGTCTGCAGGCTCGCCCGTCTCTTGGCGATCGGAAAGCGTATTGTCGTTTATGAACTCCTGCAGCGGATGGACATTGTTTTCGTAGAGCGTCCAGATCGTGTAGCCAAACGAATACCAGTCGTTTCGCGGGTCGACCATGCCACCACGACCGGGCGTGTAGCCGTCGGAGCGCGTCATGGTGTTCGTCAGTCGACTGTCAAATCCGGCAAGCGAGCGGGCGGAACCATAATCTCCAAGCACGATCTGCTTGTCGTACAGGTAGACGTTCTGCGGCTTAATGTCACGATGGACAATGCCGAGCTCGGTATGGAGCAACTCGATTGCCTGGCTGAGCTCGGGAATCACGCGACTCTTAACCATATTCTTGCTACGGGGACGATCAAAAAGGCATGTGGCCAGCGGCGTAATGGAAACATCCCACAGCTGAGGAGCCGCAGCCCCCACTTCGGTCGCGCTCAGGCCCTGGTGCAGATAGGCAAAGATGGGCAGTAGATGCGTTTGAGACACGGGGCGGCCATTAAGCCCCATTACGGCGCTTACCACCTTTTGATATGCCGAACGCTCGGCGCCCACAAGAGGCTTAAAGACCTTGGCAACGCATGCCAAACCATCGCTCACCCGCTCGGCGGCAACAATGGTAGATTGACCGCCATGGCCAATGACCTGTCCCAAATGAATAATAAACTGCTGCCCGTCATTCGAGACAACCGTCGCATCCTCCGCAACAAAAGGCGAGGCAGATGCAGCGGCGGCATGTGCGCCCCCACGAGAAACGGTCACCGTTTCACCGTTGGGACTGGCCGTGGCGCCGCGCGAGACAGTTACCGTCTGGCCGACGGGGCTCGCAGCGCGCGGCACCGTGACAGTTTCGCCTGCCGCAGAAGTACCAGGGCGTGAAACAGTAACGGTCTCACCGTCAGCGGGAGCACCGATAGACGGCCTCGCAACCGTTACTGTTTCACCATTCGATTCGATCATCGGGCGATGCACCGTTACGGTTTCGTTTGTCGATGGCGCGTCGTCGCGGCGGACGGTGACCGTTTCACCAGATGCCGGAACGTCAGCTCGACGTACCGTCACGGTCTCTCCAGGCGCAGAAGCCTGGTCGCCACGGTTCACGGTAACCGTCTCTCCCCCTACGGGCGCATTCCCGCGGCGCACCGTTACGGTCTCATCATTGCCATTGCTACCGTCTCGGTGTACCGTAATCGTCTCATCAGACATGGCTACTCCCCTACCTCAATTACAATCAGCGTTGCATCGTCCGTCGAGCCGTTCACCCGAGCCTCGGCATATAGCTCTTCGCACAACTGTGCACATGTCGAATCGCTCGCAAGCATCTGCTGCAAACGCTCCTGCGCAATTTGCCCATCGATACCATCGGAACAGATCAGATAGCGATCGCCCGGAAGCATCACGGTCGTCTTGACCTCAAGATTGCGACCGCCCTGATTGAGTCCGATCGCGAGCTCAATACAATGCGAAACGGCATCATCCCTGTATTCAGTGCCAACGCCGCCCACGCGCCGCTCAGGCGTGTGGTCACAGCTAAGCACGGCAAGCACACCGCCACGCAGTCGGTACACGCGAGAATCGCCGGCATTAAAAACAGCACCGTGCCCGTCAGGAGCAACCACAAGGCCAGCAACCGTGGATGCAGCAACAGACAGTCCATAGCGAGCCGCATACGTCTCAACATCGTTCTCGGCTCGCTCGCCCGCCATGCGTAGGCGCTCCTGCAACGCGTTGACGGCATCGGTATCAAAGACGCGCACGGCCTGTGCAAACGCCTGAGCAGCGAGCGTCGAGGCGGCTGCTCCGTGCCCGCCTTCGCTCACGCCGTCAAAGACTGCCATGCAGCCCATCTCGCGCTCGCAATCGCCTACCAGGCCATTGCAAAGGACGTTACCGTCAAGAAGCAAACGGTCCTCGTTGACGGGGTGATTGGTTCCCGCTTGGGTTTTTGCTGCAGCGATAAACTTCGTCATCGCCAATCGCCTCCCATCGATCCGGGCACGAGCTCAAACGCGATATGCGCATCGTCGCCCTCGCCCTGCGGCACGGCGCGTGCCACCATGCCGGGGCGACCGCGCCACTCGGCGCGGTGTTCAAACAGAAAATCGGAAAGCCCGTTAAGGTAGCCGCTCTCCACCAGGTTGCCAATGCCACGGCCGCCCTTGGCTTTAACGGCGTCCGTCATGGCAATGGAGTGCAGCAGCTCGCGGGCGGCATCGGTCGCCTCAACCGTAATATCGGGCTGTGCCTTATGCACGTTGCGGTTAACGGCATCGATCTTGGAATTGAGGATCTGAAGTGCCACGGCGTCGTCGATAAAGTTGAAGATCACCACGTTGTCGCCGATACGACCCAAGAACTCGGGCTTAAACTCGCGATCCATCTCGGTGCGCACGCGCTCGCAAATCTCGTCATAGGGCGTGTTGGGCGCGATGGTATTACGAACTTCGTTGCCCTGCGCATCGATCTCAATCTTGGAAAAGCCGATGTTGCTCGTAAAGAAGATGACCGTCTCAGAGAAGTACACGGTATTACCCTGGCCATCGGTCAGACGGCCATCTTCGAGGATCTGCAGGAACTTGTCCATAATGCTCGGCGCGGCCTTCTCGATCTCGTCGAAAAGAACCACCGAGAACGGATTGGCCTTGACCGCATTGGTAAGCTGACCGCCCTCGGCATAGCCCACGTATCCCGGAGGAGCGCCAAAGAGCTTTTGATCGGAGTTCTCGGCACCGTACTCAGACATATCAAAACGCAGCATGCTGCGCTCATCGCCAAAGAGGAGCTCCGTAATGGCCTTAACGATCTCAGTCTTACCGGTACCGGTGGGACCGCTCAAAAACAGGACGCCTTTGGGCTTGGAACCAGACGAATGGGTGGCGCCCGAAAGGCCCATGACGGAGCGCTTGAGCACGGTGACGGCCTTCTCAACGGCCTCGTCCTGGCCCTTCACGCGGCGTTTGATCTTTGCCTCGGGATCCTCTTCGAGCTTCTCGAACATCTGCTGCCATTTGTTCTCGCGAAAACCGTACTTGTAGACGTCAACGAGCTTGGGAAGGATGGCCTCAATGGAAGCCTCAGGGTTTTGCATATCGCGCTGATACATGCGCTGCAGCCCCTCGAGCTCCTTAACGCTCATGCCGTCGGTGGTATCGATAAAGCGACGCACCGCACGGTCATCGGAATCGGACAGCGCCTCACCAAAGCCAAACTTACTCTGAATATAGGCTTCGCGCATGTCGCGGTCGGGATGCGGCAGCGTGATGGTGCGCAAGAAGGGGTTCTCCTCGATAAACCACACGGGCAGGTTGCGCACGTTATCCGTTACCAGAATGAGCGTGTTGACAGCCGTGCGGTTAATAAGGCGTGCTTTGCTGGCGCCAAGGTACAAGTTGAGGAAAAACTGCGTCTCGTCGGGCATAAGGCCAGTAGAGGATGCAAGCAGGCGCGACGCCATGTTGACGATCACGCAAAGCGGCTTAGCCTCGGTGCCGTCATCGGGATTGTCGTTGTATTTAAGGCGCAACATTGAGCGGATAACCTCGCCGTATGATGGCAGGCTCGACTGCTCGGTGGCATATGCTTGGCGGCCATCGGCGATGCAGGCGTTCGCCTCCATCATGCGGTCGTCGCTCTTGGAAGCCTCGTCATGAGCCAGCGACACCAGGCGCTTGCAATCGACGTTGCCCATGCTGCTCGAAAACAGCTGGATGGGATCGAAATATGCCACGTTGTACTCAACTGAGCCATTTGCGTCTTCAAAAAGGCCGCGCACAACCTCGGCAAGCTCCGAGAACTGAAGGCCGCCGTCGACCACGTCGGGATACTTGTCGTTCACGTTGCCTTCAAGGATAAAGAGGCTCTTCACTCCTTTAAAGTTGAGCATCTCGCGCTGCCAAGATTGGCGCTCGAAATCAGTTGCCATGTGTTATACCTCCTTGGCAGAAAATTCATGATGGTAACGGTCGGCAATACCAACGGTGATAACCGTGCCGTCCTGGACGTAGTTTTGAAGCTGACGCGGCTGTTGAAGATACTTGTCGTAATCATCGTGTGGGCGGTCGCTCAGGTAGATTACGCGCTGATTAGTCGAACCGCGCAGCGCGCAGTCGGGAACGTTAAGCTCGTCTATGTACGGACCGTCAATCAGCACATCGATGAGGGATTTGAGCGTCTCCCACACGTCCGCGCCAATCGCTCGCGGCAGCTCTTCGAGCGTAAATCCGGTGTAAACGAGAATGTCATCGTAAGCGCAGCGGATCGTTGCCAGCAGCCTCACGAGCTCTGATGCCTGCTCGAGCGGATCTCCACCCGAAACCGTCAGCCGATGCACACCGTGCTCGCGCGCGGTATCGAGCAACATCTGCGCAAGCTCATCAACATCGACATCCTGCTCGGGCAGCTGGTTGCGCCATTGGGGCGAAATACATCCGGCACAACGCTTTGAACAACCAGCGGTCCAGACAACAATACGTTCTCCCGGACCCAGTGAGACGACGGGGGCAAGCACATGGCTAACGAACATCGGCGTAATCCTCGCCTGGATCGAGTGTGCGGTACACGGCCGAGGTACGTGCAAGCGAGCAACCGCATTCCTCACAGCCATCCCCAACCTTTGCACGCTCATCAGCAACGAGATGCAAACGACCGCACTCGGGGCACTCGACAAACCAGCCCTCGACACTCGCAGACTCACCAGCAGCAGAAACAACCGGTGCCGCAGCAGACGCGGGCTGAGGCGCAGACCAAGCCTGGGGCTGCACGGGTTGCGCCGCAGGCGGTTCCTCCACAGTAACCGTCAGACGCAATTGAGCAAACTCGCCAGACGCAGCCGGAATGAGTAGCGTATCTCCAGTATGAATCGGCTGGGCCACGCCGGGAACCAAGTTGAGAATCTGGCCGCCACGCATAAGAGCCGTTCCGTTATTGGACCCCTCATCGGCAACCATCCATGTGCCCCGCTCAAAACGAACGCTGGCATGCTGCCGGGACATGGCAAAGTTAGAAGCCATAGAAGGAAACACGTTGCGTCCAAGCACGGCGGCGTCCGTGAGACGAAGCTGCTCGCCCATAACTGGGTCGGCAAGCGTAAGCGCAGGAACCGCAGGAGTAGCTGCAGCATTCGCCATGGGTTGCGGCGCGGGCTGTGGCATTGACGCAAGCGTCGGCTGTGGCGCAGTAACCGGAGCGGGTTGCGGAACGGGCATGGGGGTAGGCTGCGGCGTGGGAGCAGGAGCAGCCTGATGTACCTGCTGGGGCGCGGGACGCTGAGGCCGCGAAACACCGCCCATCGATGATGTTGCAGGATAGACGGCGGGAGCCGGACGCTCAGCGACCGCGGCGGCAAAGCCGGACGCTGAGGCGACTGGCGCCTCGGGTGCCGAGACCGCGGGCGCAGGGGCCGAAGGCGCGGGAACCGCACCAGCGGGACGCGGCGTCCCACAGTCCTCGCACATATCGCGGGCATCATCGTTCATAAGACCACAGATAGGGCATTCCCATGTCATGGTTTACCTCATTTCCCTTTGCTTGAGCTGACTTGCTTGACGGCGATTACGCAGGCGACGCTCCGCATCTGCGGAAGGTGTGGGCGGCACATAATCGTGCGGGTGAATCTCGACGGCGGTCTGAGGACCAGCGGGTCGAACAAAATGGCCAGGGGCGTCGGACGCGACGACAACGCCGCGTTCTTTAAGGTCTTCCTTAAACTGCTGGTAAAAATCGCAGAACTCAACTTGGTCCTGAACGACTTTGTCGACCGTCGCCTGGTCTTGGGCTTTCATATCTTTGATGACGGTGGGGTTAACCGGATCTTCCGAAAACTCGGATGGATCGGCCTCGACAACTCGCATCACAAGCTGCTGTTCGTGTGATCCCTTAAGAACGGCAACCGCCTTGCGCTTGTTCGTATCGAAGATAAGGCGCCATGGCTTGCCAGACCCATCCATAACCGCATAACGGACAACGTCAGCCCCGTGTTCGGCCATAACCTCGTTAACGCAGCGCTCGATGTATTCGTCTTTAGCCGCCGAAGCAAGCGCGGCGTCTGCGGCATCCACGGCAGCGTACAAATCCTCAATCTCATGAGGCCGCCTGAGCACTGTCGGACGATGATAGCGTTCATTAAGAAGATCAACGCGCAGGCGGTATGCCTCATACTGCTCATGAAGCTCATTCGACTCATGCTGGGCGCTTTTCATCACATGCTCGAAGTCCTTGAGAATCTTCATGGCGGCAAGGCGCTGCTCCTCGCTCGAATCCGGACCTAGCGCGCTAAACGAAGCACGGGCGGTCTCGAATTTCGCACTTAGGCGATTTCGCAACGTCATATCGAGTACCTCATCCTGCATGAGCGGGATAATGCGCGCCGCCCACTCTTCAAACGCGCGCGCTGCATCCTCAAAGGAACCCGCCGTGGAGCTTGCGGCGGCGTCCGCAATATGCAAGAGTGCTTTCTCGAGGTCGATGGAACCGTCGCGGGCAACGTCGTAGTCAATTGCCTTTAGGAGACCCTGGGCCCTGAGCTTTTCGGACGTCTGCGCGGCATCGATACGGCTCTGGCCCATCTCTGCCCTGCGATGGGTATGAGCATCGAAAGTTAACGTCGGAATCAAAGTGTGAAGCGTCGCCGCCAGCTGAGCCAACGCCGACTCAGTTCGAATTCGCGTCACCGTGCCTCGACCCATGACGATCTCTTCGCCCACAAGCGGTCCCGTCACGTTTTTCCTCGAATATTCGTCAATCACGCTATCCAACGCGGCGCGTGTCGACTCATCCATATCGGGAAACTCTAGGAGTATCTGCGATTTGATGTCCAAAAGCCCGTGCTTATAGTCCTTGACGGCGTTTTCGGCCTCGGCCCGTTCCGCCTCTATGCGCAACGCCGCTGCCCCAGCGACAATTGCGGCAGGGGCCAATGGCGCCGCTAGGGGTGCGGCGATTAGTCCGCCAGCGACAGTGTAAACATCTCCCACCGAGCCGCTCATTATTAGTTCCCTTCTCCATGGATAACAGGGCTGCCCCAGTCACCAATCGTTTTATCGCCTCATTTCTACCGCCGTCTTGCGCGATTCTGTTGCGCAACATTGGCGAGCGGCAGATTTGTCGATGTTGCGCAACAGAAGGCGGTGGCAAGCGCATATCCTGCTAATGAAAGAAAGGATGAAAGCGCGCCATGACCGGTTCTTACGAAGAAGTTCGACTCGTCAAGTTTCATACGCCAGCGCTGCTCACCGAGCGCGAGCAGGCTGCGGCACGGCGTCGCTTTTGCACGCTTCTCGTTCCGCCGCAAAAGGGCGGCTTTGGCGGCAACGCCTATGTCCGCCGCGTCCAGAGCGGCGATCGCGCTTTTGAGCTCGCGCTTAAGATGCCGCGCCCCGATGCCCAGCCCGAGCAAGAACAGCTCAACCGAGAAACTTTGGAAGAGGAGTACCGCACGCTCTCCGTCGTATCCAACCTAAGGGGTTTTCCCGATGTCTACGGTTTTGGCTACACGGCAGACGGAACCCCGGCGCTGCTTATGGAATGGGTTGACGGCGTCTCGCTTCTTGATGCACGACCAGCTCTGAGCGATGGCGCTGAAACCTGCCCCGGTGATATCGTCGCCGCGCTGGGTCTGAGCGTGCTCAAGATCATCTTGTCCACGCAATCGCTCGACACGCCCTTTGTTCACCGCGACCTCTCCATGCGCAACATCATGCTGCGTCACGATCGTATCCCGCTCGAAGAGCAGGTCTCGAGTGGCTATTTTGACATCTGCCTGATCGATATGGGCAGTGCCAAGCTCGTTAAACCGGACTTTTCCTTTACCGTCGACGTCAACGCTTTTCGCGGTGCCACGCCGGCATACGCGGCACCCGAAATGCTGGAGCGGTTTAAGGCCGACCCCGGCGCGCGCGACAATCCCGCCGTCGACATCTATGCGCTGGGAAGCATCCTCTACGAGCTTTATTGCGGACGCGCCCCCTTTGAGGCGGAGCTCAGGCGCTCTGGAGATCACGCGCGCCTCAAGCGCACCGTGCAGCCGCAACCCCTTTCGCCCACAACTCCCCGCGAGCAGGGCTTGGTCAACGCGATTATGGCTTGTCTTGCGGTATCGCAAGATGCTCGTCCTTCGGCAAATGAACTCGCGGCGCGCCTTGAACCTTTCGCCCGTACGGGTGCTCCGCGAAAGCGCCGGCCCGCGGCGAATCGCGGCAGCGCTACCGTGCGGGCGGACGCCACCGTCCCCACCCGCACGGTTGCACAGGCGCAGCCCGCGTCTCGGCCATCCCCATCCACCGAGACGGTCCGCAGCGCCGAGTCCATGCGTCGCGCGCGCCTTGCCGTCAAACGTCAACGCACGATGGCACTCACGATGGTGATTGCTGCCCTGGTAGCAATCGTGGTTATACTCGTCCTCGCATCTGCCGGCATGCTTTAGCCGACAGTAAAACCCAAGTCAGCAAATAGACCCATTTGCAAAAAGCGGTGGCGGGCGCAACTCTCAATAAAGCCGCGCCCGCCACCGCCGCCATGCATCGCACGCTGACAATACGAGGTACTAGGAAATCAAAAGCTCAAAGGAATCCGTGATGCGCGTTCCCATGTTAACGGCGCCGTCTCCCGATTCGACTGTGGTATTCAGGTAGTACTTGCCGTTCTTCTTTTTAGGTACACCCGTAACCGTAAGGTCGCAGCCCTCCTCCTCGACGGGAAGCGAAAACTCAAAGCCCTTGTTTCTAACAAACGTACCGGTGACGTCCGTGTAGGTGCGATAGTCGTCACCATCGGATTGGGCGACGGTTTTTTCGGCGTTGTAGGTATCGTGGGCATGCAGCGTGGCCGAGATGTCTGCAACCGCTTCGCCAGAATCGCTGATGCTCTTAAACACAATCACAAGGTCGTTTTTGCTCGCGCCGTAGCAAGTATGGCCCCAAGAGTTGCCCGTCTCCTTAAGTGATCCGCGCCACGTAGTGTTGGAAAAACTCGTGGGCTTATCGATGTTGAGCTTCGCTGTGCTACCAGAGGTCGTAGTGGTCGACGAGGTCGCATTGCCCGTCGTGGAGGAGCCCTCGGCATCGGAGCCGGCGTCCTCGCCGTTCTTGCTTGCGGTCTTGAGCTCCGCCTTAGCATCCTTAAGGTCGGACTTTGTCTGATCGAGCTCGTCTTGCGTTTTTGTGAGTTCGTCCTTGGAAGATTCAAGCTGCTTCTTGAGCTTTTGAATCTGCTCCGTATTTTGCGGATGAGCCAAACCATATGAGTAGCCCACCCAGCCGGTTCCCGCGCACAAGGCGGCAACGACAATAACGCCGGCGGCGATGGCGGGCGCATACGACTTGCCCAGGCGCTTGCGTGCTAGCTTGTACTCGGCCTTGGCCGTCTTGAGGCTCTCGCGGTCCTGCTCGAGCTGCTCTTCCTCACTGAGCGGCGTAGAACCAAAATCGGCATGGCAGGCAGGCTCAGTTTCCACGTCCTCGATCGTAGCGCCAAAGTCTGACAAGGGATCGACTACACGCGTGGCGTCCGAATCGGATTCGGGCACAGCGAGCTCAGACGCGCCGGGTGCCGCCACCGGCTGCTCGTCTGCTTTCGAGGCAGCATCCACCTTAGGCAACTCCACCGTTGCCGCCGTAGCGGCCTCGCCGTCGCGCCAAGAAAAGGCAGGGCTCTGTGACACGGTCTGGGGCGTAGTATAGGGATCTTCGGGAACGAGCGCAGTCGATGAGGGCGTGGCAAGAGGCGATCCACACTCAGGGCAAAAACTAGCGTCATCGGGCAACAATGCACCGCAATAAGGGCATTCCATAGGGCACGACCTCTCAAAATGTGTCGTTTGCAGCCATCCTGCAACTTGGCGTATATGCCCTATAATGTCTCAATAGTTATGCAAAGCGTTGCGCAACATTTTTCGAGTCGGTACGCTTTGAGCGTAGCCATTTCCTATCATGTTTGCAGTACGTCATTAAAGTTATCTGGGGAGGCTGCCATGGCGGCGGAAACACCGTGCTCGGTCCTCTACAACGACATCCGATCGTTCGGCGGTCTCAAGCATCTCGAGATTGCGCGAATGCTCATTAACGGCAATTCGTATGCAGGCAGTACCCTGCTCGACAAATGCTCTACCAACCGCTCATACCTCACTCGCTACATCGTCCACCGCGAGCCTGATCAGTGTGCGCCAGGTATCTACAATGACCTTACCGTCTCCACGCTTAACCTTGCCGCCGCCATTAGCAACAAGCTCGGCGGAGGCGACCGCGCCTATCAGGAAATATCCGAGCATTACAGCGGCCCGGCGGCCCAAGGCATGATGTCGATTCTCGCCGATTATGACCTCGACGACCGCCTCTACGCCAACGCCTTGGGGCGTATCAACAGCTCCGATGACCACAGCGCCCGCGAAAAAAGCACGCTCTTCTTGATGCTCTTTGTGGCGACGGGCGCACTTGCCGATCCCGTTCAAGGCGTGGCCACCGTCGAGCGCTTTTGCGACAGCAAGACGGGCGGGCACTTTGGCACCACCGAAACTACCGTCGGACGTGACTTTATGGGCAGCCTGGAGCAGCCGCGCGCCGTCGCCCCCAACCTCGGTCTGCTCAGGACACATGCCGACAACTGCGTCGACATGCAAATCCATCCCCTCACACGCGATCCGCGCGGCACCGTGATTGGTTCTTTGCCCAAAACCTCGCCCAGCATCACCGATGTGGGCGCCGACGCATCGCGCGAACATCTTCGCATTTGGCTTGAGGGTGAGCACTGGTACGCCCAGGGCCTTGGATCGACCAACGGCACGGTGCTCGAATCGGGTGCAGGCGACGGCGATATCGTAATCGAGCCGCCCCGCGACCAACGAGAGCCCGGCAAAGTCTATCCCCCGGTGGAAATCGAAAACAGCGACAGACTTCACTTGGGTCTCTATACAACGTTTCTCGTTATTGTGGACTAGCGCGGGCGGTGATCGAAAGACGGTCATCGCCCGTCTTTCGTCTGCTACCTTCTACGTCGTAAACGACAATACTCAGCGGCATACGTGAGCAGTGCGGCTATTATGGTACTTTACCGATAACCGCACTGTTCACGCACACGTGCGACAACCCATGCCAGACAAAGGAACGCCATGGATACTACCGACAGCGCCTATGGCGACAAACTCATTCGTCTTGACACGTTCGACACCGCCGTGGCGGTCGACCCCAGCGCCGAGGACGACGCCAAGCGTCGGTTTATGACGCTTATTCTCCAGACGACCCACCGCGACAACGGCAACATTGGGCACGTGCTGCGCGCGACCAACACGAGCGGCGAGGTCTTTGCCGTCAAGCTGCTCAAGGACAGCGCCATCCTTTCCGGCCAAGCCCCCGATCGCTCCGCCGAGCAAGCGGCCGCTCACCTGGCCAACACCGCCGCGCTGTTCGAGGAGTACCGTCATCTGTGCACTGTCTCGCACCTGCGCGGATTTCCGCGCGTCTATGGCTATGGATCGTGCGAGGACGACCCGCTCATCCTCATGGAGTGGGTCGAGGGTACCTCGCTCAAGCAGGCGCTGCCCTTGCTTCCGCACCATCCCTCGGGCGGGCTAACCACCCAGATGGTAGCCGCCGTTGGAAACGCCGTGCTTCGCGCACTCCTGATGACCCAGGGGCTCGTGAATCCGGTCGTCCATCGCGACCTGTCGCCCGCCAATATCATGTTCCGTACCACCAGCCGAACGCTCGAGCAGCAGATTGCCGATTGCTCCTTTGACCCCTGTCTCATCGACATGGGTTCCGCGACCATGGCTCTCGGCGACGACACGATCACCCGGCGCGCCGACATCTGGCGCTTTGCCACGCCCGCATACGCCGCGCCCGAGATGCTCACGCAGGATATCGAAGGCATCGCGGCCCTTCGCCGTTCGCCGGCAATCGACGTCTATGCGCTTTCGAGCATTCTGTACCAGCTCTACAGCGGTCGCAAACCGTTTGACTTTGAGTCGACGGACGCCGCTGCAACCGGCTCGTTCTATCTCGTAAAGACCAAGACCAAGCCGGCACCGCTCGAGCCGCGCTGCGAGGGCGATGAAGCGCTCGTCCAAATCATCGTGAAGGGTCTCTCAGTCGAGCAGTGCGATCGTCCCACCGAGCAGCAGATGCTCGAGGTGCTCTCGACATACCTCACCGACGCCGAATCCGAGGGCCGCGAGGGCGCGGGCAGTGACGCCGCAATCGACATCGACTCCGGTACGCACCTTAAGGTCGACGTCGCCGGCGAGCGCGCGCGAGAGATTCTGGAGCAGGCCCGGCACGATGCCATGACCCGCCGCCGGTTTATTATCGGTGGCGTCGTTGCAGCCGTTGCGGGGCTCAGCGTCATTGGGGCGGCGACCCATGGCTTTGGCATCCCCGACTACCTGGACGGCATCCGCGGTTCGCTTGACGACTACACCTGGGATCAGCTGCAGGAGATTTCGCTCAAGATTAAGGCCGCCGAGACCCGTAGCGAGGCACGCGAGATTGCCAAGCGCTATCACCTGCTCGATGCCGATGGGCATATCCCCTATCCGTGTACCAAGCGTGTCACGCTCACCAACGGGCTGCAGGTTGGCGCGCAGCTTGTGGGCATCCGCCACGATGAGCTTCTGGACGGGACGGGCAAGGCCGGACTGACGTTTATGTTCGATGCGGGTATTGCCGAGCGCAACGCTGCGGCTGAACCGCCGAGCGCCGGCTGGGCAGATTGCGAGCTGCGGGAATGGCTCAACGGCGACGGCCTTAAGCTGCTGCCCAACGAGTTGCGCGCACTCATTAAAGGGGTCAAGAAGGTCTCGAACAATGTGGGCACCGCCAACAGCGCATCGTGCCTGAGCGAGTTGCCCGCAACCCTTTGGCTGCCCGCCATGGTCGAGCTGTGCGGTACGCAACCGCCCGATTCGTTTACCGAGGACTATCACTACCTGGCAGACATCTACAACGGCGAGGGCAAGGAGTATCAGCTCTTCCGCGAGCTCAAGGTAAGCCCGTATTCCACGAACGAGACGATGGTCCGCCAGTGGAAGGGCAAGGACACCTGTTGGTGGGAGCGCACGGTAAGCCCCGACACATCGGAGAGCGAAGGCACGCTCTATATGAACCGCGTGGGGCACGACGGCGACGTCCTTACGTACGCAACGCCTGCGGACAGCCCCAAGAAGCGGACTTGCGTGATCCCCGGATTCTGCATCTAGGGAGCGGGCGTCTTGCCGTGACGGGACCCCTCCCCGGCAATTGTCTCGATCTGTAACAGTTAGAGGTCATTTTCCCTGCTAGATGTTACAGATTGAGATGATTGGTTGGGACGGTTCATCGGCCAACCAACCACCCTCATCTGTAACGAAATGTCATACATTTCTTTCTGTACTGGACACCCCCAGGGGGTATGGGTGTATAGTATCGGCAGGTTAACAATTTCAACACCGAACCACAGAAAGGAGAAGCCATGGCTCAAGATAAATTCGATGTGGGTGGCATGACGTGCGCCGCCTGCCAGGCGCACGTGGACCGTGCCGTGAGCAAGCTCGACGGCGTCGAGAGCGTCGCGGTCAATCTGCTCGCCGGTTCCATGATGGTCGACTATGACCCCGCACAGGTCTCCCCCGACGATATCTGCACCGCTGTCGATCGCGCTGGCTACTCGGCCTCGCCCGTCAGCACGGGCACCGATGCCGCCAACTCAAGCGGCAACGCGCAAGCCAGGTCCGGCGCCGCCCATATGGAGTCGCCCACCAAAAAGCTGGAGGCCGCCGCCTCCGCCATGCGCACCCGCCTCATCATCTCGATCGTATTCCTCATCCCACTGTTCTACATAGGCATGGGGCACATGCTCGGTTGGCCACTGCCCGGCGTCTTCACCGACCACACCCACAGCATGACGCTCGCGCTCACCGAGCTCGTCCTGCTCATTCCCATCGTCTACGTCAACGACGCATACTTTATCAACGGGTTTAAATCGCTCGCGCACGGCGCGCCCACCATGGACGCCCTCATCGCCGTCGGCGCCACCGCGTCCATTGCCTGGTCGCTCTACGCCATGTTCATCATGGCCGACCAGCTGGCCGCGGGTCAGGTCCACGAGGCCATGATGACGGGCATGGACAACCTGTATTTTGAGAGTGCGGGCACAATCCTGTCGCTGGTCACCGTGGGCAAATACCTCGAGACACGCAGCAAATCCAAGACCGGTGGCGCCATCGAGGCGCTGATCGACCTGGCACCCAAGACCGCGACCGTCGTGGCCGAGGACGGTACCGAAACCACCGTCGACGTCGATGCCATTCTGCCCGGCCAGGTGCTGCGCGTGCGTCCCGGCGAGTCCATCCCCGTCGATGGCGTGGTGCTCGAGGGCAGCTCGGCCGTGGACGAGAGCGCGCTCACCGGCGAATCCATTCCCGTGGAGAAGACCGCCGGCGACACCGTCAACGCAGCCACGGTCAACCGCACCGGCTCGTTTACCTTCCGCGCCACGCGTGTGGGCGCCGATACGTCGCTCGCCAAGATCATCCAGCTCGTCGAGGACGCCAATGCCACCAAGGCGCCTATCGCACGCCTGGCCGACAAGGTCGCCGGCGTGTTCGTGCCCGTGGTGTTCGTGATCTCGGCCGTGACCTTTGCGGTGTGGATGGCACTGACCGGCAGCATAAACGAGGCGCTCACCTCCGCCGTGGCCGTGTTGGTGATCAGCTGCCCGTGCGCGCTGGGCCTGGCCACGCCCGTCGCCATTATGGTAGGCACCGGCAAGGGCGCCGAGATTGGCATTCTCTTTAAGAGCGCCGAGGCGCTGGAGAACCTGCGCAGCGTGGGCACCGTGGTGCTCGATAAGACGGGCACGGTCACCCGCGGCAAGCCTACCGTAACCGATATCGTGGTAGCCACGCGCGCCGACGGCTCGCCCGCCATGAGCGAAAAGGCGCTGCTCAAGCTGGCCGCCGCGCTGGAGCGCTCGAGCGAGCACCCGCTGGCCGAGGCGATTATGGCCGAGTGCGAGACACGCGGGATCGTCGCGCGCATGGTCGAGGACTTTGCCGCCGTGCCCGGACGAGGCGTTACGGCGCGCGAAGGGCAAAACGCCATTGCCGCTGGTAACGTGCGCCTGATGAACGAGTTGGGCGTTACCGTGCCCGCGGGCCTTGCCGAGCAATTTGCCGCCGAAGGCAAGACGCCTCTGTTCTTTGCCAAGAACGGCGAGCTTGCCGGCACCGTCACCGTGGCTGACGAGGTCAAGGAGACGAGCGCCGGGGCCATCGCCGCACTGCGCTCGCTTGGCGTCGACGTGCGCATGCTCACCGGCGACAACCGCGTGACGGCCGAGGCCATCGCCCGCCGCGTGGGGCTGAGCAGCGAACAGGTCATCGCCGACGTCCTCCCCGCCGACAAGGAACGCCACGTGCGCGAGCTGCAGGATGCGGGCGGCAAGGTCGCCATGGTGGGCGACGGCATCAACGACTCCCCCGCCCTGGCGCGCGCCGACGTGGGCCTTGCCATCGGCACCGGCGCCGACATCGCCAAGGAGGGCGCCGACGTGGTACTCATGCGCAGCGACCTCATGGACGTCGCCCGCGCCATCGAGCTGTCGCGCGCCACGATCCGCAACATCAAGCAGGACCTGTTCTGGGCGCTGTTCTACAACGGCATCGGCATTCCGCTGGCGGCGGGCGTGTTCTTCCCCCTCACCGGTTGGCAACTCTCGCCGATGTTTGGCGCCGCGGCCATGAGCCTGTCGAGTGTCTGCGTCGTAAGCAATGCTCTGCGCCTGCGAACCTTTAAGCCTAAAGTGGCAAAATAGGCTCACCATTACGTCCATTTAGAACGGGTTTTCCAGGTGCCCGAGATCGACCTGAAAGAGGAGCGACGCGTACTTTGGTACGCGAGCGACGGCTTGAAGGTCAAGGTCGGGTGCCTGGGAAAGCCGACACAACAGAGAGGAATACCCATGCGTTACACAATCAAGACTACCGGCCTCATGTGCGGCCACTGCGACGCCACCGTCGAGACGGCGTTGCTCAACATAGCCGGCGTGACCGACGCCGACGCCGATCATGAGACTCAGACCGTACAGGTGGAGTGCGCCGACACCGTGACCGCTGAGCAGCTCGCTGCCGCCGTCGAGGACGCCGGCGAGAAGTTCCACGCCCTATCCGTGACCGCCGCGTAGCAGACGCCGCCTACTGAATCCTCAGAAGTTGCGGTGAAATACGGACTGTTGTGCCGCCCTAGGCCTTTAAACGGTCCGTATTTCACCGCAACTGACGGGGATATCCGAAAGATCGACCAGAAACGAGGACCCGCCATGATGGCAGACCACAAATCGGTGACCCGCATGCTCAAGACGGCACGCGGCCAGATCGACGGCATCTTGCGGATGGTCGAGGAGGACCGCTACTGCGTCGATATTTCCACGCAGCTCATGGCAACGCAGGCGCTCATTGCGCGCATCAACGCCGACGTGCTCAAGGCGCATATCGAGGGCTGCGTAACTTCGGCAATCGAATCGGGCGACGAAGACCTCAAAGCCGCCAAGCTCGCCGAAATCGAACGCGTCGTCGACAAGCTCTCCAAGTAATAGGGGCATTGGGGACAGACTTCTTTGCACCGTCTTGGTATTCCGGGGACAGGTATGTTTGCACCACATTGGTGCAGATTAACCTGTCCCCCTTGCTCTAAATCGGGTATAAAGGCGTGCAGCATATCGAACGAAAGGCAATTTGCATGAATGACTTTATGAAGGGCCGCAATGGCGCCGATGAACTCACCATCGTGATGGGTTTTGCCGGCATCGTCATCGCGATGATCGGATCGATAGCCCGCATCCAGTGGCTCAGCTGGATTGCCATCGCCGTCATCGTGATTGGCGTGCTGCGCGGCCTGTCCAAAAATATCGATGCACGTCGCAAGGAGAACGCAGCCTTTGTCACCGGCTCGGCTAAGGTCCCCGGCTTGGGCAAGTTCGTCGCCAGCTTGGGCGGCGGAACTGCGGCGGCCAGCACCTCGCGCGCGGCTGGAACGAGCAAGGAAGACTTTGAGCGTGCCAAGCGCACGGCCAAGAAGATGTGGAAGGGCCGCAAAACCACGGCATACCTCAAGTGCCCCAACTGCGGCCAGATGCTCTCCGTTCCCAAGGGCAAAGGCAAGATTCGCGTCACCTGCCCCAAGTGCCACGCCAAGATGGAAACCCGCTCCTAGCGCCCGCACGCGGGACAAATTAATCAGGTTTGTTTGTCCCAAATCTTAAGTATTTGTTCGATAAAAAAGCCGAGGCCTCGTGTTGAGACCTCGGCTTTTTGTATGCGGCAACGGAGCTGTCCTTTTGTCACATCTACGCCACGCCGTCGCGGGCCAGCTCCTCAGCCAGCGCTTCGGCTGGCATGGCCATAATCGCGTCGAGCTCGGCGTCCGCCTCGGGAATGCGCTTCACCTTGAGCTTGCGCACCAGATCGCCGCGGCACATCACGTGCATCGGCTCACGCAGAGCGCACAGGTCATCGAGCGGGTTCTCACGCGTCACCAGGATATCGGCGGCCTTGCCGCACTCAATCGTGCCGGTCTCGCCGCCCAGGCCCAGCAGCTCGGCATTGACCTGCGTGGCCGTATGCAGCGCAAAGGCATTGCTCACGCCCACGTACTTGGCAAAATAGGCTACCTCGCGCCACATGTCGTACTGCGTCACAAACGGGCAGCTCGAGTCCGTGCCCAGGCCCACCTTAACGCCAGCTTCCAGTGCGGCACGGGCGCTCTCGATGATGCCCGAACACACGATGTCGCCGTTCTTCTTTTGCGTATCGGTCGAATGGGTCTTTTCCGGGTCGAGCAACACAAACGGCAGCGCCGGGCTGATAGTGCAGGTAACGCTGGGTGCACGATCCTCAAGCTGCGTGCCCGCGGCACCGCGGTACAGTTCCAAGATCTCGGGAGTCATCGGGGCACCGTGCTCGATCGTATCGACGCCGGCCTCAAGCGCGGCCTTCACGCCCTCGGTGCTCTCGACATGAGCCATAACCGGCAGGCCCACCTCGTGCGCAGCCTTGCACGCCGCCGTGGCAACCTCCACCGGCATACGCAGCACACCCGGCTCGCCCACCTCGGCAGCGTCGAACACACCGCCCGTCACGAACAGCTTGATGACATCGGCACCGCGCGCATACAGGTCGCGCACCTGCTCGGCCGCCTCGACGGGGCTGTTGGCCACCTGGGCGAACAAGCCCGCGCCATGGCCGTCCGGCACCGTAACGCCCGTTCCCGGCGCTACCAGGCGCGGACCCTGATACTTGCCGGCGTCAATGGCATTGCGCACGGCGATATCGGCAAACAGCGGATCGCCCGCACCACGCACCGTGGTCACGCCGCTTGCCAGCTGCTGCTGGGCGCTGCCTTTAAGGATATGGCGGACAATGGCGCGCCCCACGGGATTATCGAGCTTCTTCATCAGCGCTCCCGCATCGCCGGCCGAGACAGGCTTGCCCGAGCCGCACAGGTGCACGTGCATATTGATGAGACCGGGCATGAGATACGCACCCGCCAGGTCGATAACCTCGGCACCCGCAGGCGCCTGCGCCACAGCACTCGGCCCCATCCACGTGATGACACCGCGCTCAACGGCCACGGCCATGTCGGGCTGCGGCTCCATATGCTCCGAACCATCCAGAATGGTCGCATTGATAAACAACGTGGAACGATCGGCAGACGCCATATCGAGCTCCTCCCTCACGATTAACATGAACATTTGTCCATTATCACCTAGTCCCGCTGGATTGCTGCAGACGCATCGGTTAACGGAGGGAAGAGGGGATGTGGGGGACGGAATACGTTGCAGTCCCACCCCAGCGACACCAGGGAAATGTCTCGATCTGTAACAGTTACGGGCTCAAACAGCCGCCAAGCGTTACAGATCGAGACAAATAGACACGCGACGGCGCTGCGACAGCCCATCCCCTACTCCCACTCCTGCTCGTAGATGTTGAGCGACTTCACGTACCGCCCCTGGGCGCCCATAATGTCGCGGACCAGGCGCAAAAAGAAGCTGATGCACGAGGTGTCAAAGCCGTCCTGCAGATCCTCGGGATGCACCGCACCCGGCCCATCGACCGCCGTGTCACTCAGGCGCGCGATGTCATACAGATAGAGCTGCCCCGCCGTCAGCCAGACATCGTCGACGCAGGCGAGGCGCACCGCAATCGCACCGTCGCTCCAATGCTCCTTTTGCACGATATGCGGGTCGTAGACATCAAAGCGACGGTCGGCACGCGTATCCTTCAGCGCAACCATGCCGTTCGCAGGATCCTTGTCCAAAATGCCAAAGCGCGAGAAATACTGCGTGTCGCGTACCTGCTCGAGCCGCTTGAGCGAGGCAGGCGAAAGCGATGCCGGCGGTTCGTCAACATACAGCTCGAGCAGCGTCTTGCCATGGCGATAGGGGCGCTCGAAGAGCAGCCAATCGGTAAATGCCATGTTGTAGGCCATGATTTCGTTTTGCGAAGGCTCGGTGCAATAGCTGAGCCACGGGTCGACAATGATCTCGAACTGTTCGCGTGCCGGCTCCAAAAACTGGAACTTCCGCAGCATCCAAAAATGGGCCATGTCGGCAATATCGTTGCCGACGGCTTCGGCCAGCTGCGCTCGGTCTAAAACGTGGTCAGTCACGGCATCCTCCTCAAACTGATGAACCTCAATTTGAGCTTACGAGGAGGGCGGGCAGCCACGACCAGCGCGGGCAAAATAGGCCTCCGGCTGCAAACCAGATGCTGACCAAACACTTGACGGGATGCTTGACCGAAAATGCGCACCGCAACAAAACAGCATGTAAACATAGACGGCCAACCCGCCCTTTTGAGCCAGATACCCGCAGCCACCACAGAAACAACAGGTGACCACAGCCTAAGAAGTCGACAAATGAACACCCGTACGTCGACAAACGAGCAAATCGCTCGCAAAGAGTGTCCCCAACGACTAGACAAAAAATGACTAGTCATTGGGGACGTTCTTAAATGACTACTTTACAGCTCCAGCGCGTCGGCGACTTCGGCGGCGCAGGCCAGGGAGTCCGCCATGGCGCTCACCACGAGCGAGCTGCCGTTGCGAGCGTCACCGGCAACATACACCGGCGCGGCATCCGCGGCGACGCCCTCGCCACGCGCCGCAAGATGCGAGCCCTCGGCGGCCATCACAGGCAGCGGACGACCAGCGGTGGCAACGGGCACGCCAACGGCGTCGAACACACTGTGCTCCGGGCCCGTGAAGCCGCAGGCGATGAGCACCAGCTGCGCCGGTACCTCGTGCTCGGAGCCCGCGATGCGCTCGGGCTTTCCCGCCGACCAGTCCAGATCGACCACGCGCAGACCCGCAGCCGCACCCTTCTTGTCCAGCAGCACCTCGAGCGTATCCACGCCCCAGGCACGCATCTCGCCACCCATCGCAGCGATAGCCTCCTGCTGGCCGTAGTCGGTCTTCTTAACGTTGGGCCACTGCGGCCAGGGGTTGCTCGCCGCGCGCACATCAGGCGCCGCCGGCAAGAACTCAAACTGGCGCACGCTGCGCGCACCCTGACGTACCGCGGTGCCCACGCAGTCGTTACCGGTATCGCCGCCGCCAATGACCACGACGTCCAGGCCGCGTGCATCGATGACAGGCTCGCCGCCATCGAGCACCGAGACGGTCGAGGCCGTCAGGTAGTCCACGGCATACACCACGCCGGGCGCGTCAATATTCTCAGCAGCCAGTCCACGCGGGGCGCGAGCACCGGCAGCCACCACGACAGCGTCAAAGCCATTGAGCTTGGCCGCCACCGCAGGGTTCGTAACGTCAGCACCCAGCTCAAACACAATGCCCAGCTCGCGCATGAGTGCCACGCGACGCTCGACCACAGACTTCTCGAGCTTCATGTTGGGAATGCCGTACATGAGCAAACCACCCGGACGGTCATCACGCTCAAACACCGTCACGCGCGCGCCGCGACGCGCAAGTTCCCATGCAGTCACCAGGCCAGCCGGGCCAGAGCCAATCACAGCGACCGTGGGCGCATCCTCCCCTGCCGGCTCAAATCGACGCGGACCGCCATTTGCCCACTCATGGTCGCTGATCGCACGCTCGTTGTCATGGATCGTCGTGGGCTGGCCGTCGACCGAACCCAAGTTGCACGCGGCCTCGCACAGCGCCGGGCACACGCGACTCGTGAACTCGGGCATGGGAGAGGTGAGCGACAGGCGCTCGGCAGCCTCGTCCCAGCGGCCGCGGTACACCAGCTCATTCCACTCGGGAATCAGGTTATGCAGCGGGCAGCCGCTCGGGCGTGCCTTGCCAAAGCTCGCGCCCATCTGGCAAAACGCCACGCCGCACATCATGCAGCGGCTCGCCTGGGCGCGACGCGCATCGTCATCGAGCTCCACGTACAGCGGATCAAAATCATGGCTGCGCTCCTCCACGGGGCGCAGCTCGTGGGTCACGCGATCGATATCAAGAAAAGCACCGGGCTTACCCATGGCACTTACGCCTCCTTCTTGGTCGAAGCAACAGAGCCGGCAGCCACGGACGCAGCGCCCGCAACATCAAAGCGAGCGACATCAGCGGCACTCGCGCGACCGGTCACAATGTCAAACGCCAGCTCCTCAGCCTGCGCATGCGTCTTGCCGGCAGCCTCGCCCGCGGCGACAATCGCCAGCACGCGCTCATACTCGGTCGGAATGACCTTCACAAAGTGCTTGCTCATCGTTTCAAAGCTGTAGAGCAGCTTGATGCCGCGCGGGCTCTGTGTAGCGTCCACGTGCTCCTGGATGAGCTCGCGAATCTGCGCCAGCTCGCCGGCCGTCGGGGCCTTGAGCTCAACGCTCTCGTGGTTCACGCGGGCATTGAGTGTGCCGTACTGGTCAAAGACGTAGGCCACGCCGCCTGTCATGCCGGCGGCAAAATTCTGCCCGACCTCGCCCAGGATGAGCGCCAGACCGCCCGTCATGTATTCGCAGCCATGGTTGCCGCAGCCCTCGACCACCACCGTGGCACCGGAGTTGCGCACGGCAAAACGCTGGCCGGCAAGACCGTTAATGAAGCCGCGGCCGCTCGTGGCACCAAAGAACGCAACGTTGCCCACGATGATGTTCTCGTCGAACTTGTAGGTCGCATGCGGATTGGGGCGCACCGACACCTCGCCGCCCGAAAGGCCCTTGCCAAAGTAGTCGTTGGCATCGCCGCACACGTTGAGCGTTATGCCGCGCGGCAGGAAGGCGCCAAAGCTCTGACCGGCCGAACCATCGCAATCGATGGTGATGGAGCCGGCAGGCAGGCCCTCGGGATGCGCCTTGGTCACCGCGTTGCCCAAAATGGTGCCCACGCAGCGGTTGACGTTGGCGATATCGGCGCGGAAGCGAATCGGACGCAGGTGCGCACGGGCATCGGCCGTATAGGGCACAAACAACGTGGAGTCGAGCGTCTTGTCGAGCTCGCTGTCCGCGGCCATCTGCGGCAGGAAGTGGCGACCGTCGGCACCCGGAATATGGGCACCGAACTCGCAGGTCGCGCTCGCCAGCACGGGCGACAGATCGAGCAGGTTTGCTTTGCGGTTACCCGGGACCTCGATCTGGCGTAAGCACTCGGGATGGCCGACCATCTCGTCGACGGTGCGGAAGCCCAGGCTCGCCATGACCTCGCGCAGCTGCTCGGCAACAAAGAGCATAAAGTGCTCAACGTGCTCGGGCTTGCCGCGGAAGCCGTGACGCAGGCGGCAGTTTTGCGTAGCGATGCCGGCCGGGCAAGTGTCCTGCTGACAATCGCGCTGCATGAGGCAGCCCATGGAGATGAGCGGCATGGTCGCAAAGCCAAACTCCTCGGCGCCCAACAGGCAGGCGACGGCGACATCGGTGCCGTCCATGAGCTTACCGTCGGCCTCGAGCACCACGCGTGAGCGCAGACCGTTTTGCAGCAGCGTCTGCTGGGCCTCGGCAAGACCGAGCTCCAGCGGCAGACCCGCGTGCCAGATCGAGTCGCGCGCAGCGGCACCCGAGCCGCCATTGTGGCCGCTGATCAAAATCTTGTCGGCAGCACCCTTGGCCACACCGGTGGCGATGGTGCCGACGCCGGCCTCGCTGACCAGCTTGACCGACACGCGCGCGCCGGGGTTGGCGTTCTTAAGATCGAAGATCAGCTCTGCCAGGTCCTCGATGGAGTAGATGTCGTGGTGCGGCGGAGGCGAGATCAGGCCGATGCCGGGCGTGGACTGACGGACCTCGGCGATCCAGGGGTAAACCTTCTTGCCGGGCAGGTGGCCACCCTCGCCGGGCTTGGCGCCCTGGGCCATCTTGATCTGAATCTCGAAAGCGCTGCACAGGTAGCGACTCGTCACGCCAAAGCGCGCGCTTGCTACCTGTTTAATAGCGGAGTTCTTGGAGTCACCGTTAGCCAGCGGGGTCTCGCGACGCGGATCCTCACCGCCCTCGCCGGAGTTGGAACGGCCGTGCAGGCGGTTCATGGCGATGGCCATGCACTCGTGTGCCTCTTTGCTGATGGAGCCATACGACATGGCGCCGGTGTTAAAGCGGCGGACGATGTTGAGCGCAGGCTCGACCTCGTCGAGTGCCACCGGAGTACGGCCGCTGGCATCAAAGTCCAACAGGTCGCGCAGGCGCACGGCGCGGCCGGCGCAGTGCAGGCGGGCGCTGTATTCTTTAAAGGTGTCGTAGTTGTCTTCACGGCAGGCGGTCTGCAGCAAGTAGACAGTCTGCGGATCGATGAGGTGATCCTCGCCGCCGAGCGGACGCCACTTGGTCAGGCCCAGCGTGGGCACCTGATCGGGAGCCGGGCTCTTAAGGATAGCGAGCGCGGCGTCGTAGCGCTCGTTTTGCTCGCGCTCGACGTCCTCGACACCCATACCGCCCACACGGCTCACCGTGCCGGCGAAGTACGCGTTGACGAACTCCGGAGTGAAGCCCACGGCCTCGAAGATCTGCGCGGAGTGGTAGCTCTGCACCGTGGAGATGCCCATCTTGGACATGATGGAAACGATGCCGGCGGTCGCAGCCTTGTTGTAGTTGGCGATGCCCTGCTCGGCTGTCACGTCCAGATCGCCGTGCACCGCCAAGTCGCGAATGCACGCGTGCGCGTTGTACGGATAGATGCCGCTCGCGGAGTAGCCCACCAGTGCCGCAAAGTCGTGCGGGGACACGGCGTCGCCGCACTCCACCACGATGTCGGCAAAGGTACGCACGCCAGCGCGAATCAGGTGGTTGTGCACGCAGCCCACGGCGAGCAGCGACGGCACAGGGACCTCGCCCGCCGCAGCACGGTCGCTCAGCACCACGATGTTCACGCCATCGCGAACCGCGGCCTCGACGTCTTCGGCAAGCTGCTTGAGTGCAGCCTGCAGCGCGCCCTCACCCGCGTCGCGGCGGTACACGGCACGGAAACGGCGGGTCTTAAAGCCCACGCGGTCGATGGCGCAGATACGCTCGAACTCCTCCTCGCTCAGCAGTGGGCGCTCCAAGCGCACCAGCTGACAGGCCGTACGAGAGTCCTCGAGCAGGTTGCCGTGGTTGCCCAGGTAGAGCGTGGTCGAGGTGACCATATGCTCGCGAAGGGCGTCGATCGGCGGGTTCGTGACCTGGGCGAACAGCTGATAGAAGTAGTCAAAGAACGAGCGCGTCTTCTTGGACAGGCAGGCCAGCGGCGCATCGATACCCATCGAGGCGAGCGGCGCCTTGCCCTGCTGGGCCATGGGACGCACGACTTCGTCAACATCATCCCAGTGATACCCGAGCTTGGCCATGCGCACGGCGGCGGGCACCTCGGCGTCCTCGGCGGGCGTGGGCGCGACGGGCTTGTCGAGCGCGTCGACGGTCAGCGTCTCTTCGGCGATCCAGTCGCGATAGGGCTTTTCCTTGGCGTAACGGGCGCGCAGCTCGTCGTTGTAGATGACGCGGCCGCGGGCAAAATCGACCTCGAGCATCTGGCCCGGTCCCAGACAGCCGCTCGTCAGGATGTTCTCGGGGCTCACCTCGATGGTGCCCACCTCGCTCGCCAGCATAAAGCGGCCGTCGCGCGTCACGTAGTAGCGGGCGGGGCGCAGGCCGTTGCGGTCGAGGGCGGCACCCAGCGTGCGACCGTCGGTAAAGGCGATGGCGGCCGGGCCGTCCCAGGGCTCCATGAGCATGGACTGGTAGGCGTCGTAGGCGCGGCGTTCCTCGCTCAGGCTGTCGTTGTGGTCCCACGGCTCGGGCAACAGCATGGATGCGGCGCGCGTGAGCGGGCGACCGTTCATGACCAAAAACTCGAGCACATTGTCCAAAATCGCGGAATCAGAGCCCTCGCGGTTGATGATGGGCATCACGCGCTCAAGATCGTGCTGCAGCACGGGGCTGTACAGGTTGGGTTCGCGGGCGCGGATCCAGTTGACGTTGCCCTTGAGGGTGTTGATCTCGCCGTTGTGGATGATAAAGCGGTTGGGGTGCGCGCGCTCCCAGCTGGGTGTAGTGTTGGTGGAGTAGCGCGAGTGGACGAGCGCCACGGCCGTTTTGACGGCGGCGTCGTTGAGGTCGATGAAGAAGCGGCGCATCTGCGTGGCGACCAACATGCCCTTGTACACGATGGTGCGCGAGCTCATGGAGCACACATAGAAGATCTTGTCGCGCAGGGCAAACTCGGCGTCGGCCTTCTTTTCGATGGTACGGCGGCACACGTACAGGCGACGCTCAAAGGCATCGCCGGCGGGCGTGTCGTCCGGACGGCCCAGGAAGGCCTGCAGGATGGTAGGCATGCAGGCGCGGGCCGTCTCGCCCAGGTCGTGCGGGTCGACGGGCACCTCGCGCCAAAAGAGCAGCGGCACGCCAGCCTCGGCGCAGCCTTCCTCAAACACGCGGCGGGCATCCTCTACGCCCTTGTCGTCCTGCGGGAAGAACAGCATGGCCACGCCATAGTCGCCCTCTGCCGGCAGAATCTGGCCGCACTTTTGAGCCTCTTTACGGAAAAAGTGATGCGGAACCTGGAACAGGATGCCAGCGCCGTCGCCGGTGTTCTTCTCGAGTCCCGTGCCACCGCGGTGCTCCAAGTTGACCAGAATGGACAGTGCGTCGTCCAGGATCTGGTGATGGCGCTCACCGTTGATATCGGCAAGCGCGCCGATGCCACATGCATCGCGGTCGAATTCGGGGCGATAAAGGCCCTGCTGCTGAGCGAAATCTGCCTGCATCGCGATCCTCCCCTAGATATTTAGACAGTCAGTTGAATAGGCATACTAGGAGCATCGCCGGCCCGTTGTGTTTCCCGCCCGTTTCGAAACAATCGCGTAACGCACGCCCTACGAGTGGACACCGCCGACCTCAAGGACGGCAACAAGGGCCCAAGTTCGACCTGTAAACTCACCGCTTCAAACATCTCAATCTGTAACAGGAGGAGCCGATTTTGGCGCTTAGATGTTACAGGTTGAGATTTTCTGCAGGACAGTTTTGGCTTGTCTCGATCTGTAACACGAAGGGCCGGTTTTTGCAGCTAACTGTTACAGATCGAGATTTTCCATAGGACCATTTCTTCCTGTCTTGATCTGTAACACCTAGACCCAATTTCCATCCTTAGTTGTTACAGATCAAGACATTTCGGTAATCCCCTTTCACCATCCTATTCAAATACAACAATTTTGTTAGTCTTGGTTAACTTTTTAGCATAAAACGGGTATCCTTTGCGGCGTCAAACAAACGGCACGCAGGAGCTCACCATGCTCAATCATCTCAAACAACATTTTGGCTCCCGGCGCACCGGTGGTCACGAAGGCCTAGACATTGCGCGGCATATTGGCCCCGGACTGCTCGTGACCGTCGGCTTTATCGACCCGGGCAACTGGGCCTCCAATATGGCCGCGGGCTCGCAGTTTGGCTACGCGCTGCTGTGGATCGTCACGCTGTCCACGATTATGCTCATTGTGCTGCAGCACAACGCGGCGCACCTGGGTATCGCCACGGGCGCCTGTCTCGCCGAGGCCACGACCCGCTTTCTCCCCCGCATCGTGGGACGCGCCGTGCTCGGCAGCGCCTATCTCGCGACCATCGCCACCGCCATGGCCGAAGTCCTGGGCGGTGCGATCGCGCTTCAAATGCTCTTTGGCCTGCCCGTGCGCGCGGGCTGCGTCATCGTGGCGGCAGTATCGATGGCGATGCTCATGACGAACTCCTACAAGCGTGCCGAGCGCTGGATCATCGCCTTCGTCGGCGTGGTAGGACTCTCGTTTTTGGCCGAGCTTGCGCTGGTCAAGGTCGACTGGCCGCAAGCCGCCGCAAGCTGGATCACGCCCAGTATGCCCACTGGCTCTGCCGCGATTATCGTGAGTGTCCTGGGTGCGGTCATTATGCCACACAACCTTTTTCTGCACTCCGAGGTCATCCAATCCATGCACTTCGAAGGCCAAGGCGAGCAGGTTATCGAAGAGCGTCTGCGCTATGAGCTCTTCGACACGCTCTTTTCGATGGGCGTGGGCTGGGCAATCAACTCGGCCATGGTCATCCTGGCCGCAACGACCTTCTTTGCGCACGGCATTGTCGTAGACGACCTCGCCGTCGCAGCGGCCACGCTCTCCCCCATCTTGGGCCCGGCGAGCTCGACCATCTTTGCGGTAGCGCTGCTGTTCGCGGGACTATCGAGCAGCGTGACAGCGGGCATGGCGGCGGGAACCATCACCGCGGGCATGTTCGACGAGGAATACGACATCCACGACCGGCACTCATCGATTGGAGTGGCGGTCTGTTTCGTCGGCGCAGTGGCGGCGTGCCTGATCGTCCCGAATCCTTTTGAGGGTCTCATCTGGAGTCAGGCGCTGCTGTCGCTTCAGTTGCCGATTACGGTCTTTGTGCTCATACGACTCACCAGTTCGCCCCGCGTTATGGGCAAATACGCCAACTCGCGCCCGCTCAACGCGCTGCTCGTAGGGATCGGCGTCATCGTGACGATTCTCGACATCGTGCTGCTAACGGGGATGTAATTGGGATGGCGTGGCTGTCCAGATATAACGTCTCAATCTGTAACACGTAAGGCCGTTTTAAACCGTCAGATAAATCAAAAGGGTCCCAGCCGGAATATCCAGCCGGGACCCTTGGACAGAGCTCTGTATGGCTAATCGCCGTGTGTCTACGAGTTACTCCTCGACGAGCTCAAACTGATCGGGACCGACGCCGCACACCGGGCACACGTAGTCCTCGGGCAGCTCGGGCGTGTCGACCTCAACCTCGTAACCGCAAACGACGCACACAAACTTATACGTCTTCTTTTCCTCAGCCATGATGTTCTCCTCTCGAACGCGACTGTTGATGCACTTCATTTATTAGTATAGATTCTCAATAATATAATGCAAGTTTTTTTAAAACATTTCTAGCCTTGATAGGATGAGGCCTTCGGAGGCGTCTTGCCCTTCAGAACCTTGTGATAGTAGTCGTACGTCAGCGTCGTCTCGTCGCCCAGGCGCTCGGCATCCTCGACCTCGCCGATAAACAGTAGATGCGTGCCCACATCCACAGTGTCGATCAAACGGCAGCTAAACAGGGCTGCCGCGTGCTCGGGCACATAGGGCATACCGAGGGCAGTCTCGCGGGTCTCGTATTTGGCAAACTTGTCATAATCGCTGCTGGTGCGGAACCCAAAGTTACCGATGTAGAGCATGTCCGCGGTCTGATCGATCACGGTCAGCGCGAACGCTTTGGCCGATGCGATGACGCCCGAGGTGACGTTGTCCTTGTTCACGGCAACCGAAATTCGCGGCGGCATGGATGTCACCTGCACCGCCGTGTTGATGACGCAGCCGGCGCGCAGCCCGTCTGCCGCGGCGCTCACCACGTACAGACCGCTCGGCATGGTAAAGAACGCAGTATTGTCCATAACGATCACTCCCCTAACCCGGGCTGGAACCTCATAGATGTATGTACCCACAAAAAAGGCGATGCCCATAACGGATACCGCCCCGTACACATATGTGCCAAAACAGCAAGCAAGATGAGGCGCCCGCAGTTGCGGTGAAATAGTTCCTGCTCGTCGGGTATTTGGCCTCAAACAGGAACTATTCCACCGCAACTTATGAAGGGTGGTCAGCGGTTGCGCTCCTTGAGGGCGCGGTCGATCTCGCGTTGGACATCACGCTTGGCCATGTCCTCGCGCTTGTCGTAGAGCTTCTTGCCGCGACCCAGACCCAGCAGCAGCTTTACGCGGCCGTCGGTATTAAAGTAGAGCTCCAACGGAACCAGCGCATAACCACGGTTGCGAAGCTTGCCGTCAAGAAAGTCGATCTCCTTGCGGTGCAGCAGCAGACGACGCCGACGGTCGGGATCGCGATTCCACACGCCACCATGGCTATAAGGGTGGATATGCAGTCCGACGAGCCAGCACTCGCCGCCACGAATCAGCGCAAAAGTGTCAGTGATCTGACAGGCGCGCTCGCGAATCGACTTGACCTCGGTGCCGCTCAGCTCAATACCGCACTCAAACGTCTCGTCGATAAAGTACTCGTGATGCGCCGAGCGATTCTTGGAAATGAGCTTGCGTTCACGCTTACTGGGCATCGCCGGCCTCCTTGGCGCCATCGGCGTTTGAGCCCGTAGCCTCGCGCTTTGCCTTGCGCTCGGCATTGAGCTCGGCATCGCTCTCGCGCACCAGTTTGATAATCGCCGCGCAGGCCTCCTCGCCCACCAAGTCGCGAGCACGCACCGTCAGGCGCGTCGCCTCCTGCTTGTCGCCGTCGCTTGCAGCATCGGTCGCGCACATGATCAGGCAGATGGCAATCTCGGCCGAAGGCGAGGTCGGCACGCCTTGCAGGGCCAATTCACCCATCACGTGGTCGTCGCTCTCATCAGCGGCATCCGGATAGGTGGTATGGATCTTGTTGAGCAGGCGCGTCGTATGCGCATCGTTGGGCGCCAGGCGCAGCGCCAGACGCGCGCAGCCCACGGCAGCCGAAACGTTCTCGGTCTCGGGCTCCAAGAAGTACTGACCTAGATTGGCGTAAGCGCGGGCGGCGCACTTGCCATCGCTTGCACGCTCCAGCACCGAGAACGAGAGCGATGCCCATTCCTGCTTGTCCTCGAGTGCGCGGAACAGCTCGGCCAGATCCAGGCGATAGTTGCAGTTCATGGGGTCCCAACGCACAGCCTGCATCAGGGCATTACGAGCGCTCACATAATCCTGCTGGCGAATGTAGGCAAACGCCATGTCAGAGTACAGGCGGTCAAACGGCACCTCGACCTGCACGAGCTCGCGCGGATCCTTCTCCACGCGGCGATAGGCCAAGCGCTCAAACTTGCTATCGAAGCTAAAGTATTGGCGCTTCTCCTCCGTCTTGCACTCAGCGTCGATATACTCCTCGGCGAGCTCCACCAGACGCTCCAGCAGCGGCGTCGCCGTAGCCAGGTCGCCCTGCGCCAGATAGTTCTCGGCATACGTGATGTCTTGCAAGCTGATGGGCAGATCCATGGCTACTCCTCGATCTGAGCGAAACACGGCAGGCGCCGTATATACGGTCAATACACAAAACCCGGGTCTCTTACGAGGCCCGGGCGTTCAATTTTGGTAGCCCGTACCAGATTCGAACTGGTGATCTCCGCCTTGAGAGGGCGGCGTCCTAAACCGCTAGACGAACGGGCCATATGTAGCAAATGCAATGGCTGGGATGGAGGGAGTCGAACCCCCATTGACGGAACCAGAATCCGCTGTCCTGCCATTAGACGACATCCCAATGACTGCATCGCTGCGCTCGGCTGTGCCTTTGCGCAAGAAAGAAATATACGGGAAGTCTCGCCGTGACGCAAGCCCCAATTTTGACTTTTTTGAAATTCAGTCAAATTGGCCTTATTTAGTCCAACCCGTGAAGGACCTGTGAAGCCGACCGCTGTACACGAGGGGCAAAACGCCGCGAGCGGTAGCCGTCAACCGTTGGCAGATTCTACCGTGAAAACGATAGCACCAGGCAACACAATCGAAGTATCAATGATCGCGTAGATATCGAGGCGCCATGGACGAAGAGCTTGATTACCTATGGGAGACCCTGGGCCTCGAGATCACTGCCGACCTTTGGCCCGAACGGGACAAAATTCACCCCACGTTACGCCCCGCCATTACTGTGGTGCAGGCAAAATACCGCCGTGCATCCTTTTTGATCATGCGGATGTCATGGCACGCGGGACTACCCGACCTTAAGCGAATCCAGGCAAGTCTCGTCGAGCTGTCCGGCATGCCGACCGTCATATCCGAGGCGCACCTGGAACAGCGTCAGCGCGAGCGACTGCAACAGCAGCGGATTCCCTTTATCTGCCCTGGCGTTCAGGCATATCTGCCCTTTATGGACGAGGAGTACTGGAGCGGCAAGCCCAACAAGCACGTAAAGGTCTACGATTCGCACGAATGGGCACAGCTGGCGGACTGACTGGGGCAGGCCCGCCGACGGAAAGTGCGTCCCACCCTGAGCACTCAAAACGGGTCGCACTTTCCGCAGCCGCTACAGCAACGCCTCGGCCCAAGCCGATTCCCTAAAGCCGGGAATCACAAAGTCGTCGCCCACCAGCAGCGGACGCTTGACCAGCATGCCGTCGGTCGCCAGCAGCTCGTAGCACTCCCGATCCGTCATGCCCGCGTCCAGACGCGCCTTCAGGCCCAGCTCTCGATATTTCATGCCCGACGAATTAAAGAAGCGCCGCACCGGCAGCCCCGAACGAGCAATCCAGGTCGCAAGCTCATCGGCCGTGGGGTTGTCCAAAACGATATCGCGGTCGATATACTCTACCCCATGTTCGTCCAGCCATGCCTTGGCCTTCTTACAGGTCGAGCACTTGGGATATTCAACAAACAGTACGGTCATGGGAATCCTCCGAATATAGATCGGCCAACGCAGGCACACGCCACACGAGGCGCCTTCGTATGATGGGCCAATTGTAGCCCGCGGGTCACACGTTAAACGAACCGTACCCCGAATCCGCGCTTGATAAACGGTAGCAGTTCCATTGCTTCGGGCGTGATATGGCCCGCAACGTTCATGCGCTCGTCACCGGGAAGATCGACCCGCGCAATCTCAAGCTCGCCTTCGTAGCGCCCATATCCGCTATTGCTCACAGCGATCGACCCCGCCTTTCGCGGCAGGCCGGCTCCGGCATCCATCGGCACGGAATCCGGCTTAAGCGTCGTACGTGACTCCTGAGACCTAAAGATGAGGACGCCCGAGTCGGGCCGGTCGTGATGAATCTGCCCGCGCACATAGGCATAACCGGGCTCAAGCTCGCATTGCAGGTCCACGTATCCGGCGGAAACTTGAGCAAACTGCGCCCAGCCCGCATCGGATAGATCGGGGTCGCCGACCAACACAATGTCGCAATCGGCGCCATGTGCAAGCTCAAGCATATTGAGAGCAACCTTTGACGCGCGACCGCGCTGCGCCTCGACCGTCGGCAGTCCCTCGAATACCGGCCCGCGAACGTTAGCATCACCCGGCACAAAAGCCATGATTTCGAATCCAAGCGCCGCAAGACGAAGATTCACCCGAGCAATGTCCTCCAGAGCTAAACCGGTATAAGGCTTGGGGTAAAAATTGTGGCAGGCGGCAAAACGAGTCACATCGGCACCGGCCTCACGCCACGATGCGATTTCATCAGAACTCACCGTCGATGCATTGACCACAATGTGAAATACACCGAACAGCTCCGCGACCCGCTGGGCGCTAAAGCCATAGTCCAAACGAAGGTATTCCAACCCCAGATCGCGCAGGTCCTCGATGCGCTCAAGCCCGAGCAAATCGCACGTGCGAGGCCCCACATCGGCAATGAGCGCAATGCCGCGGGCGGAAAGCAGCGACAGCACATGACGGACCTTATCGGCATACGCCGCTCCCCCATCCTCGGGAATATGCAGCGAGGTGAACGCATAGCGCGCACCCGCCGCGGCACCATGTTCAATCGTCCGCTCAATATCCTGCAGAGGGCTGGAAAGATAAATCGAAATACCCGTTTTCACGCTTCAACGCTCCTTTAAAAAAGGCCGGCGGAGCAGCTAGCCCCGCCGGCACAACCATAACATCAAGAAATCTGCCGCGCGCCGCGAACCCCGAGCAACACGGCTCGCGATATCAAACTACTCGCCAAAGAACTCGTTGATCTTCTGCTCGTCGACACCGAAGAACCACGTCAGGACAAAGCCGGCGGCATAGGCAAGCAGCATAGCGGCAACGTAGCCGAGTTGCTGGCCAGGAACGACGATCAGCAGGCCAAACAGACCGGAAACGCCCTGAGAAACCGTGCCGATGTGAAGCAGCGCCGCGAGCGCGCCGCCAAATCCGGCACCCAGGCAGGCCGTCACAAACGGACGAACGAGCGGCAGCGTAACAGCATACATCAGAGGCTCGCCCACACCCAGGATTCCAACGGGAATGGACTCTGCGACGTACTTCTTGAGCTTGGCGTTCTTGGTCTTAAAGTACAGCGCCAAACCGGCACCGACCTGGCCGCCGCCAGCCATCATAAGGATGGGAAGCAGGTAATTGATACCCTTGGTAGCGCCGTCGGGATCGTTGAGCATAGCGTGGATCGGCGTGAGCGCCTGATGCAGGCCGACGGAAACCAGCGGCAAGAAGCCTGCCGACAGGATATAGCCGCCCAGGACGCCCAGCTTCTCGAAGATAAAGGTCAAAACGCTAAAGATGGCAGTCGTCAGCCATGCACCAACCGGCTGGATGACGAGCATCAGAGCAAAGGCGCCGATGATGAGCACCAGCAGCGGGGACAAGAACGTGTCGAGTGCGTTGGGCATAACCTTGCGAATCTGACGCTCCATCCAGGCAAAAAATGCGCCAGCGATGAGAGCCGCGATCATGCCGCCCGCTGCGGGGTTGTACTGCGCATTGGTGAGCGGCAGCAGAATGGCAGTGGCAGGATCAGCCGCGCCAGGCGCAAGCAGGGGCATGGCACTGTTGGCGATGCACATCATGCCGGCGATGCCGCCCAGCGCAGCGGAGCCACCAAACTCACGTGCCGCGTTATAACCCACCAAGATGGGCAGATAGGCGAACAGGGCCCAGCCCATGGAACGAATGCCCTGGTACCACCACTCGCCTGCAAGCGCGCCTGCCGTCGAGACGTTAATGACGTTGCAGATACCGTTGATGAGGCCAGCCGCAATGATGCCGGGAAGCAGGGCGACGAAGACATTGGAAATCTTCTTGAGGAAGGCCTGAACCGGCTTGGACTCGTACTTGGCCTTCTGCGCGGCCTTGTTCGTGGCCGCAGCGTCAACCACGCTCTCGTCGGCAACGCCTTTCGCAAGGCCGGTGAGCTTGGAGAACTCCTCGAGCACCTTATTCACCTTGCCCGGACCCAGCACGATCTGCATCGTGTCGTCCTCGACCAGGCCCATCACGCCGTCGAGCGCCTTAATGCCCTCCGTGTCGACGTTGCCCGCGTCTTTGACGGTCACGCGCAGGCGCGTCATGCACGCCGCGTTTGCTAGCACGTTGTCTTTACCGCCCAAAAGATCCAGCAGCTTTTGAGCCAGCTCTTTGTTCGTCATAACTCCTCCTTGTATTGGATATCTCGTCTGGATGTCATATCAGCTCACGCCGCGCACCTATTGGGCGTCGGCATTGCTCTTCTCATGGCCACTCACCGCAGCACGGACATGGCCTCGCGCCCGCTCAAGAGCTACCGCGGCCTGCTCGGCATCGCAGTCCAGCAGCACCGAGACAATAGCGGTTTTTACGTGGCCGCCGGCATCTGCAAGCGCCTGAATAGCGTGCTCGCGCGTGCAGCCGGTCGCCTCCATCACGATGTTCTGGCCGCGCACCACCAACTTCTCGTTCGTCTGCTGCACATCGACCATCAGGTTTTGGTATACCTTGCCGATCTTGACCATGGCACCGGTCGAAATCATGTTGAGAATGAGCTTTTGAACCGTTCCCGCCTTGAGCCTCGTTGAGCCGGTCAGCACCTCGGGACCGGGCACGGGTTCAATGGCGAGATCTGCACTCTCCCCGATCTTCGACCCTTGGTTGCAGGCAATTGCAATGGTCTTGCACCCAGTTGCCTTGGCGTACGCAAGGCCGCCCACCACATAAGGAGTACGGCCGCTTGCCGCCAGGCCAACGACAAGATCCTTGTCCGAGAGTCCACGCTCTCGCAGGTCGTTCGCGCCAAGCTTCTCGCTGTCTTCGGCACCTTCGACAGCCTTGATAAACGCCGTCTCGCCTCCGGCAATGAGCCCGACAATCAAGTCGGGTGACACGCCAAACGTGGGCGGACACTCCGAAGCGTCGAGTACGCCCAGACGACCGCTGGTGCCTGCGCCCATGTAAAAGACGCGCCCGCCGCGCTCGAGTGCCTCAGCAGCCCAGTCGATTGCTGTGGCAACCTGGGACAGCACTTTTGTGACCGACTGGACGGCACGAAGATCCTCATCGTTCATCGTCGTGACGATTTGCAGCGATGTCATCGTATCGAGGTCCATTGACCTTTGATTACGCTGTTCAGTCGTGAATTTTGTTAAATCGAGCATTTCATTCACCTCATCTTTCCTGTTTCTCGATGTAGTTTTGCTTAATGACATGCGTCGCCCGTTCGTAGTCACTGGCAACGTAAGCAGCGTACAGGGCATCGACAACCATAAGCTGGGCCATACGCGAAGCCATGGCACCGCTGCGGACCAAAGGTTCACTCGCAGCGACGCCGAGCACGGCATCGGCCATGGTGGCAAGCTTGGATGATCCATCTACTTTGGTAACGGCCACAACGGGACAGTTGTGACGTTGAGCCTCGGCGGTGCAGTCCAGCACCTCTTGCGTCAAGCCCGAGTAGCTAAAGGCGATTGCCATATCGCCCTCATGCATGTTCTTGGCACATAAGAGCTGATCATGCCAGTCGTCGTACAGATGGCACTCTTTGTCGACACGCATGAGCTTTTGCGCCAGGTCGTGCGCGACCAAACGAGAGGCACCAATACCGAACAGATTGACCGCGCGTGCCCGCTTAAGACGGGCCGCGCATCGCTCCAAGACGGTGTAATCGAGCGTTCGCGCCGTCGCCTCGATCGTGCGCACGTTGCTTTTCATCACCTTCCCCACGATACGTTCGACGCTGTCATCCATGGAGATGTCCTCGAGGGCTACGTCTTTCTTGTCACCTAAGAGCGCCAGCTCGGCAATCAGTTCGCGCTGGAACTCCTTGTAGCCCGCAAAACCCAAACGCTTGCAAAAGCGCAAAATGCTCGAGGGCGAGGAGAACGTGACATCGGCAAGACCGCGGACGGACAGCCCGACCACCTCGTGCGGATGAGCGCTTACATATGCGATGACATTGCGTTCCGCCGGGCTCGCGCTGAGCTCACGCTCGCGAAGCCGCAAAAGCAATCCATTTGCCATCTCAAACACCTCCGTTGAGAAGAATTAAAGACCAACGAACGATTCGTACCGGATATAAACAGCTTTTGCGGTACATTGTGCCGCATCGTGGCGCACAAAGGGCGAGCGTTTTACCGCTCGCCCCTCAAATCCGACCGCTCGGAAATACGCGCGACACAAAATGATTCAACGAGGTCGCATTATCGGAAACGGGTTTGTTACCGGCTAGCGCCTCGCATGGGCGCCGATCGGCCGAGTCGCATGGCGCACCAACGCCGCTGCCAGCAATACCAACAGCATGGCGGTGACATAGCCCGCAGCATCGAATCCTAAATCGATAACGTCGAAATGCCTGCCGGGAACAAAGATCTTATGTACCTGATCGCCAACGGAGCAGGCGGCGCAAAAGAGCAATACGGGCACGCAACGGGAGCATACGCTCCACGGACGCCTGGAAAGGCAAACCACGACCACGGAGGCGAACAATCCGACGAAGAAAAACTCTACGGTATGGGCAACGCGACGGACGTTCGTGCCCACCCACATGCGAATGGAAGCAAGTCGGCCAGACCGGACATTCGAGGCAGCCGAATCGGCGCCCCCGGTCATTCCGTTCTCCGCCTGAGCTTCACCCGTGGCATCGACAGCCCGAACGCCCGCAGCCTGGCCCTCCACCACACGCGCGGTGGACTCGCTCAGCAACGACGTCTCCACCGCATTTTGCTCCGTCAGCACCCAGATGCCCGCCAGCGTTGCAGCGAACAGAACGATCGCGGTCCATCCGATTATCTGTTTTACGCGCGCCAAGGGCCAACCTCCTTTTTTGAATATCAGCGAGTGTAGCCCCAAATGGCATCGTCACCGTATCAAAATTTGAATCGCAACAGGAAGCGACAAAGCGACGCAAACCCCTACCCTGCCTCGCGCATCCAGCGATCGAACGTCCCCACGCACACGCCCAGGCACTTTGCTGCCTGGCTGCGGGTAATATCGCCCGCCTCATAGCTATCGCGCACCAGCTCAAACTGAGGAGGGCACGGCTTGCGAGGTCGACCGAAACGGACCCCTCGCGCCCGCGCCGCTGCAATTCCCTCCGCTTGGCGCCGATGGATATTCTCGCGCTCCACCTGCGCCACGTAGCTCAGCAGTTGCAGCACAATATCGGCAATCAGGACGTTGGTCACATCCGGCGCGCCGCTGGCCCTAGCGCGCGTGTCAAGCAATGGCATGTCTAACACCACAATGGCAACCCCGAGTTCCTTGGTAATGCGTCGCCATTCCTCAAGAATCTCGGAGTAATTACGGCCAAGTCGGTCGATAGAAAGCACCACCAGCACGTCCCCGTCTCCCAGGACGTGCAGCAGCTCGCGATAACGCGGTCGATCGAAGTCCTTGCCGCTCGCATGGTCGGCATAAATATTCGCCGAGCCCACGCCATAGGCGCCCAGCGCATCCAGCTGCCGATTCAGATTCTGATCGCGCGAACTCACCCGCGCATAACCGTACACCGTCGCCATCTCATCCCCGCTTTCTTGTAAACCTGCCAAAAGGGACAGGTTTATTTTGGTAGGTTTTACCTCTCAAACAGCAGGTAAGCGGGCGGCCGAGCAGACGGCAAGGTAGTCACGATTCAAATGCGAAGGGCGGTCCCGAAAGGCCGCCCTCCGCTCCCCCACCATGAGTCGGGATTTGGCTAATGGATAAGCTTAAAGTCCAAGTGCCCACGCGTGGTATTGACGCGCGAGACCTCGACAATCACGCGCTGACCCAGTTCATAGCGAGTCCCCGTGTCGGCGCCCGTCAGCGTAAGCGCATCCTCGTCGAACTCGAACCACTCGTTGCCCAGGCTCTTGATCGAAACCAAGCCTTCGACCTGCGTTAGGTCCAAGCGCACAAAGAGGCCCATGCTGCTAACCCACGAGACAGTTCCGGCATAGCGCTCGCCCAGACGGTCCTCATAGTACTGGGCAATCTTGATCTTTTGCGTCGCATGGCTGGCGGCATCTGCCGCGCGCTCGGCATCGCTGCATGCGCGGCAGATCTGCGGCAGAATGCGCGGCAGCGACTCGCGCCCCTTGCCGATTAGCCGCGGCGTACGGACCAAGGCGTCCTTGCCGCCGAGCTGCTCATAGGCCAACTGCAGTTTGAGCACGCGGTGCACCACCAGATCGGGGTAGCGACGGATGGGACTCGTAAAGTGACAGTAGCACGGCGCGGCGAGCGCAAAGTGGCCCTCGTTGCGCGGCTTGTACAGCGCGCGCTGCATGCTGCGCAGAAGCAGCGTGTTAACGAGCGGTGCGTTGGCCGTACCGGCGGCAGCATCAACTGCAGCCTGCAGCTCATCGGGGCTCCCCAGGGCAATACCGGCAGCACGGCGATCGTCGATGATGCCTAGCTGCGCCAGCGCAACGGCGGCACCGTGCAGGCTATCGGGGCTCGGATCTTCATGCACGCGATAGCAGGCCTCGATATCACGGTCTGCCAGCCACTCTGCAACGCACTCGTTGGCGAGCAGCATGGCCTCCTCGATAAGCGACGTGGCACACGAACGCTCACGCGCCACAATCTGCACGGGCACTCCGTCCTCATCCAATAGAGCGCGAATCTCGGCCGTGTCAAAATCGACTGAGCCGCGGGCGCGACGAATACGACGGCGAAGTTCGGCGAGTTCGTTGGCGGCGACAAGGAAATCGCCGAGGTCGACGTTGTAGCCGCGGGCGGCCTCCTCGCACGCAAGACCGCGCTCAAGCGCTTCCTCGCGCGAGGTCTCGGCAGCCGCAACATCCTCGGCCGCACCCTCCAACACCGAATACTCAACCGCGCCGGCACGCACCAGCAGCGCCTCGGCGCCGTCATAGTCCATACGCACACGCGAGCGAATCACGCTGGGGTACGGATCGTAATGCCGCACGCGACCCTGCGCATCGAGCTCGATATCGACGGTAAACGCAAGGCGGTCCTCGTCGGGACGAAGCGAGCACAGGTCACAGGACAGGCGTTCGGGCAGCATGGGAAGCACGCGATCGGCCAGATACACCGATGTCGTACGATGGCGAGCCTCAAGATCGATATGTCCGTCCCAAGCCACATAGTGTGAAACGTCGGCGATATGCACACCCAGCTTGTAGCCACCCTCGGGCGTGCGCTCCAACGAAATGGCATCGTCAAAGTCGCGCGCGTCGACCGGGTCGATCGTGATGACAAAGCGGTCGCGCAGATCGCGGCGGAGCGGGTCCTTAAGCGCCGCGGACACATCGAGCGAAAGCCCCTCGGCCTCGGCCAGCGCGGCCTCGGGATAGCTATCGGTATAGCCGTAACGCGCCATCACATATTGAACGCCCAAATCGGGCGCGTCATCTCCGCCAATGCGGCGTTCGATCGTCACAGTGCCCGATTCCAGGCGCGTCGGGTAGGTCAAAATGCGCGCGACAACAGCATCGCCCGGGTGGACACCCAGACGATCCGCCGAGGTATCCTCGGGCAAAATGAAGAAGTCGGCCTTCAGGCGCGAATCGAGCGGCTCAATCACACCGAGCGGACCGGCGGTCTGGTACGTGCCCACCACGCTTATAGTTGCGCGCTCAACCACGCCCTCGATCACGGCGCGACGCTCGCCATGCGGGCTGTTCTTAATGCTCACGGCAACGGTATCGCCATCCATGATCTCGCGCTTACCGCGGCCCATGACCTTGTAGTCGCCATTCTCGGTTATGACATAGGCACTGTGCTCATGGAGCTGCACGCGCCCGGTCAGGCTCGGACGGCGTTCGCTGCGCACCGGCCCGCGCTTATTGCGAGCTCCACGCTTATGCTTGTTATTGCGCCCCATGGCGCCTCCTAACTATCGATTGCGAACTCCAAAGAGTCTACCCAAATGATTCGCTTTCCTGCCGTCCCCTAGGGATCAAAAAACGGGCCGCCCCATAAGAGACGACCCGTTGGAAGGGATGAGTTCCAGGCATGCCTACACGCGCAGGTAGCGGCGCATGGCGATGGCAGAACCAAAGAGACCGATAATCACGCCGACCAGAATCAGCGCAGCATAGGTCACCAGGTAGTACTGCATCGGCAGGGCAAACGACATCCAGCCGATGCTCTCTTGCAGACGCGGAATCATCAGATTGCGCAGCAGCTCAAGAACGCCGATGGAAAGCAGCGAGCCCAAAATGGCCTGCAGCACGCCCTCGGTGATAAACGGGCCGCGAATGAAGCCGTTGCTGGCGCCGACCAGACGCATAATCGCAATCTCACGACGACGCGCCGTGATGGACAGGCGAATCGTGTTGTTGATGAAGATGAATGCGATAAAGGTCAGAAGGCCAACGAGCACCACGGCGGCGATGCGGATGTAGTTGGTCACCTGGAACAGGCGGCTCACTTCCTCCTGGCCGTACAGCACGCTCGCGTTGACGTCGCCGTCATCCGCGATCTTCTGGAAATCGGCATCCTTCTTGAGCTTCTCTGCCGTGCTCTCGACCTTGGACGGATCGTCCATCTCAATTGCAAACGAAGCCGGCAGCGGGTTCTGGCCATCGAGCGCGCTCATGGTGGCGTCGGCGTTGCCCGACATCTTGCTCGTATACTCGGCCAGCGCGTCGTCCTTGTCCTTATAGGTCACGGACTTGACGTTATTCCACGTCTTAAGTTCGGCCTCAAAAGCCTGAACATCGGCCTGATCAGCGTCATCGCTAATGAACGCGTTGATGACAACCTGATCCTCGACGGTACCGATCACGGAGTTCAGCATCGCGGAGCCCATGATGAACAGGCCGATGATAAACAGCGAAAGGAAGATCGTGATGACGGCGCCGAGCGAGGTAGTCCAGTTACGGAAGAAGTGGCTGATTGCCTCTTTGAAGGAGTAGCCCACGTTAGTTGGTGCCATAGTTGCCGTAACCTCCCCTCTCCTGGTCGCGGATGACGTGGCCGCCCTCGAGGGCGATCACGCGACGGTGCATGCTATCGACCATCTCGCGGTCGTGCGTGGCGACGATCACGGTGGTGCCGGTGCGGTTAATACGCTCAAGCAGCTTCATGATGCCCAGCGAGATCGCCGGGTCGAGGTTGCCCGTGGGCTCGTCGCAGATCAGCAGCGGCGGACGGTTGACCATAGCACGGGCGACGGCAACGCGCTGCTGCTCGCCACCGGAAAGCTGGTCGGGCAGCGAGTCCATCTGATCGGCCAGACCGACCAGACGCAGCACCTCGGGCACCTGGCTGCGAATGACGCCCTTGGGCTTGCCGATGCACTGCAGGGCAAACGCCACGTTTTCGTAGGCGGTCTTTTGCGGCAGAAGCTTAAAGTCCTGGAACACGGCGCCAATCTGGCGGCGCAGGAACGGAACCTTACGGTTCTTGATCTTCATGAGGTCCTGACCGGCAACCAGGATGCGGCCGCTCGTCGGCTTGACGTCGCGGTTGAGCGTCGACAGCAGCGTGGTCTTACCCGAGCCGGAGTGACCGACCAGGAAGACGAACTCGCCCGGATAGATCTCGATGTTGATGTCGTCGAGTGCAGGCTTGTTAGGCTGTGCCGGATAGATCTTGGTGACATGCTCCATAAGGATGACGGGCTCGACACCGGCCTGCTTGGCCATCTTCTTGCGGCTGGCCTGCGGATCGATGGGCGCAAACACCGACGTAAAATCGGGGTTGTTGAGCGCGTTATCGAGGCTTGCGACCTCGGCTGCCTGATCGCTCTCGACCACCGGGGCAGCAGGCTGCGTGGGGTCGGGAATAGCGGCAAAGAGACCGGACTGCGCAGGCTGAGGAGCCGGCGTCGCAGGGGCCAAGGGGTCGGGAATGCCGGCCATGGTAGGCTGCGGCGTGGCGGCACCAGCCTGAGGCTGCTCCACGCGAGCGGTCACGGCCTGAACGGGCTCAAAACCCGCCGTGCCGGAAAGCGCGACATCGCTGGTTGGATTGTAGGCAAAGGGATCGGATGCCGGCTGTGCCTGATCTGCCGGCTGAGCGGGGGCCTGAGCAACAGGCTGGCCCTCTGAATCCGGAGTGGCGAAACGACTGCCCTGGACGCCTGCCTGCGTCTTGGGGGCATCATCGCCCGCACCGGAGGTACGGAAGTGGTTACCCACTGGTGCTCCTTATCGTCGTGCGTTTAAACTACATGAGCGCTTTGTATTTTAGCAGCATTAGCTTTACTGCACATAAGAAGCATGGCGTGCTTAGGGATCCCGTCGGCCGGGTACAGGGTTACTCTCCAAATCGTCCTCGGACATGTCGGAGCCCCCGCTGCGCGCTTCGCGCGGCGGGGGCTCCTCCGTCCTGCGGAAAGATTTGGAGAGTAACCCTGTGCCCGGCCTGCGATAACTAAGGGGTCGCTGCGTTTTGCTTGGGTGCAGCAGCGCCATGCTTGGGGTCTGAATTGCACTTTGTTGGGATGGGCCCGTTTCCCGGAGGAAGCTCTTGCTTGATATGGGCTTGATTTGTTTGTTGCCAACAAAAAGCAGGGGCGTCCTCTGAGAGGGCGCCCCTGCTTGCACATCTTTGCAGTTGGCATTTGACCGGTCGAACGGCGCTTGTCCTAGGCCAAGAACTCCTTGGTGGTCGCCACGATGTTGGCGGCGTCCAGGCC
>UQIB01000009.1 GCA_900541015.1 uncultured Collinsella sp. | reverse complement strand
GCTAGAAATCATATGACGGGGCGCGGGCCGTGTTCCGCTATGCGGTTGTCAATTTGCGAAAGAAATTATGCGTCACCACCAGAGAGCCCTTTTGGTCTCTCAAGTCTCTGACGGCGTTTATGACACTGCCCCACAGGAGCTCAACAGCATCATTGCCGAAAGGGCGTGCCTTGATCGGGCGCTTGAAAGCAAGGCGGACTCCAGAGAGTATTACGATGCGATTGCCGATTACGACAATCTATTGCTCAAGGAATACCGACTCGGTTATTTGAATGGTGTTGATTCGGAGTTATCGCTTGAAGCCCAAGAACGTCTTCCCCGAGCCATATCGATGCTGCCCCATCCGGAATCGTACGACTCAACAACAAAAATGCCCGGGATGATTCTTCTCGCATATTATTGCGGCGCTGTTCCTGCAATAGCGTGGCTTTTGGTCCCGGTCCTCGTCCTCTATATGTCGCTTGAGGGGGACGGAAAGCGGTTCTACGATCGAGCGTTGTTGTCAAAGTTAGAGATGAATGCATGCCGCGTTCTCGTCTCTGGTATTGCATCGATGCTGGTTTTGGTTCTGGCGTTGGCTCCCTGTTTTGTATTGGCAACGGTGTTTAACGGTGTAGGTCAGACAGAGTACCCAGTCGTATTCATTCAGTATGGTGACGTAGTCGAAAGAACTGTGTTAGTTCAGCTAGGGCTATTTGCCGTCTTTGAAGCTGTGCTGTCGATGATGTTTGCTTGCTTGGGCGTGTGCGTGTATGCCGGAAGCAGAAACAGGGCCATTTCGTCCATGGTGATCGCTCTTGTGGGGGGCATAAGCCAGCTTCCGTTTTATGCGAGCAAAGATGCTCCATGGCATGCGTTGCTGCCGTATATGGTGTCGAGCTATTCTGCCTCTTCGTTTGCGCTCGGCGGCGCATCTTACGCCAATGGAGCGGAGGTATCTCTCGTTCCTGAAGCCAGTGCATCGCACTGCCTCTTTGCCGTGATGGGCGCGTTTGCTGTTTGCGCGTTGGGGGTCATTTCGTTTTCGTGTCTAAAAAGCAAGAATCGCTGGGCCTGGAACCATATTCGCCCGGATAGTTTGGGCGAGAAAAGCTTGCTCTCTCTGTCGCTGGATGCGTTGACGGTTGGAAAAAACCAGCTGGTAAAGGGGTTGCAGTTTGATATGCCCGCTGGCCAGATATGGGGTCTTGTCGCGCCAAATGGACATGGCAAGACTACGCTACTGAATACTCTTTGGGGAGATGCTGGGCCATCAGTGCGCGTGTCAGGTTCTCTCTGTTTTCATGCAAAAGTATGCGTCGACCGTGAGGAAATGAGAAAGGTATTCTTTTTGGTTCCGAATAGGCCGTCGCTATTGATTCCATACATGACCGTCGCTTTTCATCTCGACCGATGCAGGAGAATTTGGCATTCACCTCGCACTTTGGACCAAGTGCTTGATCGCTTTGACTTAACTGGGTTGAAGAATACGCCCGTATCTAGGCTGTCTGATGGAAATAGACAATTACTTAATGTCGCGATGGCGTATATGTCCTATTGCGAAGTCGTCCTTTTGGATGAGCCCATGAATGCACTTGATGTGAGACACGTTGCGATTGTTTCGAATGCTCTTAGAGATGAAGCGGGTAGAGGAGCACATGTCATTATCTCTTCTCATCTTATCGGAAACCTCGAATCGCTCTGCGATGCCTCCGTATTGCTCACAGGGGATGACTCGCGTGTCGTTACCAGAGAAATGGGAGGTGATTCGAAGTGGATCGGTAATGTATACGCGCAGCTTTTCAAGACGAACGACAGTAAAACTAGGAAAGGAAGATAACCATGAAACGCCATGTAACGAAGAACTTTGTGAAGGCAATGTTCGCATGTTTTATGCTTACCCTGTCGATGGCCACAATTCCCAATTATGCGACGGCGCAGCCAGATACGGGTTCTGTTGCACCTTGTCGTCTTGTGACGGCGGATGTCTTGGACACCTACAAATCGTTCTCCACCGCGAGCTACCCGAGCGAGAATGTTGATTGTTTCGACCAGACATACAAGAGGCTGTCTTTCAAAACTTCGTATTCTCGTACGGGGCAAACGATCCTCTATACAGGTGCAGCGTTAAGCCCACGCGGCAACGGAATGCCTGGGTTTGAGACGAAATATAAGTGCACATATCGTACCTGGTAGATAACCCTAGGACCAGATTCTCTCCGAATTACTTTGCGGAGGATTGTTCTAACGCTGCCGCTCCTGCGTTTATCTCAATCTGTAACATCTGACTGGCAAAAACGCTTCTACCTGTTACAGATTGAGATTATTCGACGCGCGTTCTGTAACTCGTCTCGATCTGTAACAGTAAGACGGCGATTTGGTCTCCATATGTTACAGATTGAGACGAAAGAAAGCGTGAGCCAGAAAACCGCCGCGAGGGAAAGTAGTTCCCTCGCGGCGGCCTTGACGTTTGCCCAGATAAAACCGACCAAAATAAACCTGTCCCTTTTTGGTAGGTTATCGCTTCCAGAAGTGGAGGATCAACGTCGTGCGGTTTTGCTGCTCGGTTTTTACCAGGATGTTGTGGATGTGGGTCTTGACGGTGCCCACGGCAAGGAATAGCTCGTCAGCGATCTCTTGGTTCGATTTGCCCAGCACGACCAGACGCATGACTTCGGTCTCGCGGTTGGAGAGTTTGTAGGCGTTGCGATAGAAGGGCATCTGCTCTTCGATGTGTCGATCAAGATCGCTGACGTTCTTTTCCTCGGGCGCTTCCTGCATGCGGATTGAAAGCACGTGGTAGGAGTAGATAATCAGCAGAATCGCAAAGTAGCATGCAAAGAAGTTCTCGCTAAAGTTGCGCTCGGACAGATACAGCTGCAGCCAAGAGGGCGCCAGACTCATGGGGACGACCAGGATGTTGTAGAAATCCTCGGCAACGATGCAACCGACCAGGATGGTGCCGATAATCATGTGCTTTCGCTGGTTGTTAACGCGCGCCTTCAACTCAACCTTTGTACTCTTATGAGCTGTCCAAAGGATATACAGTCCCACAAAGAGAAGGAATACCTGACGCATCGTGTAGTAGAGCCATTGATGCATGGGTCCGTAGGGGACAGCGACGATAATTAACAGCTCGCTGAGCAAAAACGTTGCAACGGGGATAACGAACTGCTTTTTTGAATGTTTGTCGAGCAAGTCCATGGCAATGGCCCAAATAAAAGCCTGTGAAGCGGTCGCCACAAGGGTCCGCAACACAGGCATGGTAATTGAGTAATAGTCGCTGGCTGGAAAACTCTGGTTTTGCAACGTGTATTCAAAAAAGAAGATCTCGGTCATCTCGATGGCATAGCAAATAAAAACGCCGCTGCCATAGATAAAGAAGCGTCGACGAGACGAGGCATAGGCGGCAAGCGAAAGCACCGCCGTCACAATACAGATAACCAGTATCGCTAAGGTATAGAAGAACATGAGCGTGTTCATCTGTCACCGTCCTGTCTCATTTGATCTCTTATGGAGCCCGCTATATCCCCCGGGGTATACATGCCCCAGCCGGTCGTTCCATTGCGGATTAGGCGCCGAGATACAGCATAGCCGTATACCGTTCGCGGTTCTAGATAGTAAACCCCCTGCAAGCCCGCTACCTGCGGGTTTATATTGGTTTAGAGGGGGTGTAACTCCGTGAACGGTCTTTAATCCCGAATAAACTAGGTAAAAATTGCATACGGGTGAATGATGGTCTTGTCAACACGAGGCGTGATGTTCGAGCGCCTCATAGTAATAGTCGGCAAGACCGGCGGAAAGGAAATCGACATGGCGCTGCCTAAGGATTTCATCGACACCAACGACTTCACCAAAGAGCAGATCCTGGCTATCGAGGATCTTGGCCTGGCTATGAAGAAGGCCATCAAGGTTGACGGTTATTATCCGCACCTGCTCCGCAACCAGAGCCTTGGCATGATCTTCCAGCAGGTTTCCACCCGCACCCGTCTTTCCTTCGAGACCGCTATGTGCGACCTCGGCGGCCACGCTCAGTTCTATGGCCCTGGCACCATTCAGCTCGGTGGCCACGAGTCCCTGGGCGACACCGCTCGCGTCATGGGCGACCTGCTCGACATCATGATGGCTCGCGTTGACCGTCACAAGGACGTCGCCGGCCTCGCCGAGGGCTCCGCTGCCCCCGTCATCAACGGCATGTCCGAGTTCAACCACCCCACGCAGGAGATGGGCGACCTCATGACCATGCTCGAGAACCTCCCCGAGGGCAAGAAGATCGAGGACTGCACCCTGGCCTTCATCGGCGACGCTACCCAGGTCTGCGTCTCCCTCATGTTCATCGCCTCCAAGGTCGGCATGAAGTTTGTCCAGTTTGGACCTAAGGGTCACCAGATCCCCGACGGCGGCCTGCACGTTGGCACCGTTGAGGAGCGCGCCGAGTTCGGCAAGCAGATGATGGCCATCGCCGAGGAGAACTGCAAGGTCTCCGGCGGCTCCATCGTCATCTCCGACGACATCGAGTGCATCAAGGGCGCCGACTTCATCTACACCGACGTGTGGTATGGCCTGTACGACGAGGAGGTCTCGGGCGAGAACTACATGGACGTGTTCTATCCCAAGTATCAGGTCACCATGGACATGATGAACTTCGCTGGCCCCAACTCCAAGTTCATGCACTGCCTGCCGGCCACCCGCAACGAGGAGGTCGTCGACGAGGTCATGGACGATCCCGAGCGCTCCCTGTGCTGGGTCGAGGCCGAGAACCGCAAGCACTCCATCCGTGCTCTCCTTGCCGCCCTGGGCAAGCGCACTCCGCTCAACGACGAGGGTGTCGAGTACTCCGCCAAGGCTGAGCTCCACGCCGCTCTCGAGGCTCTCGAGCAGCTCTAAGCCTCAAGGCGCCTAAACGCACGTTTGCGGGCGGCGGATGCTCGTCTCCTGTCGCCCGCTCACCGAGGCTCAAGCAATTGCCTTAGTACCTTGGGCCTCGGATCTGTCCAAGACTGAGCGAAGGAGCTCATCATGAGCGACGGAAAGAAAAAGCTTTCCTTCTTGACGGTCATTTCGACCATCATCTGCGTCGTCTTCGTTTGCGAGGCCGCCGCTCCTGCTGCTGCCATTGGCAACCAGCAGTTCTTCTGGTGGATCTTCCTGATCCTGACCTTCCTGCTCCCTTATGGCATGGTTGTCGCCGAGCTTGGCACTACCTATGACGGCGAGGGCGGCATTTACGACTGGGTACGCGATGGTCTGGGCGACAAGTGGGGCGCCCGCATTTCGTACTACTACTGGGTTAACTACCCGCTGTGGATTGCCTCGCTGGCTACCATGTTCCCCGACATTTTGGGCATGGTCTTTGGCGTCGAGTTCAACCTAATCGCCAAGATGGGTATCGATCTTGCCTTTGTGTGGATCGTCTACCTCATGGGCCGCTCCAAGGCGGCCGACTCCGAGTGGGTCCTTAACGGTGGCGCCATCATCAAGGTCGCCGTTGCCGTTATCGTCGGCGCTCTGGGCATTTGGTACGCCATGGAGAACGGTTTTGCGAACGACATGTCCGCCACCACCTTCCTGCCCGAGCTCACCAACACCAACGCCCTCGGCTACCTGTCGATCATCATCTTTAACTTCATGGGCTTCGAGGTCATCTGCACCATGACCGACGACATGGCCGATCCCGCTCGCGATATCCCCAAGGCTATCATCGTCGGTGGCCTGTCCATCGCCGTGATCTACCTGTTCGCTGGCTTTGGCATCGGCGCCGCCGTGCCGGCCGATTCCATCGACCCCGACTACGGCATGATCTTTGCAGTTCAGACTATGGTGGGCGACTCCATGATCTTTAAGGTCATCTGCATCGCCTTCCTGATCACTCTGTTCGCCAACATGGCTGCTTGGTCCTTCGGCGTCAACTCCGTCGCTCGCTATGCTGCTGAGCACGGCAACATGCCCAAGGTCTTCGCCTCGATGATCTCCAAGGACGACATGCCCAACGGCGCCAACCTGGTCAACGCCATCGTTGCTTCCCTGGTGCTGTGCCTGCAGCTGGTCCCCATCGACGCCATCTCCAACGGTGTCTTCTGGATGCTCTTCGGCACCTCCGTCGTCTTCCTGCTGCTGACCTACATCCCGATGTTCCCGGCGTTCCTCAACCTTCGTAAGAACGACCCCGACCGTGAGCGTATCTTCACGTTCCCGTTTAAGGGCACGATGATGAAGGTCATGCTGGCCATCCCCTGCATCGAGCTGGTTCTTGCCATCGTTGCAACGCTGATCCCGTTCTCCGCTGCTGAAATTGGCGACAAGGTTCCGATGATCGTCATCTTCATCGTGCTCGTGCTCATCGGCGAGGTCGTCCGCGTCGTCAGCGCCAAGGGCCGCGAGACCGAGTACAAGGGCCTCACTCCCGAGCTGGCAGCTCAGCGTCTCGCTGAGGAGGCCGCCGAGGCCGAAGAGGACTAGAGCACCCGGATTCGGGGCTCCAACCCTCCTCGCGTACCAAAGTACGCTTCGTCGGGCTTGTCGCTCCCGACTCCGGGCACTCTAGCCTCTTCGGGGGCGTGCTCAAAGCGACAAATTTGCTAACCATTCCCTGGGGCGGGTGTGAGCGATAGCTCCGGTAACCACCGCCCGTCCCAACCTCTCTCTTCCGTATCCTTCGTGCGTTTTGTCTCCGCGCACTTGGTTACGTCGTCGCTTGCCGGTGCGACTCCGTGAAAACCGGCGCCGGGCGCCCCGACCTTTGCCGGGGAACGGGCGCCTACCATCTCTTGGTTTTAGGCTGCGGGTAACCCGCCCGCGGCAAGCGATCGTTCGATTTGGAGGAAATCTTATGCGTACGATCACCGAGTCCGAGTCCACCCCCAGGGCCGACGGCTTCTTTATGCCTGCTGAGTTCGCCCCGCAGGATCGCGTGTGGATGGGCTGGCCCCACCGCACCGACACTTGGGCCCACGGCGCCAAGCCGGCTCAGAAGCAGTATGCCGCCATCGCTCGCGCCATCGCCGAGTTCACCCCGGTCTATATGTGCGCCAACCAGGCCGACTATGCCAACTGCAAGGCCGTCTTTGAGAACGACGAGAACGTCACCGTTATCGAGATGACCACCGATGACGCCTGGTTCCGCGACACCGCTGCCACCTACGTCATCAACGGCAAGGGCGAGAAGCGCGCCAACCACTGGCACTTCAACGCCTACGGCGGCCTCGTCGACGGCCTCTATTTCCCGTGGGACAAGGACGAGCAGATCGCCCTTAAGATGGCTGAGCTCTCCGGCTGCCGTCGCTATCGTCCCGATGACATGATCCTCGAGGGCGGCTCCATCACCGTCGACGGCGAGGGCACCCTTGTCGTGACCGACCAGTGCCTGCTTTCCCCGGGCCGCACCTGCTCTGCGGTTCTGGAGGAGGAAGAGGATCCCGAGTCCATCTGGCCCAAGTTCCACAAGAAGTTTGAGCCCTGGAGCGAGGAGCTTCGCGCCTATATGGACGAGCACCTCAAGGATTACCTGGGTGTCGAGAAGGTCATCTGGGTCAAGGAGGGCATCGACCCCGAGGAGACCAACGGCCACATCGATGACGTCGCTACGTTCATCGCCCCGGGCGTCATGGCCTGCATCTGGACCGACGATCCCGAGTATCCGTTCTACGAGCAGTGCCACGCTGCCTACGAGACCCTCTCCAACGCCGTTGACGCCAAGGGCCGCAAGATGAAGGTCTACAAGCTCTGCATGCCCGTTAACCCGCTGTTCATGGACCAGGCCTCCTGCGACACCATCGACGCCGACGAGAACGCCGAGCCGCGCGTTGCCGACGAGCCGCTGATCGCTTCCTACATGAACTACCTGGTCACCAACCACGGCGTTATCGTCCCGCAGTACGGCGACGAGAACGACCAGCTGGCCGTTGACACGCTCCAGAAGATCTATGACGAGGTCTGGGGCGAGGGCGTCTACAAGTGCGTCGGCGTTCAGTCCGAGCAGGTCGTCTTTGGCGGCGGAAATATCCACTGCATTACCCAGCAGGAGCCGTCCGCTTAATCGTCTGACTTTCCGAGGCACCCCATCTCGCCGCTCAAACCGTCGCTCGCGTACCAAAGTACGCTTCGCTCCTCTTTCGCGTCGACCTGGGGCACCTCGAAAACCCAGCCGATCAATCGGACAATCGGCTGATCGGACCATCTTGGGGCATTGATGGTCGGCTTGCTCGATGTCTTGGTCGGTTGGGTTTTCTGTTTGAGCAGATTTGCTTTTCTCCCTCTTTGTCTGCTGCGTTGGTTTTTGGGTTACCTGGCGCAGTGGCGTGTAACGGGCGCTCCGTTGCCTCCACTTCGGAGTGCCCGTCTCTTTGATTGAGTACGCGTCTGGCCTGGGATTTTTTGCGGGTTAGGCCAATTGTTCGCTTGAATATCCCAGGTCAGACGCGTCTTCAATTGCCGAAAGTTTCCGGTCGTATACGCGACCGTTTTGATCGGAGTATCTATGTACCAGCGTATCGTTATCTACACGCGCCTGTTCCGCGAGCGTTGGTCCAACAATTGCATCCTCTCTTCTCTTTGGGATGGCACCTGTACCGGTGACGCGGCCTGCAACCCTACCTTGGGCTGCGCCTTCGGTACAGATGCCATCCTTTTTGCTGTAGGGGGAGCGTGCCATGGCAGGTAAAAAGTTCTCCCTGTTCGAGGTCATCCTTTCGGTTATCTGCGTCGTGTTTACCATCGAGGCGGCGGCTCCGGCATCTGCCATGGGTAACGTGCAGTTCTTCTGGTGGATCTTCCTTATCATTACGTTTTTGCTTCCCTATGGCCTGGTGGTGGCGGAGCTGGGTACGGCGTTCGATTCCGAGGGCGGCCTGTACGACTGGGTTCGCCTTGGCCTGGGCGACCGTTGGGGCGCCCGCTGCTCCTGGTGCTACTGGGTCAACTTTCCGCTGTGGGTGGCAAGTATCGCCTGTATGTTTCCCAGTGTCGTCAATGCGGTATGGGGTATCGAGTTTTCGCTTGGGGTCCGAATTGCCATCGAGCTTGCCTTTGTGTGGGGTGTCACCGTCATGGCGATGCAGCCGGTGGCCGAGGCTGATTGGGTCATGGACGGCGGCGCCGTCATCAAGGTGCTCATTACTGCCGTGGTGGGAATCGTCGGCATTTGGTTTGCCTGCAATAACGGCTTTGCCAACGACATGTCGTTTAAGACCTTCATGCCGGATCTGGGCGACACCAATTCGTTGACGTACCTATCGATTATCCTGTTCAACTTTATGGGCTTCGAAGTGGTCGCGACCTTTGCCAGCACGATGAAAAATCCGTCGCGCGATATCCCCAAGGCGGTTATCGCCGGTGGCGTGGCCATTGCGGCAATTTACATCATTTGCGGCATTGGCATTGGAGCCGCGGTTCCCACCGAGCAACTTTCACTCGATTCGGGCATTGTGGACGCAGTCGCCGCTATGGTGGGGCGCACCCACCCGCTAACGATGATCGTTGGCGTGGCCTTTTTGGTGACGCTGTTCGCCAACATGATCTGCTGGAGCTTTGGCGTCAACAACGTGGCGAGCTATGCCGCGCGCCATGGCAACATGCCGCGTCCCTTTGCGCTGGTGTCCAAGAAGACCGGCATGCCCAATGGCTCGGCACTCATTAACGGTTGTTTTGCCAGCCTGGTGTTACTGCTCCAGATTCCGCTGGGTGAGGGTTCCGACGTCTTTTGGGTCTTCTTCTCGATGAACGTCGTCTTTCTGCTCATGAGCTATATCCCGATGTTCCCGGCGTTTTGGCGCCTGCGCAAATACGACGATCGCCCGCGCGTGTTCCGCGCGCCCTTCGAGGGCAAGGTGCTTGCGGTGGCACTTGCGATTCCCGTGGTGGAGCTTGTGCTTTCGATTGTCGCTACGATTGTGCCGCTCAACAGCTCGCCCGCCGAAATGGTAAAGTTGCCCATTCTCATGGGTGTGGTGATCGGTGTGTTGCTGGGCGAGGTTTCGCGCCTCATATCGCGCCACGGCCGCAGCGTCGACAATCCCGGCGTTGGCGCAAGGGGGACAGTTCGCTTTGCGCCAAAACAGTAAGCGCCGCGAGTTGCGCGGCGCTTGGTGCATCTTGGATTACTGTTCGCGGTGCTCGGGATCGGAAACGAGCTTGGGCGCAAAGTAGGGGACGTGGCCCAGGTAAGGGCAGCTGTCGTTGCGCTCATCAACGATGCAAGGAACGTCATCGTAGGTCATGGTCGAACCGATCTTGGCGATGACCTTGGCGGCAGGAGCGACGAGCATCTTGAGCGGTGCGATAGGCGCCATGGCATCTCCTTTTCTTCATGCGACCCGTGTTTTGGCGCGAATATATACGCCGCAAGTCTAGCATCCCGCCGCGGAGAGCTCCAAACCACCACAAAGGGGACAGGCACCTTTGTGGTGGTTTTGGTTTGTGCTTGACGGGCTAATCCTGTGTGTCGCCTCCGTACATGTAGACGATAAAGCCGTCACCGGTGTCTTGGCTGTGGTCCTCTAGGATGCGCTTCATGTTGAGGTGCTCGTAAAACTGCCAGTCGGAGTTGCAGTCGCTCATCAGGAAGAATTTGGTGCAGCCTGCCTTGGCGAGCTCGGCACGTGCAAGGTCGATGAGCTTGCGGCCCAGCCCCTTGCCCTGCCACTCGGGCACGATGATGATCAGGTTGAGCTGGCCTTGGGCGTACTCATTGCCCGTGGCGGCGAAGCGGTCGGCTGTTGCCTTCTCGCGGCTATCGCCAAAGAGTGAGCCCTCGAGCTTGGCGTCGGCGGTTTTGGCCATCTCGGTCGCCTGGGCGAGCATCTCGTCGTAGCAGGGCTCCCATGCGGGATTGGTGCGCGGTTTGCCGGCCTCGAAGATGCCGATGCAGCAGGCGGCGATAATGCGGCCCTCTGCCTCGGCGACGAGTGCGATGGGGGAGCGCTGCAGCTGCATGGCGATGTTGAAGCGGGCGCAGAAATCGGCGGCTTCGACGTCACCGCGGTTGCGCAGCGTGTTGCACCACAGCTGATTGTAGATGGCGGCGATGCCGGCAAGGTCATCGAGCGTGGCGGCGCGCAGGGTTACGTTGTCAAGGCTCATGGAGGCTCCTTCCAAGTTGGGTCAGGCCACCTCTGAGTGTGACATGGACGCAGGGCGGCCGCATCAACCATTCGGCAGACGACCCCCGATCCCTCGGGGACGGAGAGATAGTCGTTGGGGACGTTCTTAAACGACTAGTCATTAAAGAACGTCCCCAACGACTACCCCAAGGAATGTCCCAGACTGCCGGCAGAAAAGGAACGTCCCTAACTGCCGCATCAAACGAAAGGGCGCTGACCTTCTGGTCGCGCCCTTGCGGTTGAACGTCAGATTGTACAGGTGCGGCCCGCGCAGCGTCGACCGGTTACGGCGTTTGGTAAAACGCCGTAACCTACACCCGCTCCGCGATCTCGTGGATGAGGTAGTCGGTCTTTTCCCAGCCCAGGCACGGGTCGGTGATGGACTTGCCAAAGACGCCGCCGTCGACCGGCTGGTTGCCGTCCTCAAGGTAAGACTCGATCATAAAGCCCTTGACCAGCTTGGAGATGGACTCGTTGCGACGGCAGCTGTCGAGCACTTCCTTGCAAATACGATACTGCTCCAGCGGGCGCTTGCCCGAGTTGTCGTGGTTGCAGTCGATGACCGCTGCCGGATTGGCATAGCCGGCGTGCTCGGTGTAGCGCTCGGCCAGGCGCTCGAGGTGCTCGTAGTGGTAGTTGGGGTAGGTGCGGCCATCGAGGCCGATGTAGCCGCGCATGACAGCGTGCGCGAGCGGGTTGCCATCGCACTCGACCTCCCAGTTGCGGAAGATGAAGCTCTGGTGCGCCTGGGCGGCGTAAATGGAGTTGAGCATGACGGTGGTGGAACCGGCGGTGGGGTTCTTCATGCCCACAGGCACCGAAATGCCGCTCGACACCAGACGGTGCTCCTGGTTCTCGACCGAGCGCGCGCCGACAGCAACATAGCTTAGCAGGTCGACAAGGTACTGGTAGTTGGAGGGGTAGAGCATCTCATCGGCGGTAAAGAAGCCGGTCTCTTCGATGACGCGCAGGTGCATGTGGCGGATGGCCTTAACGCCTTCGAGCAGGTCATCGGGTGCCTCGGGATCGGGGTTGTGCAGCAGACCCTTGTAACCGGTGCCCTTAGTGCGCGGTTTGTTGGTGTAGACGCGCGGAATGATGATGAGCTTGTCCTTGACCTCCTCGGCGGTCTTGGCAAGGCGGTTCATGTACTCGAGGACCGAATCCTCACGGTCGGCAGAGCACGGGCCGATGATAAGCATCTTGCGCGCGTCCTCGCCGGTAAAGACCTTGGCGACCTCGGCGTCGAATGCCTGCTTTTTGGCGGTAAGCTCTGCGGAAAGCGGCATTTCCTCGCGGATCTCCATGGGGATCGGCAACCTGCGCTTGAATTCCATGGCCATACGGGGCCTCCTTTATCAATTAACGGCAACAATTGGCGAACTCTCGAATGCTCGGCATTATCCGCTGTCGCACGCTAAAGTGCAAGCGAAACCTGCCGAAAAGGGACAGGTTTATTTTGTTCGGTTTTATCTGGGGAAATGTCGGCACTCGCCGGAAGGGGAGGACCGGCGTACGACACGCTGGAGCAAGTTGGATCTTCTGCGGCATACCCCGTGGGCAAAAAATGGCAAATATGAGTACTGTTGCTAGCCTAGTATCATATCGACCTTACAAGATAATAGACACGACAGTAAATATGTTCATTAACGTTGGCACACAGAAGCATGCTACTGGGCGTTTTGATCAATTTGAAGGCATATCTAGGCCGCAAAGACGTCGTTTGGGGCAGTTTTGGCTGTTACTAAAAAGGTGACAGTACTCATATTTGCCATTTTTTGACCACGGGGCCTTGAGGAAGAGCGTCAATCAGGTCCCAGGGGTGGCGTTTCGAGGCCCAAAGGACAAAAAACGGGGGCGCAGTTCATTCTGCGCCCCCGTTTTTTGGTATTGCGGCTGTTTGCCGCCGGTTTTACGCCGCTTCGTCGAACTGCGAGTTGTACAGGTCGGCGTAGAAGCCGCCTTGGGCGAGCAACTCGTCGTGCGTGCCCTTCTCGACGATGTCGCCGTCGCGGATCACCAAGATCACGTCGGCGTTGCGGATCGTGGACAGGCGGTGCGCGATGACAAAGCTCGTGCGGCCCTGCATCAGCGCATCCATGGCGCGCTGGATGAGCTCCTCGGTGCGGGTATCGACGTTGGAAGTCGCCTCGTCCAGAATCAGCGCCGGGCGATCGGCCAAAATGGCACGGGCGATGGTCACGAGCTGGCGCTGACCCTGCGACAGGTTGGTGCCCTCCTCGTTGATCATAAAGTCGTAACCGCCGGCGAGCGTATGGATAAAGTGGTCGCAGCGTGCGGCGCGTGCGGCGGCCTCGACTTCGGCATCGCTCGCATCGGGGCGTCCGTAGCGGATGTTTTCGCGGATGGTGCCGTTAAACAGCCAGGTATCCTGCAGCACCATGGCAAACTCGCCGCGCAGCGCCGCGCGGTCCCAGTCGCGCACGTCGACGCCCTCGACGCGCAGCGAACCGCCGTCCACATCGTAGAAGCGCTGCAGCAGCTTGATGAGCGTGGTCTTGCCGGCGCCGGTGGGACCGACGATGGCGATGGTCTGGCCGGGCTCCGCCTCGCAGCTAAAGTCGTGGATGATGGTCTTGTCGGGCGTGTAGCCAAACTTGACGTGGTCGAACTCCACGTGGCCGGGGCGCTTCTCGGGGATCTGCGCGTCGGCCTTCTGCTCCTCCTCGGGCGCGGCCAGGAACTCAAACACGCGCTCGGTGGCAGCGGCCATCGACTGCATCGTGTTGCTCACGTTACCCAGCTGCTGCACGGGTTGCGTAAAGTTGCGAACGTACTGGATAAAGCTCTGGATATCGCCGGGCGTGGCATTGCCGGTCAGCGCGAGCTGCGCACCCACCACGACGACGCCCACGTAGCCCATGTTGCCCACCAAGCTCATAAGCGGCATCATCAGGCCCGACAGGAACTGCGAGCGCCAGCCACTAATAAAGAGGCGGTCGTTTTGGCGGTCGAACTCCTCGATCGAGGCCTCGGCGCGGTCGAACACCTGAATGACGTTCTGGCCGGCAAAGTCCTCCTCGATAATGCCGTTGACGGTGCCCAGGACCTGCTGCTGCTCGCGGAAGTACGGCTGCGAGAAGTGAATCATCACCATCAAGATAATCGCGGCGGCCGGCAGCGTGAGCACGGTGACGCCGGTGAGCGGCAGACTGATCGACAGCATCATGACGAGCACGCCGATAATCTGCGTCACCGAGGTGATGAGCTGCGTCACGCTCTGGTTGAGCGATTGGCCGAGCGTATCGACGTCGTTGGTGATGCGGCTGAGCACGTCGCCCTTGCTGTGGCCGTTGAAGTAGCTCATCGGCACGACGGCGATCTTGGCGGCGATCTCCTTGCGCATGCGGTAGCAAATCTCTTGCGTGACGCCGGTCATGAGCCAGCCCTGGATCAGACTGCAGGCAGAGCTCGCCAGGTACAGGCAGAGCAAAAAGCCGAGCGTCTTGGCGATCCAGTTAAAGTCGACATCGCCGGTACCGTTGACCTTGGCAACCAGGCCCTCGAACAGCTTGGTCGTAACCTGGCCGAGCACCTTGGGCCCCACAATGTTAAAGACGACCGAGCACACGGCAAAGGCGACGGCGGCAAGTACGGCAACCTTGTGTTGACCGATATAGCCGAGCAGCTGCCGCATGGTGCCCTTGAAGTCCTTGGCCTTTTCGCCACGGCGCATGCCACCCATGCGGCTCATGGGACCACGCTGGCGGGTGGGCTTGGGAATCTGAGTCTTGGTCTCGTCTGCCATTAGCGCTCGCCTCCTTCCATGACGGCTGCAATCTCTTCTTGGGTGAGTCCCAGCTCCTCGGCAGAAAGCTGCGACTGTGCTATCTCCAGGTACGCCGGGCAGCCGTGCAGCAGCTCCTCGTGCGTGCCGGTGCCCACCACGTGGCCGTCGTCGAGCACGATGATCTGGTCGGCGTGCATGATGGTCGCGATGCGCTGGGCCACGACCACGAGCGCGGCGTCGGTGACGTTTTTGGCGAGCTCCTCGCGCAGGCGTGCGTCGGTCTTGTAGTCGAGGGCGCTAAACGAGTCGTCGAACACCACGACCTCGGGCTTTTTGGCCAACGCGCGGGCGATGGCCAGACGCTGGCGCTGACCGCCCGAAACATTGGAGCCGCCCTGACTGATGGGGGAGTCGTAACCGCCCTCGCGCTCGGCGATAAAGTCCTCCGCCTGGGCGATGCATGCCGCCTGGCGCATATCCTCGTCACTCACCATATCGCCGGCAAACTTGAGGTTGCTCTCGACGGTGCCCGAGAACAGGCGACCCTGCTGCGGAATATAACCGATGCGGCGGCGCAGCTCAGAGAGGGTCATGTCACGCACGTCGATGCCGTCGAGCGAAATGCTGCCGCCCGTGACGTCATACAGGCGTGGAATCAGCTGCACGAGCGTGGACTTGCCCGAACCCGTGGAGCCAATGATGCCGAGCATCTGACCGGCGCACGTGGTGAAGTTCACACCGCTGATGACATCGGCGCGGGCATCGGGATACTGGAAGCTCACGTCGCGGAAGGTGAGCTCACCGCGCGGCGCGCTGGCTGCGGGCAGTTTGGGCGAGGCGGGGTCGTTGATGCTCGTGGGGCAGGTGATGACCTCCTCCACGCGCTCGGCTGCGACCTCGGCACGGGGCAGGATAACCGAAACCATGGTGAGGATCATAAACGCCATGACGATCTGCATGGTGTAGGAGATAAACGCCATCATGTTGCCGACCTGCATCACGCCGTCGGACACGCCCTGCGCGCCAAACCACACGATGAGCACGGTGATGCAGTTCATGACCAGCATCATGAGCGGCATCATAAAGCTCATGGCACGGTTGGTGTAGAGCTGCGTGGTCATCAGGTCGAGCGACGCCTTGTCAAAACGTTCGAGCTCATGCTCCTCGCGGTTAAACGAGCGGATGGGCATAAGGCCGTCGAGCAGCTCGCGGGCGGTAAGGTTCACGCGGTCAACAAAGCTTTGCATCTTTTTGAACTTGGGCATGGTGAGGCCCATGAGCACGCCGACAACGGCCGAAACCGCGATGATGGCCACAGCGATGGTCCACTCCAGGCCGGTGTGGTTAGCTAGGACGCGCATGACGGCGACGATGCCCATGACGGGGGCCATCAGGCACATGCGAATGAACAGAGTCGCTGCCATCTGGATCTGCTGAATGTCGTTGGTGCAGCGGGTGATGAGCGAGGCCTGGCTAAACTTGCCCACCTCGGCCGGCGAGAAGTGCATAACCTTGTTGAAGGTCTCGCGGCGCAGGTCGCGGGCGATGGAGCAGGCGGTGCGCGAAGCCACGGCACCGGTCAGGATGGTGGCGACGAGCGACACGAGGCACAGTCCAAACATCGTGGTCGCCATGCGGCTCAGGTAGGCGTTCTGCACGTCGGCGGGGTCGATGCCCTGCGCCTTGTACTCGTCCTGTACATAGCTCACGGCGCGCTGGGTGACGATGGAGCCCGACATGGAGCCCATTTTGTCCGCCATTTGGTTGGCGCCCTCGACGAGCTTGCTTTGGTCTACCAGACCGCCCTCGACACCCAGGCGCAGGCTCTTCATAGTGATCTTACCGCCGTCGGCATCAATCTGCTTTTGCATGTTCTGCGCCGCCGCGGCCTTCTGCTGCATCTCGGCGAGCTGCTCGGGCGTCATCGCTGCCATTTGCTCGGGGGTGGGCATGGCCTGGGCGCCGCTGTTGTCTTTCTCACCGGACGTGCCCATCATGTCACCCATGGAGTTGGCGTCAATACCCTGGTTGAGCGAAAGGACGACGGTCTCGGGCAGACTCATGATATCGGCGAGCTTGCTGCCGTCGGCGCGCTCATCCTCGGTTCCCTTGTACGTGCGAATCCCGTTTTTGTCTGCCTTGCCAAACGCAGCTTCTACCGTCTTGGCGTCCTTGGCGCTCATAAAGAGTTCGAGGTCGTCGAGCGATTCGGCGCGGATGGTGTCGGGTACGGGCGACGCGATGCCGCCTTGCTGCACACCCACGTCGACGATGTCGCTCATATAGGTAGGCAGCGCCAGATCGGCGTTGCAGCTGATTACGATAAGTACGATAGCTGCGAATAGTGCCAGGACATGCTTTTTAAAGAGCTTGAGAATCCTCACTCGGCATCTCTCCTTTCTTGATTGCGGTCGATAATTTCGTTGGCACGTCTAAGAAGGCGCACCATCTCTTGGGTATCTGTTTCGCCAAGCTGCTCGAGGAAGGCCGCGGTGCGGTCCTCGAATTCCCGACGTTTGATTTCGATAACCTGGAATCCTTTGTCGGTCACCGTGACGTGTACGCGACGACGGTCGGTCTTTGAGTGCTCGCGCTCGACCCAGCCCTTGGCCTCGAGGGCGCGCAGGATATTGGCGATGCGGGCGCTCGAGACCCAGGCACGATCGGCGAGTTCGCTCGGCGTGAGCGAGCCGCCGGCGCGCATGAGGGCGCGCATGACGGCCATCTCGCCACCCAGAGCCTGGTCGGCAAAGCGCGAAACGCGCTGGTGCATGCTGCCAAACTCGGTAAAGAGCTGACGCCCAAGCTCATGGAAATCGGTATCTTCCACCGAAAACCCCTAACACTAGAAACTATTTTCGGTGGAAGATGATACCCCCATACGCGGGCCTCATACAGTGGGCAATATTAAGAGCTCATTAAGACTTAAAATCATTCAATTGCTGAAGCGTTTCAAAGAACTATTATGCCCGCGGTTAGGCGAGGGGTTGTCACCACCATGACGACTGGGACTCATATAATCGCCACGTGCGATGCTCCAACTTCCCGCAAGGAGACACCTTACATAAAGGGGGATGGAGTCATGGCATTTGACTTCACGGGTAAGACCGCGATTGTCACGGGTGGTACTCAGGGCATTGGCCTCGAGATCGCCAAGGGCATCGTCGCGGGCGGCGGACACGTCGCGCTCATCGCAAGGAACGCTGCTAAGGGCGAGGCCGCTGTGGCCGAGCTTGGCGAGGGCAACAAGTTCTATCAGCTCGATGTCGCCGATGCGCCCAAGGCGCGCGAGACCGTCGAGCAGATTTTTACGGACCTGCCTCAAACCAACATTCTGATCAACTGCGCTGGCGTCATCAGCACCAAGAAGTTCGACGAGATCGATGACACCGAGTGGCGTCGCACCATCGACATCAACCTCAACGGTACCTTCACTATGATGAACGCCGTGTACCCGCACTTTAAGGCGGCTCATGCCGGCACTATCGTCAACGTGAGCTCCGTTGCTGGCAAGATCGGCGGCGGCCTGCTTGGCACCGCTGCCTACGCGAGCTCCAAGGCCGGTGTCAACGGCCTTACCAAGGCGGTCGCCAAGGAGGGCGGCAAGTTTGGCGTTCGCTGCAACGCCGTGTGCCCGTCGCTCACGTTGACCGATATGACCTCGATTCTCTCTGACGAGAACTCTCAGCGCATCATCAACGGTATTCCTCTGGGCCGCGCTGCCCAGGCCAGCGAGCCTGCGCAGATGGTGCTGTTCTTCGCTTCCGACCTCGCCAGCTTCGTGAACGGCGAGATCGGTGACTGCGACGGCGGCATCGTCCTGGACGGGTAATACCCCGCGATGATTATTCGGCGACGGCTCCTGCGACTCGGGACCGTCGCCTTCTTTCTGACATAGGCGCGTGCGGCTACGATTCGCATGCATCCAAAGGAGATATATATGAGTGAATCGACTGCGGTGGAGGCGCCGGCGGCAAAGGAGCCGTTCTTTAAGATGTCCTCCATCCCGGGTGCCAATATTTTGGTGCCGCTTTTGCTGGGCTGCCTGCTCAACACGCTATTCCCCGACCTGTTCAAAACGCTCGGCAGCTTTACGCTTGGTATGACCCAGCAGGGCGCAGGCCCGCTCGTGGGCGCTTTTTTGCTCATCGTCGGTACGACGATTTCGTTTAAGAGTGCTCCTGCCGCCGCTGCACGCGGCGCCATCATCATCGCCGTCAAGCAGATCGTGGTCGTTGCCGTGTCGCTGCTCATCCTTTATGTGTTCAACGACAACCTGTTTGGCATCTCTGCCATGGTGATGCTGGCGGCTTGCACCGGCGCCAACAACGCTATGTACGCTGGTCTGATGGGCACCATGGGCAATGAGGCCGAGCGTGGCGCCGTCGCCATCACCACGCTGGTTGTCGGCCCTCCGGTCACGATGATCGTGCTCGGCGCTGCCGGTCAGGCTCCGATCGGCTGGTCGCTCGTGGGCGCCATCCTGCCGATCGTCGTCGGCATTATTCTGGGCAACCTCTTCCCGAGCTTTAAGAAGATGATGGCACCGGCACTTTCCGCCATCATCGTGCTCGTCTTCTTTGCCATGGGCTCGACCATGACCTTTGGCCAGCTCATTAATGGCGGTCTTCCCGGTATTCTGCTCGGCGTGATCTGCTCGGTGGTCTTTGCAATTCCCGTCATCGCGGTCGATAAGCTCACGGGTGGTACGGGTGTCGCAGGTGCGGCCATTTCGAGCTGCGCCGGAGCCAATGTGGCCACGCCTGCTGCCATGGCAAGCGTCAACGGGGCCATGTACGGCGGCGCGGTGCTCGCGACGGCCACGGCACAGGTTGCTGCCTGCGCAATCGTGACGGCTATTTTGACCCCGCTGGTCACCAGCTGGTGCTACAAGCATTTTGAGGGCCAGGGCAACGGCGATAGCAAGGCAACGACCGACAAGGCCGCCTCAGCCGCCTAATGCCAAGCGGCAATCAAAGCTAAAAACTAGTCACGCCACAGGGCGGCCACGGGGGATCCCGTGGCCGCCCTGCAGTTTCTGTAGGGTCTCTGAGACACTTTACCCTGCTAAAGCTGGCATAACAGCTAGAGCGAACGTCGTACAAAGGCAAGGAAAAATAACATACAAATCGGTGAACGGTAGTTGTTCGCGCTCGCATTTCCTGCGGGTTTGTAAAAAACGCCCTTATGATATAAAAAAAGAAACATATAACAGCCCAGATGGAGAGGGTCGCTATGTTATCCTTCTCAGACGGGTGAAATCTTGGGTTTTGGGTTGTAGTTCCAAGGTGGACAAACGTTTTCTCTGCACCAGCGTGTGGTGAAGAACGGAAGAAGCCGGTAGTGCAAGCCGAACATTCAAGAATTCAATAAGCAGCGGTGTGAGAGAGCGCCGCATTACACGTAACTAGGAGCGTGGTTACACAATGCAGGAGGCATGGGAAGGCTTCAAGGAAGGCATTTGGACGGGAGAGGTTGACGTCCGAGACTTCATCCAGAAGAACTACACCCCCTACGAGGGCGACGAGTCGTTCCTCGTCGGTCCGACCGAGCGTACCAAGGAGCTGTGGGGCGAGGTTCTCGACCTGCTGCTTAAGGAGCGCGAACAGGGCGGTGTCCTCGATATGGACACCAAGATCGTCACGGGTATCGTGAGCCACCCCGCTGGCTACATCGATAACGCCCACCGCGAGAAGGAAACTATCGTCGGCCTCCAGACCGACAAGCCGCTCAAGCGCGCGCTGCACGTCAACGGTGGTATCCGCATCGCTTGCCAGGCTGCCAGCCAGCACGGCTACAAGGTCGACGAGAACGTTGTCGAGCGCTACACCTTCGAGCGCAAGACCCACAACGCCGGCGTCTTCGATGTTTACACCCCCGAGATGCGTGCTTGCCGCTCGGCCCACATCATCACCGGTCTGCCCGATGGCTATGGCCGCGGCCGCATCATCGGCGACTACCGTCGTGTTGCCCTGTACGGTGTCGACTACCTGATCAAGGACAAGGAGGCCCAGAAGGCTTCCACCCCGACGGTCATGACCGCCGACAACATCCGCGATCGTGAGGAGCTGCAGGAGCAGATCCGCGCCCTCGGCGAGCTTAAGATGATGGCCGAGACCTATGGTTTCGATATTTCCAACCCCGCTACCAACACGCAGGAGGCCATCCAGTGGATGTACTTCGCCTACCTCGCTGCCGTCAAGGAGCAGAACGGCGCCGCTATGTCCATCGGCCGTACCTCCACGTTCATCGACATCTACGCTGAGCGCGACCTTGCCAACGGTACCTTCACCGAGGAGCAGATCCAGGAGTTCGTGGATCACTTCATCATGAAGCTTCGCATGGTCAAGTTTGCCCGTACCCCCGAGTACCAGGCCCTGTTCACCGGCGACCCGCAGTGGGTCACCGAGTCCATCGGCGGCATGGGTGTCGACGGCCGTACGCTCGTTACCAAGATGAGCTACCGCTACCTGCACACGCTCGAGAACATGGGCACCAGCCCCGAGCCCAACATGACCGTTCTGTGGTCGACCCGTCTGCCCGAGAACTTCAAGAAGTTCTGCGCCAAGACTTCTGTCGCTAGCTCCTCGATCCAGTACGAGAACGACGACCTCATGCGCGTCTATCATGGCGACGACTACGGCATCGCCTGCTGCGTGTCCTCCATGCGCATCGGCAAGGAGATGCAGTTCTTCGGCGCTCGCGCCAACCTGGCCAAGTGCCTGCTGTACGCACTCAACGGCGGTGTTGACGAGGTCTCCAAGAAGCAGGTCGGCCCCAAGTATCGCGCCGTCGAGGGCGATACGCTCGATTACGACGACGTTGTGGCCAAGTACAACGACATGATGAAGTGGCTCGCTGGCGTGTACGTCAACTCGCTGAACATCATTCACTACATGCACGACAAGTATTGCTACGAGCGCATCCAGATGGCTCTGCACGACAAGCACGTGCACCGCTGGTTCGCTACGGGCATCGCTGGCCTTTCCGTCGTGGCTGACTCCCTGTCCGCCATCAAGTACGCCAAGGTCCACCCCGTCCGTGATGAGAACGGCATCATCGTCGACTTCGAGACCGAGGGCGAGTTCCCCAAGTACGGTAACGACGACGACCGCGTCGACCAGATCGCTCACGACGTTGTGCACCAGTTCATGGAGTACATCCGCATGAACGATACCTACCGCAACTCCGTGCCTACGACCTCGGTTCTGACCATTACCTCCAACGTCGTGTACGGTAAGAAGACCGGCTCCACGCCCGACGGCCGCAAGGCTGGCCAGCCGTTCGCCCCGGGTGCTAACCCCATGCACAAGCGCGATAGCCACGGCGCCATCGCTTCGCTGTCTTCGGTTTCCAAGCTCCCGTTCCGCGATGCTCAGGACGGCATCTCTAACACCTTCTCCATCATCCCGAGTGCGCTCGGCAAGGAGGACCAGGTGTTCTTTGGCGATATCGACCTTGATCAGCTGGGCGAGTAACTATTGTTAGTGCTATACTAACAATAACGATTACTGATTAGTGCGCCGGTTTCGGCCGGCGCCTATTAATCGAAGGAGACACATTATGAAGGTTTCTGAAGTTTCCGAGACCCAGGCCGATAACCTGGTCCACATGCTCGACGCTTACGCCGAGAAGGGTGGCCACCACCTGAACATCAACGTCTTCAACCGTGAGACGCTGCTCGACGCTCAGGCTCACCCCGAGAAGTACCCGCAGCTGACCATCCGCGTTTCCGGCTATGCCGTGAACTTCCACACGCTCACCAAGGAGCAGCAGGACGAGGTCATTGCGCGTACCTTCCACGACAAGTTCTAAAGGGATTTAACTCCCGCAGGATCGCCGGGGCTGTTTGGGCTACCTCCCAAAACGTCCTCGGACATGCAAAGGGCTCCGCTGCGCGCTTCGCGCGGCGGAGCCCTTTGCGTCCTGCGGAATGTTTTGGGAGGTAGCCCAAACAGCCCCGGCTGGGTCCTGTGTAGTCACCCCTTAGGCGGAACTCTCCTAATTATTTGGATGAGTCGTTTACTTACTTGTACTGTTACCGTCTTCCCGCTCTTGTTGGGGTATGCTTTGTTCGTATGTAAACGTATGACATGTTGATGGGGGAGGGTGCTATGGCTCGCGAGAGTGCTCGTTCTAAGGATACGGCTAAGCCTGGCATCAAGGAAGTTGCGGCGGTGGCGGGGGTTTCGCCTACTACGGTATCTCGTGTGCTTAATAATCGTGGCTATATTAGCCAAGAGACCCGCGATAAGGTCCATGCCGCGATGAAGCGCATCAACTATACGCCCAACGATATCGCCCGTGCCATGCTCAACGGTCGCCTGAATCTAATAGGTATGATCGTCCCCTATGTCAGCAGCCCGTTTCATGCCCAAGCGGTCCAAGCCGTTGAGCGTACCCTGGCCGAAAACGGTTTTAAGATGTTGCTGTGCAATAGCGCCAATCGACCTGATCTTGAGCGTTCTTATATCGATATGCTTCGGCGCAATATGGTTGATGGCGTCATCGTCAACTCGCTTAATATCGGTGCCGAGGCGTATGCCGAGATGGGCTTGAGTCTGGTTGGTATCGACTGCGACCTTGGCGAGACCTCTGTTCAGATTGCGAGCGACAGCTATGGCATCGGCGAACTTGCCACGCGTCGCCTGATCGATGACGGGTGTTCGCGCATCTTGTGCCTGCGCAACAATAGCCGCATGCGTATGCCTGCCAATAAGCGTACCGATGCCTACCACGATGTTGTGGAGCAGGCCGGTTTGCCCGCGCTTGTTCGTGAGGTCGAGTTCGTTAAGTCCGACGACGAAAAGAGTGCGGTCGTTGCGAAGATCCTCGATGAGAACCCCGATATTGACGGCATCTTTGCGGGAGACGACACGATGGCGGCCATCTGCCTCAACGTGATGAAGCGGCGCGGCTTGAGCGCTCCGGACGATATTAAGGTCGTGGGCGCGGATGGCGCCCGCCGCACTATGACGTTTATGCCTGACTTAACAACCGTTCGTCAAGATATCGATCGCATCGGAGAGCTCGCGGCGCAATCCATCATCGCTCTTGTTAACGGTGAAAAGCCCGAATCGAATACCAAGCTCCCCGTTGAACTCATTGAGGGCAAAACCGCGTAGTTCATCCCGTGCCAAAAGAATTCCTCAAACGCCTCTGATGACCGTTCGCCGGCATATGTCAACCGTTTGCCGACGACTGGAACTGCGAAAAGACGTATTGGTGTGAAAACGTTTGACATATGAAAACGATTGACATATCTTGCAGTTGTACCGAGTTAGTATCACGTGGGAAGGAAGTCTCGGATGCACAAGGTGTATTACCAGCCTGAGGGAATTTGGGTGGGCGACATCATGCCGTACGGCGAGGACGGCACGTTCTATCTCTATCATCAGCGTGACACGCGAAACCCCGGACCTTTCGGAGAGCCGTTTGGCTGGGCACTCGCGACAACCAAGGACTTCGTCAATTACAAAGACTTTGGCGAGAGCCTTGAGCGTGGCGGCGACGAGGAAGTCGACCAGTATGTTTATGCCGGCACGGTGTTTAAGGTGGGCGACAAGTACCATGCGCTCTACACTGGTTGCAATCGCGATAAGGTCAAGGCACGCTTGATGAAGCAGGTTCTTCTTCACGCAACGAGTGACGACGCCGTCAAGTGGGAGAAGAACATCGCCGAGACGCTGCTTCCGCCCCAGGAGGGTTACGATGACCGCAACTGGCGCGATCCCTTTGTGCTTTGGGATGAGGAGAACGAAGAGTACATGCTCATCCTCGGCACGCGTGTGGGCGAGGACAAGCGTCTGATGACCGGTCGTCTGGTCAAGTTCACCTCCAAGGACCTGGATACCTGGGAGTTCCAGGGCGACTGGTGGAATCCGGGCCTGTACACCATGTTCGAGATGCCTGATCTCTTTAAGATGGGCGACTGGTGGTATCTGGTGTTCTCCGAGTACAGTGATGGCAACAAGACCCGTTACCGCATGTCTCGCTCTATCAACGGTCCTTGGATCACTCCTGCGGACGATTCCTTCGATGGCCGCGCGTACTATGCCGCGCGTACCGCATTTGACGGCGAGCGCCGCGTTCTCTTTGGTTGGGTTCCTACGCGTGACGAGGGCGGCGACCCCAGCTCTTACCTGTGGGGTGGCACCTTTATGCCCCTCGAGATCGTTCAGCGTGCCGACGGAACGCTCGGCACCAAGCTTCCTGACAGCATGCTTGGCGCCTTTGGCGAGGCTAAGGCAGTCGAGGCCTTTGAGCTCTCCTGCGAGTCGGGCAAGGTCGAGCAGGTGCTCGCCGCGGATGCCGGTTCCACCTATATGCTCGATGCCGACATCGAGCTCGCCGGTGACGCTGCCGGCTTCTCGGTGAAGCTTGCCGAGGACGCCGAGTCCGGTCTTGCCTATGAGTTCCGCGCCAACCTGCGTGAGGGCAAGCTCGAGTTTACGGCGGCCCCCCAGTATCCGTGGTTCCAGGTCAACAACATGGGCCTCGAGCGTCCGTTGTTCTTTAAGGGCGAGGGCACTCATCATGTGCGCCTGGTCGTTGACGACGATATCGCGACCATCTTTGTCGATGATGTTGCGCTTAACGCTCGATTCTGCAATAAGCGGGGCCAGGGTGTGGCGCTGACGGTCACCGACGGTACGCTTAAGTGCGCAAATGCAACGATCGCGTCTCTGTAATGGCATCAAAACGTCTTATGATTTCGTAAAGGAATGGAGAGGAACATGGACTACAAAGTAGTGTCTCAGCAAGTCGTCGATAACGTCGGCGGTCTGGAGAACATCGAGGGCGCCACGCATTGCGTTACGCGTCTGCGTCTGGTGCTCAAGGATACGAGCAAGTACAACAAGGCCGAGCTCGAGAACATCGATGGCGTCAAGGGCGTGCTGTACAACAGCGGCCAGCTCATGATCATCTTCGGTACCGGTACCGTCAACAAGGTTTACGATGAGTTTATGGCTCTGACGGGCGTTAAGGAGATCAGCGCTTCCGAGGTCAAGGGCGCCGAGGCGGACAAGAAGGGCAAGTTCTTCTCGGTCCTCAAGGTATTCTCGGACATCTTTATCCCCATCATTCCCGCTTTCGTCGGCGCTGCTATCATCATCGGCCTTAAGTCGCTGATCGTTGCCAACGGCCTCTTTGGCATGGAGGGCAGCCTCGCCGATCACAGCGAGTTCCTCAAGAACCTCGCAAGCTTCTTTGCCATTATCGCCACCACGTTTGACTACCTACCTGTCCTGGTTATGTACAGCGCGGTCAAGCGTTTTGGCGGTAACCCGATCCTGGGCATCCTCGTCGGTATCGTCATGGTTCACCCGAGCCTTATGAACCGTAACACGTTCGTTATGGACCCGACGGGTGCTGAGTACTGGAACTTCGGTCCGCTCTCCATTCCCATGGTTGCTTTCCAGGGCGGCGTGTTCCCTGCAATCCTGACTGCCTGGTTTATGGCCAAGGTCGAGAAGATTGCCCAGAAGTACATCCCCGAGGTCGTTTCGTTCGTCTTTGTCCCGACCGTTACCCTGATTCTTGCTAACGTCGCCCTGTTCACCGTGTTCGGCCCGCTCGGCAACCTGATCGGCGACGTCCTCGCCGGCGTAATCGATATCCTGTACAACAGGATGGGCGTCTTCGGTGCCTTTGTCTTTGCCGCATTCCTGCAGCCGCTCGTCGTTACCGGTACGCATCAGTTCATCCAGGGTATCGAGGCAAACCTCGTTGCCACGACTGGCTTCAACTACATCCAGGCAATCTGGTCGGTTTCCATCATCGCCCAGGGCGGCGGCGCCATCGGCATGTACCTCATTCACAAGAAGCATTCCAAAGAGCGCAACATCTGCATGTCGTCCTTTATCCCGACGCTGGTCGGTATCTCCGAGCCCGCAATCTTTGCTGCAAACATGCGCTACTCGATCATCCCGTTCATCTGCGCTTGCATCGGTGCAGGCTGCGGCGGTGCCTTCGTGAAGCTCTTTGAGGTGCGCGCCATCGGTCAGGGTCTGACCGGCGTGCTTGGCCTGCTCATCGTTACGCCCGAGACGCTCGTGTGGTATGTGGCTGGCAATCTCATCGCCTTCATCGTGCCGATCGTCTTGATCTTTGCCTACAACAAGGCAAAGGGCGTGCCGACCACCGATGAAGAGGGCGCTGGTGCTGGCTTCGATGTCAGCTTCTAGTTGAGCCGTTCAGCGTAATCTGAGGATAAGTCCATTTGGGGAAGGGCGTTCGACTCGTGTGAGTCGAGCGTCCTTCCCCATAGACGAGAAAGTCAACGGCGATGTTTAATCAAAAAAATAAGGTGACACGCGCGGACTATGAGCAGTGGCGTGCCGGACAGGATGAGACGGCGGGTCGCATCGCGTCCGACCCCGATAGGCTCCTGTTCCATGTTGAGCCTGAGCTTGGCTGGCTCAACGATCCCAACGGTTTGGTGCAGATCGGTGATACGTATCACATCTATCACCAATACGATCCATTCGATGCTGCGCATGGCGGTCCAGTGCTTTGGAATCATCTGACAACAAAGGATTTTGTGACGTACGAGAATCGCGGCCCTGTGCTGTTCCCCGATTCCGATTTGGATTCGAGCGGAGCGTATTCTGGTTCTGCCTTTGTACACGACGGCAAGATTCACTACTTCTATACCGGCAACGTCAAGCATTTTGACCGCGATGATTACGACTACGTGTTGACGGGCCGTGAGCAAAACCAGATTCATGTGGTTGCCGAGAACCCCGACGAATTGGGCGAGAAGCGCATAGCTGTTGGGCCGGTCGATTACCCCGACGATATCGGTACGCACGTGCGTGATCCCAAAATCCTTGAACACGATGGTATCTACTACATGGTTCTGGGCGCTCGTACGAAAGACGACCGCGGCTGCGTGCTTGTCTATACCTCGAGCAATCTAGAGGACTGGAGCTATGCGACGCGCATTGAGTTGGGCGAGAAGTTTGGCTTTATGTGGGAGTGCCCCGATCTGTTTGAGCTCGATGGTGAGCTTATTCTCGTTTGCTGTCCGCAGGGTGTGTCCGCCGATGGATGGCGTTACCGCAATCCGCACCAGTGCGTGTGGTTTCCCATCGAGGCCGATTGGGAGGCGCCGAGTTTTAAGATCGCCGGGCAGGGCATGCCCCCGATGGTCGATGCCGGCTTTGATTTCTACGCACCGCAGTCTTTTGAGGATGCTGCGGGTCGGCGTTTGATGATCGGGTGGTCGGGTTGCCCCGATGCGACGGCAAAAAGCCCGACGGTGGCACGCGGGTGGCAGTGCGCGTTGACGGTGCCGAGAAAACTGAGCATGCGCGATGGTAAGCTCTGTCAGCAGCCGGTGCACGAGATTGAGAGGATGCGCGGCGACTGCGTTTGCGCGACAGGCGGTGAAACCGTTGAGGAGCCGGGCCGCCTGTTTGATCTTGTGGTTTCCTGTGAGGGCGCCCAGGTGATCGAGCTCGAAATCCGCAAGGGTGTCTTTGTGCGCTATGCAGACGGGATGCTTACCCTCGACATGGGTGACGAAGGCTATGGGCGCGACCAGAGGTCGATCGAGCTCAGCGAGCTTCGCGACCTGCGCGTGCTTTCGGACACTACGATGGTCGAGATTTTTGCAAATGGCGGGGAGGCGGCACTTACGAGCCGTACCTATTCGCCGGCGGTTCCGGCGATGGAGCTGCACGCCGAGGGTGCGGCATCGATGAATTTCTACCGCCTCGTGCATTAACCGTGCGTGGAGCACGATTGGATTTGCTGGACGGAATGTGTCGCAGTTGCCACAGCGAACTACCGTTTATCGCGTATAGCGACCGTTTGCGGAGTAAGTAACACTCCTTAATAAGCCGTGTAATATCTTAGATAAGCACGGAGTTTTCCAGGGAGACGCTGTCCTTTGTTGTGTGCAAGGGGCGGCGTCTCTTTGGTGCTTGGGGGCCGTTGCACAGTAGGATGGCGGACGTGCGCCACATATTAAAAAGCCAACGTTGAGATGGGTCGTGATAAGAATGGGCAAGTACGTAATCGTGGTTGAGTCTGGGTCGGATGTGACGCCCGAGCTCTGCGAACGCTATGGCATCGTGCGCGTGCCCATGCATGTCACGATTGGTGACGAGACCGTCGAGGACGGCTCGATCGATCCGCTCGAGATTTATTCACGCTGCAATGAGTTTGGCGTAATGCCCAAGACTAGTGGCTGCGCGCCTGCGGATTTTGCTCACGTGTATGACCGCATTCATGCCGAGCAGCCCGACGCGACTATTCTGCATCTCGCGTATTCCGAGGCAACGACCTGCTCCCATCAATCATCGAAGATCGCCGCCAAGGGTCGCGACTACGTCTACTCCATGGACACGCGTTTTGTCTCGGTGGGCCAGTCGCTCGTTGTCGTCGAGACCGCCAAATACATTGAGGCTCACCCCGATGCCACCGTCGACGAGATCTTTGCTTTTACGAATTCCGTCATGGACCGTGTGCTGCTGGGCTTTGTTCCTACGGACCTTGCCTTCCTTAAGGCGGGCGGTCGCTTGTCCAACGTCGCGTTCCTGGGCGCCCATCTGCTCAAGATTAAGCCCTGCATCGAGGTGACGGGCGGTAAGTTCGTGGCGACCAAGAAGTTCCGCGGTTCTATGCTCAAGTGCGCCCGTGCCTTTATTGACCACATGGTTGCCAAGGGCGAGATCGACTACTCGCATATTGGCCTGGCGTATTCGGTGGGTCTTTCCGAGGAGTTGCGCGACGACATGGAAGTCTATGCGCACGATCTGGGCTTTAAGGACGTTTCCTGGACTCAGGTTGGTGGCGTCATCTCGAGCCACTGCGGCCCGACCGCCTTCGGTGCGGTGCTCACGCTTAAGGCGTAAAGGCCTCAGGCGAGCGTTCTTCAGCCTGACATCTCGACGTAGACCCCAGCCATGGTGATGGGGGATAGATTAAAACGTGCCATTCTGGCCCGAGACGTTTAAACGCAAACGCATGGGCTAGAATGGCTCTGGCATTTATGTAGCTAAAACCAAGGAGAGGCAAGGTAGCGGGAATGGCTGAGATGACGCTTGAGGGTGTGGACGCTCGTCCTGAGGATTCCGCATTTGCCCTAGGCCGCGTGCATTCGATTGAAACGATGGGTACTGTCGACGGACCCGGCATCCGCTTTGTGGTGTTTGTTCAGGGCTGTCCCATGCGCTGCGCGTATTGCCACAATCCCGATACCTGGTCGGTCAACGGCGGCACCATGGTGACCGTCGAACACCTGATGGATGAGTTCCAGAGTAACCACGAGTTCTATCGCAGCGGTGGCATTACGGTGTCCGGTGGCGAGCCGCTCCTACAGCCTGAGTTTTTGGCTGACCTGTTCCGTGCCATGCACAACAACCCCGATGGTCGCGTGCATACCTGCCTAGATAGCTGCGGGTATGCGTTTGATCCCAAGCATCCGGAGAAGTTCGATGCCGTTCTCAACGAGACCGACATGGTACTGCTCGATATTAAGCATGCCGACCCGGTCGAGCATAAAAAGCTGACCGGTTGCGATCCCGCACGCATTCTGGCGTTTGGTGATGAGCTCGCGCGTCGCAAGATTAAGGTCGTTATCCGCCACGTGGTGGTGCCGGGCATTACCGACACGGTGGAGGAGTGCGAGAAGCTCGGCCGCCTCATCGCTCTGTGGCATAATGTGGTGGGTTTGGAGATGCTGCCGTATCACACGATGGGCGTCGTCAAGTATGAGCAGCTGGGGATTCCCTATAAGCTCGAGGGCGTTCCCCAGATGGATACCGCGCGCATGCCCGAGCTGCGCAACGCCGTTATGGCCGGTATGAAAAAGCGCCGTGCGGAGCTCAGGTCGGCCATCGGCTAACAAGCCATTTTTGCCCCTTTATGATACCCGAGCTGTACTGGCCTAACGGCTTGGTGCTGACACGGTTGAGCCAAAATGCTGGTACCATACCGTGGATAAGCAATTTGCACGGATTTGGGGGATGGCATGGCAACCATCGCGATCATAGGCGCACTCGAAAAAGAGGTTGCGCAGATTAAGGAAGAGCTGAGTGGCACGCATGTGTCGCAGGAGGCGGGCTTGACCGTTGTGAACGGTGGGCTTTCGGGTCTGACGGTAGTCGCCACGACGGCAGGTATGGGGACCGTGAACGCCGCGGCCGCAACGCAGCATCTCATCAGCAAATACGCCCCGCAGGCCGTTGTGTTTTCGGGCATTGCGGGTGGCCTTAACCCTAAACTGCATATTAACGACGTGATTATAGGCAAGTGCCTGCGCTATCTGGATACCGATACGGCTCTCATCGCCGAGTCCGCTCCGGGGCTCGAGGAGTTTGCCTCGACGCCGGCGTTGGCTGATGTTGCCGCCGCCGTGCTTGCCGAGCATGGATTTGTGGATGCCTCGGCGGATGAGAACTCTGCGGAGAAGGACCCCAAGCAGTTCCTGTGTGGCACTATCGCCACGGGTGACCGCTTTGTTACGGGTGACGCCATGCGTAACGCTGCGATTGAGGCCACGCATGCCGATTGCGTCGAGATGGAGGGCGCGGCAATTGCGCACATCGCGGCCAAGAATGGTGTCGATTGCCTGGTGCTGCGCGCTATCAGCGATAATTGCGACGAGGCATATGACGCGTTTTGCGAGCGCGAGTTCGATCTGGACGAGTACGCTCGCACCGCGAGCGGTATCACGCTTGACATCGTTCGTCGTATCGCCGCCGCGCAATAGCACGTCCGTTTTGTAAGAACCTACGACCAAGGAGTGTCCATGGCCGATTCAATTAACTACCAGCTTGCCAAGTTCGTCGCCAGCTACGGCAAGGTTTCGCAGATCCCCGAGTCCACCTGTCCCGAGGTGAGCTTTGTTGGCCGCTCCAACGTGGGCAAGTCGTCGATTATGAACAAGCTCTTTGGTCGCAAGAACCTGGTCAAGGTTTCGAGTACGCCGGGCAAGACGAGCAATATCAATTTCTTCGAGGCCGACGACGTGCACTTTGTGGACCTGCCGGGCTACGGCTTCGCGCGTCGCTCCAAGGCCGAGCGCGACCGCTGGGCCGAGCTTATCGGCGACTTCTTCGACTCGGAGCGTAGCTTTAACCTGGTTGTGTCGCTGGTGGATATTCGTCACGACCCGAGCAAGCTCGACCATGACATGATCGACTATCTGCAGGGCAACGAGTTCAACTTTATCGTCTGCCTCACCAAGGCCGACAAACTCAGCCGTACCCAGCAGGCCCGCCAAGCAGCAGCCATCAAAAAGCAGCTCAACGTTCCGGCCGAGAACGTGATCATCACAAGCTCTCAGACCGGCGCCGGCATCGACGAGCTCAAAAAGCGCATCGCCGAGGCCTGCCTCTAGTAAGTGCCCCTTACCAGCAAGAGCCCCTGCCAATAAAAATCAACTATCAGCCCGGCGCCCCTTCAAAGCGTGGGTCCCTGTAGACATCCTCAGCAAGGTAGGCGCAGGGACGTTCGGGATATTCCCTCAAAATCATTCCGCAGCGCGAAGGCCCCTTGTCCGTCGCTCCGTAGGAGCAGGACAAGGGGCTTTCATGCGCGAGGACGATTTTGAGGGAATATCCCGACCGTCCCGGACAGGTATATGGGGAGGATGTCTACAGGTACTCGATTTGAGCGCCCTCGGTGTCGCACGTCAGAATGTGCGTGTCACACTTGGGGAACTGCTCGCGCAGCTTGACCTGCAGGAACTTTGCCACGATGGTGTCGTCGGTCACGGCCATGAGGGTCGAGCCCGAGCCGCTGATCCAGATGGTCTTGGCGCCGCCGTTAAGGCAGGTGTCGCGCACGGCGTTGTAGTCGGGAATCAGGCGGCGACGATAGGGCTCCTGAATGCGGTCGTCATTGGCGGCGGCAATCAGGTCCAGGTCACCAGTCTCCAAGCCGCGCGTCATGCCGGCGATGCGGCCCATCTGCCACACGGCGGTGGAGAGCGGAATCTCCTGTGGCACGACCTTGCGCGCCTCACTCGTGTGCACCTCGTAAGGTGGAATCACGGTAATAAAACGCAAGCGATTGCTCACCTCGTAGCGCAGGCACTGGGGGAGTGAATCGGTCGGCGTAAAGGAGCAGACGGCGCCGCCCAGGATAGCGGGGGCGACGTTATCGGGATGGCCCTCGACCTCGGTGGCAATGCGGACGAGCTCGGCGCGGTCGACAGTGTGGCCTGTCAGTGCGGCGGCGGCCATAATGCCGGCGACGACGCAGGTGGAGCTGGAGCCCAGGCCGCGGGCGACGGGAACGTCAGTCTGAATGTCAATGGCGACGGGGAAGGCCGGCTCGCCCCATGCGGCCAGCGCATCCACAAAACTCACGTAGACCAGGTTGTTCTCGTTTTGGAATTCCTCGGGGCAGCCCGTGATGGTGAGCTTGTCGGTGCGCTCGAAGGTAAAGTGCGAGTAGAGGCTTACGGCCATGCCGAGGGTGTCGTAGCCAATGCCTAGGTTTGCGCTGGTGGCGGGGACGGTGATCTTGATCATTGTTGTTGGTCCTCCTGGGGGTCGGTTTCACGCTTGCTCCGCTGCTCGGACAGTCCTGCTCGCACGAAGGCCACATTTAGTGGCCTTCGGCTCGTGCGGAACTCGCGACGGAGCAAGCGTGAAACCGACCTACGCCGTCTCCTCACCGCGCTGGGGAGCCAAATTAAAAGAAAGTGCGCCGGCTTTCGCCAGCGCCTTATATGGGGTTTAGTTGGTTGCCATCTTTTTTGCAGCCTGCTCTACGTAGCTGGCCATCTCATCGACGTCGCAGACGTCTTCGAAGCGGACGGGCTTGGACTCGAGTTCGGCGAGCTGTGCCGGGGCGACCGTGTTGGTTGCCTGCTCGAGCACGTGCATGGCCTCAAAGTCGTCCTCGGGAACGTCGAGGCCCAGGGCGTCGCAGCAGGCGCGCGGGAATTTGTAGGGGCTGGCGGTCGAAAGTAGCACGCGGGCCTTGACGCCCTCGGCGGGAGCGACCTTTTCGAAGACGTGATAGCCGCAAGCGGTGTGCGGGTCAATCACGTAGCCGTTTGCATCCCAGCAGCTCTTGATGGCAGTGCGGACCTCGTCCTCGCTGGCCCAGCCGCAGCCAAACACGCTCTGGATCTTGGCCAGCAGCTCGGCGGGCACCTCGTAGCGGCCGGTCTGGGCAAGCTGCTCCATAAGGCCGGCAACGAGCTCGCAGTCGCCGTCGGACAGGAAGTACAACATGCGCTCCAGGTTGGAGCTGATAAGGATGTCCATCGACGGCGAGATGGTCGTGAAGAACGGACGGTTGCGGTCGTAAACGCCGGTGGTCAGGAAGTCGGCCAGAACGTTGTTCTTGTCGCTCGCGACGATGAGCTTGGCGACGGGCAGACCCATGCGCTTGGCATAGTAGCCGGCCAGGATGTCGCCAAAGTTGCCGGTGGGCACACAGAACTCTACGGCGTCGCCAGCCTCGATAGCGCCGGCGCGCAGCAGCTGCGCATAGGCGGCAAAGTAGTAGACGACCTGCGGTACCAGACGGCCGACATTGATAGAGTTGGCGCTCGAAAGCACCGTGCCGGCGGCTTCCAGGCGCTCGGCAAGCTCCTTATCGGCAAAGATGCGCTTGACGGCGCTCTGGGCGTCGTCAAAGTTGCCGCGGATGCCGCAGACGGCGACGTTGTCGCCCTCCTGCGTGGACATCTGCAGGTTCTGGACGCGGCTAACCTTGCCCTCGGGATAAAAGACGGTGATGCCCGTGCCCGGAGCGTCGGCAAAACCGGCGAGCGCAGCCTTGCCCGTGTCGCCCGATGTGGCGGTGACAATCATAATGCGCTCGGCGCCGCCGTCCTTGGCGGAAGTGCGGGCCATCAGACGGGGGAGCATCTGCAGGGCGACGTCCTTGAAGGCGCTTGTAGGGCCGCCAAAGAGTTCCATCACATAGGTCTGAGGGGCGTCAACACCCGGCGCAGCGTCGAGTTTGACGAGCGGCGTAACCTCTTCACTCGCGAACGTGCCGCGGTATGCCTCGTCGACACACGCCGAAATTTCTTCGGCCGTGTAATCATTCAGTAACATTCCCAACACATCTTGAGCGATTTCAAAGTACGATTTAGCTGCAAGCGAGCTGATATCGACCTGCTGGGTGCCGAGCTCGTCCGAGACAAACAAACCCCCGTCGGGAGCGATGCCGGTACGGATTGCCACCTTACTTGAGCACGATAAAGTGCGTCCTCGTGTACTATGATAAGTTCCCATATAACACTGCTCCTCGGATGCCTTGGTCCCAATCGGTGAAACCATGGTATCAGAGCACGCAAAATAGGTTCGCAGAGGCTTTTAGAAAGGTAACCTCCAGCCCATGATTAAGATTGCCAAGTTTGGCGGCTCGTCGGTCGCCGACGCCGAACACTTCAAGAAGATCAAGGCCATCGTCGATGCCGACTCTGCCCGCCGTTTTGTGGTGGTTTCTGCCTGCGGTCGCCGCTTTAAGGGCGACACCAAGGTGACCGACCTGCTCTACCTGGTTAACGCGCACGTTAAGTATCACGTGTCGTGCGAGGAGTTGCTCGAGGACATTGGCCAGCGCTATTTTGATATTGCTGACGAGCTGGAGCTTACCTATCCCATCCGCGAGGAGTTCGCGGCCTTTGCCGAGCGCGCCCGCTCGGGCGGTTACTCCACCGAGGAGCTTGTGAGCCGCGGTGAGTACTTCACCGCCCGCCTGATGGCCGAGTACCTGGGCCTGCCGTTCCTGGATGCCGCGACGGTCGTTGCGTTCCATCACGACGGTACGCTCAGCATGAACCGCACCTCCGAGCTGGTGCAGGAGTACGGTCAGCAGGGCGGCTTTGTTATGCCCGGTTTCTACGGCGCGACGCGTGAGGGCCAGATCAAGCTGCTCGATCGTGGCGGCGGCGATATCTCGGGCTCGATTTTGGCTAAGTGCCTGGGCGCCGACCTTTACGAGAACTGGACCGACGTCTCGGGTTTCTATTCTGCGGATCCGCGTATTGTTCCGGAGGCTCAGCCCATTGCGCGCGTTACCTACGAGGAGCTGCGCGAGCTTTCGTACATGGGCGCAAGCGTCCTGCACGAGGAAGCCGTGTTCCCCGTGCGCGAGGCAGGCATTCCGCTGGTCATCAAGAACACCAATGCGCCGCAGGACCCCGGCACCATCATTAGCGAGACGGCTGATGAAGGCGAGGCGGAGCCCATCATTACCGGCGTGACCGGCAAGCGCGGTTTTGTCGCCATCAACGTCGCCCGCGACCGCACCAAGCCCCGCGTCGGCTTTATGCGCCGTGCGCTTTCGGTGTTCGAGCGCTATGACGTTTCCGTCGAGCACATGCCCACCGGTGTCGACCGCTTTGGCGCCGTGGTGCAGGAGCGGGACGTTCACGATTCACTGTACTCGCTCGTGGGCGACATTCAGCAGGAGGTCGAGCCGCTCGAGATCGAGGTTGTCGAGGGTCTGGCACTTATCGCGACCGTCGGCCGTAACCTGCGCGGTCGTGCCGGCATCTCGGGCCACCTGTTTGGCATGCTTGGCCAGGCTGGCGTGAGCGTGCGTATGATTTCGCAGAGCTGCGACGAGATCAATATCATCATCGGTGTGGAGGAGAAGGACTTTGATCTGGCGATTCAGACCATTTACCGCGCCTTCTCCGACGAGAACGGCATTGTGAAGGTCTCCGATCTGGAGGCTCCCGCGCCGGTCGATCCCGCTCTGGTCGCGCTCCACAAGTAGCTGCTATCCCAGTAGATTTTTGGACTTGCCTCAAAAATCTATGGCGGGGCGTTTCGTTTCGGTTTCGTTTCGACGGGGCGGGTTTCGTGCCCGCCCCGTTCTTGTATACACTGGCAACAATAATCGGCCTGCTTGGCGTGCGGGCAAAAGCCACAACCTTTAAAGGGGGAAGCATGAAACAGTACACGGTTGCTATTTTGGGCGCGACGGGAGCCGTGGGCACCCAGATGCTCGAGTGCCTCAACGAGCAGGAGTTCCCGGTTGGCAAGCTCAAGCTGCTGGCGAGCGCGCGTTCTGCGGGCAAGACCGTCGAGTTCCGTGGCGAGCAGATCGTGATCGAAGAGGCTTGTCCCGAGGCCTTTGAGGGCTGTGACATTGTGCTTGGAGCTGCCGGCGACGACATCGCGAAGGAGCTACTGCCCGAGGCCGTCAAGCGCGGCGCCGTCGTGGTCGACAACAGCCATGCCTTCCGCATGGATCCCGAGGTGCCGCTGGTTGTGCCCGAGATCAATGCCGACGATATCAAATGGCATCACGGCCTTATCGCCAATCCCAACTGCGCGACCATTATCGGCCTGGTCCCCACGTGGCCGCTACATCAGCTCGCTGGCGTGAAGCGCATGATCGTCTCGACGTACCAGGCGGCTTCGGGTGCTGGCGCTCCCGGTATGGCCGAGCTCGAGGCTCAGCTGGCCGCCCTGGGCCGTGGCGAGGAGATTCCCGAGCCGCGCGCGTTTGCCGCCCAGCTGGCGAGCAACCTGATTCCGCAGATTGGCGGCGTCAAGGAGGAGGGCTTTACCTCCGAGGAGATGAAACTGCAGAACGAGGGCCGCAAGATCATGCATCTGCCCGAGCTGCGCGTGAACTGCACCTGCGTGCGCGTGCCCGTGCTGCGTTCGCACTCCGAGAGCATTACGCTCGAGTTTGAGCGCGATATTACGGTCGAGGAGGCCCGTGCTGCGCTGGCTGCAGCTCCCGGCGTCAAGCTGGTTGACGATATGAGCGCCGAGGATGCGCACGACCGCTTCCCCATGCCGATGGACACCTCCGACCAGGACCTGATTTGGGTTGGCCGTGTGCGCCGCGACATCTCGAACCCCGAGGCCGCGCGTGGCATCACCTTCTGGTGCTGCGGCGACCAAATCCGTAAGGGCGCGGCAACCAACGCCGTCCAGATCGCTAAGCTGCTCTGCGAGTAGTGTGACCTGTCCGGCGGGGGCCGGGCTTAGTTTTCAGAACGTCCTCGACCATGTGTGGCGCCTTGTCCTGCTCCTTCGGAGCCGCGGACAAGGCGCCACACTGGTCTGCGGAGTGTTCTGAAACCAAGCCCGGCCCCCGCCTGCGGTGACGCTGTTGCGAGCGGCCTGCGATGGGGCCGTTGTTGGTTGGGGCCGCTGGGCTGATGCGGGGGCACGTGGCCGTTGCGGGCCCTGGTCCCGGCGGCGGCCTCGGCGCTTCGCGCCTGCCGCCTTTGGGGACTTTGGGGTCGTGCGGCAGCTGCGGCGCTGCACGCCTGCTGCTTTGGGTGACTTTGGGGTCGATTGGGGTTGTCTGCACAGTTCGCGGTATTATGTTTGCGGAGTTTTGAAAGGAGCCGCTGGTGGTCACGACGACGTTTGCTTCGCCTTTGGGCGAAATCCTGCTTGCCGCTGATGGCCGCGGTTTGACGGGGCTTTGGTTTGAGGGGCAGGAGCACTTTGGCTCCACGCTTCTCAAAGAAGATCCCGAACATGTTGAAGGCGCCGATGCGGTTTCTGGTGCTGGCGGCATGTCTTCGGTGAATCCGACAAACGGTGCTGCCTCGTCGGTACTTGAGCGTTCTTGGGCTTGGCTGAATGCTTATTTTGCGGGGCAGGAGCCTCGGTTTACGCCGCCGTTGCATATGATTGGTACGGCGTTTCAGCGCGAGGTTTGGTTTGAGCTGCTTTCTATCCCGCGTGGCGAGGTCGCTACGTATGGTGAGATCGCCCAGCGTGTTACGGCTCGACATCGTGTACCGGGAAACGAAGCACCCGTTGCGTCTCCCCGTGCCGTGGGGGCCGCGGTCGCGCGCAATCCCATTTCGATTATTGTGCCGTGCCATCGTGTGGTTGCCGCCGATGGTTCGCTTAACGGGTATGCCGGCGGGCTTGACCGCAAGGAGTGGCTGCTTCGGCTTGAGGGCGCGTACGAGGAGTAACGCTCGAGTACTTTGCCTGTAGTAGCCGACTTCGACCAAAGCTCGCTCGAGTTCGCTTTGATCGGAGCACTAAAGACCCTTGTTTTCTGTCAATAGTGCTATCTGTTCGTTGATGGATATCCACGACTTCTGGTATTTCATTTAAGCCTCTTGATATAAAAAGAGCTGGAGTTGCGCATCGTTGAGAGGCTTTCCAGCTTTAGCAAAACTAACTTATAAGATGCGACGGGCCGCGTCAAGATTATTACCGGACGGCCTAGGAGGCGGCTGGTTGGCTGGCTTAAAACCTAGCGCGTGAAATGACGCCCCACGCTATTCAGCGCGCTTGATAGGATGACGAACCACAGTCTTAAGTTTCTCCGGTGCACATTTGCGTGGATCGGAGAGATAGATTTCGTGATGCAAACGGGTGTCTGAGAAGTCGGGGACATAGCCCTGCTCGGTCGCATATTCATGCATGGCGTCTACGGTTGCCGGCTCGTTGTCGTAGGGCCCGGTGTGCATGCATTGAACGCAGAGGCCCTCGTCAACTTTAAGCAGTTCGACGGCGGAAAAGTCCAGTTTCTTTTTGGCCGTGGCTTCCGCGACCGCCCAGTCAAAGTCATCTCGGGTGACGAAATCGGGCAGGCGGATGCACGAGATAAAGTTGAAATCGTCCTTGCGTACATAATCGATGTCGCCGCTCGGGGACTCTTGCCACCAGAAACCCTCGAGCGGCGGTACCACAAAGTCGAAATAGCCCTCGATACTCCTTGAGCCTTTCTTCGACATCTTGACGGTATAGGCGATGCCGTAAAGTAGCGGCAGGGCGTTTTGATACTCGCCACCTTCGATATTTGGGTTGCCCTTTCCGCGAACGGCAACGTAGCTCATAGGCGGGACAGTTACGATACTCGGCTTGCTTGCAGGTTTGTAGAGCTCCTTGCATTCCTTCTTAAAGTCGAACGCCATGTTGGCCGCCTTTCTGCGTATTGGCCTGCTTAGATGGCTGAATCATATCATAGAAACGAACAGCTGTTCGAATGATTTGGCTGACAGATTGAGATGCGTGCGTTGTGTTTGGCGGTCGGCCTGACCCCGTCGATGATTTCTCTGCCTCCCCGGCGCCTCATCTATAGCTGCCGTTTCCCCATATAAAACCTGCCAAAATGAACCTGTCCCTTTTTGGTGGGTGCGAAATGGGTAATACTAAGGAGTTATCCGACCAGATGGGAATTAATCGATGGCTTATATCGAATTCAAAGACGTCATCAAGGCGTACGGCGAGGGCGATGCCCGCATCCACGCTCTCGACGGCGCGAGCTTTACCGTTGAGCGTGGCGAGCTTGCCATTATCCTGGGCGCTTCGGGCGCCGGCAAGACCACGGCGCTCAACATCTTGGGCGGCATGGACACGGCAACTTCCGGCACCGTGACGGTGGACGGGCGCGACGTGAGCTCCGCTAACGAGGCGCAGCTCGTGGAATACCGCCGCGCCGACGTCGGCTTTGTCTTCCAGTTCTACAATCTGGTCCCCAACCTGACGGCGCTCGAAAATGTTGAGCTTGCGGCGCAAATCTGCCCCGATTCGCTCGATGCCGAGCAAACGCTTCGTCAGGTTGGCCTGGGCGAGCGCCTCGCCAACTTCCCCGCGCAACTTTCGGGCGGCGAGCAGCAGCGCGTGTCCATCGCCCGCGCACTGGCAAAGAACCCCAAGCTGCTTCTGTGCGACGAGCCCACGGGCGCGCTCGACTATAAAACCGGCAAGCAGATCTTGCAGCTGCTGCAGGATACCTGCCGCAAGCAGGGCATTACGGTCATCATCATCACGCACAACTCCGCGCTCGCGCCCATGGCCGATCGCCTGATTCGCTTTAAGAGCGGCCGCGTGGAGAGCGAGACGGTCCAGCAAAATCCCGTGCCTATCGAGACGATCGAGTGGTAGCGCCCATGGACCAGGACCGCCAAAACAGCCAACGCCGCGACGCGCGGAACACGGAGCGCGAGCAGGATTTTACGACCTACCGCACTGCCCAAAGCTCAAACGACATGGTGCCGACGGTGTTTCGCCGCGGTGTCTACCGCACGATTCGCGGCAGCCTCAAACGCTTCTTGTCCATCGTCGTGATCACTGCGCTCGGCGTGAGCGTGATGTGCGGCCTCAAGGCGGGTTGCGAGGATCTGTGCGATTCGGTCGACGCTTACTTTGACCAGCAGAATGTTTATGACATCAACGTGCAGTCGACCTATGGCCTGACTGACGATGATCTCGACGCCATCCAAGAGGTCGATGGCGTCGAAACGGCCGAGGGCATCTACACCGAGACCGCCTACACCGCCGTGGGCACAACGCGCGAGCGCGTGGTCGTGCAAAGTCTCTCCAAGGAGAACATCGATCAGCCGGTGCTCGTGAACGGCGATTTGCCTGAGAGCGCCGATGAGGTCGCGGTGACTTCGAAGTTCCTGAAGGCTTCGGGCAAAAAGCTCGGCGATACGGTGAGTTTTGCCGCCAATGACGCGAGCTCGTCGAACCAAAGCGCCAAGGATCAGTTTGCCGCGGGCGATTACACCATTACGGCCGAGGTCCTCGATCCCACTGATGTGAGCTCCGACTCGACGGTCAACGCCTTCCGTGCTGCTTCGGCGGCGGACTATAAGTTCTATGTGAGCGAGGACGCCGCGACATCTTCTTCCTACTCCGCGATCCACGTGGTCGTCGAGGGAGCCAAGAGCCTCAACTCCTATTCGGATGCTTACGCGGCAAAGATCAACAAGGTCAAGGGCAATATAGAGAAGATCCGCGAGGAGCGTGAGAAGGCGCGCGCTCAGGAGCTGACGGTCGACACGCCGACAAGCTTGGATGCGGCCGAGCGTCAGGCCGCCATGCTCTTTGGGATCGAGCAGGACAACATTAACCGCATGGCCGAGGGCAGTGAGGAGCGCGTGCAAGCGCAGGCCGACCTGGATCAGCGCCGTGCCGCCGCCGACCAGCAGTTTGCCGATGCCCGCGCCGAGCTCTCTGACCTGGGCGAATGCACCTGGTACATCCAGGACCGCGGCAATATCGCAAGCTACTCGAGCGTGGAGAGCGATAGCTCGTCAATTGAGGCTATCGCTACGGTGTTCCCGTTCATCTTCTTTATCGTTGCCGTGCTCATCAGCCTTACCACCGCCACACGCATGGTCGAGGAGGAGCGCACACTCATCGGCCTGTATAAGGCGCTCGGTTATTCGCGCGGGCGCATCCTGTCCAAATACGTGGACTACGCGCTGTGGGCTTGTCTGATTGGCGGCGTGCTCGGCAACATCATCGGATTTGTGGGCCTGCCGCTGTTCCTGTTTACGGTGTTCGACGACATGTACTCGCTGCCCCAGATGTTGCTTTCGTACGACATCGTGTCCTCGATCGTTTCGGTGGCGCTGTTTGCCGTGGGCGTGGTGGGCGCCACGATTATCGCCTGCCGCCACGAGATGGCCGAGACCCCGGCCTCGCTCATGCGCCCCAAGGCCCCGCGCGCCGGCTCGCGTATCTTGCTCGAGCGCATCGGCTTTATCTGGCGCCGCATGGGCTTTTTGAACAAGGTGGCAGCACGTAACCTGTTCCGCTACAAAAAGCGCGCCTTTATGACCATCTTTGGCATCGCGGGCTGTACGGTGCTTGTGATTTGCGGCATGGGCATTCGTGATACGTCGGTCGCGCTTTCGCCCAAGCAGTACGGGCATATCACGCGCTATGACCTGCTGGCGGTTGCCAATCCCGACGATTTTTCGCAGACGTGCGCGGCGCTCGACGAGCGAAGCGCAGCCAAGGATTCCGACGTGACCGTGACTTCGACGCTGCCGATTATGACCGACAACGTCACCTTTACATTTGGCGGCAAGAGCGAGACCGTGCAGCTGATCGTGGTGCCCGATGACCGCACGAACGACCTGGACGACTACGTGCGTCTCGAGGATGAGTCCAAAGAGCCTCTATCTTTGCGCGACGGAGATGTGTATCTAAGCAAGAGTTCACAGCTGGTACTGGGGATTCAACCGGGCGATACGGCACACGTCCAGGATTCGTCGCTCAACGTAGCCAAGGTCAAAGTCAGCGACATTTCGCTCAACTATCTGGGCAACACGCTTTACATGACGCAGGGCACCTATGAGCGCGCGTTCGGTCGAAGCGCGCGCCTTAACGGCGTCTTTGTGCTGCTTAAGGGCTCGTCGGCCGATCAGATTGCGTTTAGCAAGAAGCTTAAGAGCGACGGTTGGCTTTCGATTTCGAGCACGGCCGAGCATTGGGAGAACTTTGAGGCGAACTTCACTATTATCAATTCCGTCGTGGTGCTCGTGACCTTTATGGCGGCGTGCCTATCGTTTGTGGTGGTGTTTACGCTGTCCAACACGAATATCTCCGAGCGCGAACGCGAGCTGGCGACCATCAAGGTGCTGGGCTTCCGCCGTGGCGAGGTGCACCACTACGTCAACAAGGAGACGTTGATCCTCACGGCAATCGGCGCTGCGCTGGGCGTGCCGCTAGGTGGCTTGCTGGCCAAGAGCTTTACCTACATTTTGCAGATGCCGTCGCTGTACTTTGACGTCGAGGTCGAGCCGCTAAGCTACGTGCTCGCCGTGGTGCTTTCCTTTGGCTTTACGTTTATCGTCAACCTCGCCACCAATCGTACCCTCAACAAGATCGACATGGTCGGCGCCCTCAAAAGCGCCGAGTAACCTGCCAAAAAGGGACAGGTTTATTTTGGCAGGTTTTATCTGGGCAAACGCCGGGCAGCCTATAGGTGGCCCGGCGTTTGCCCCGTTTTGCTGGGGATGTTTGTCGTTCGGTGCTCTTACTGGCCAATCCAGTGTTGCGCATAGCTCTTAATGTCCTCGGTAAAACCGTCAAGGTCGTCAAGGGTGATCACGCTGTCGATAAGCAAATTGGCTATCTCGCGGTGCATTGTGCTGCGGCGAATGTCGTTTGCAATTACGCCTGAGGACAGCTTGTCTCTATTGAGGCTCTCTTCTAGTGCCCAAAATCTACTGGACGCTTCGCTGTCGCCATTCAGTATCTCAACGTACTGGCCGATGAGCTTTTCCATATAACGTTCTTGCCATTGAGGAAGCATTTTCTTAAACAGCTTCCAGTCGCTTTCGGCTACGTCGCGCATATGTCCTCCGCTCGTCAAACGGGCTTTCCATTTGCCTTTCATTCTATTTGGTTTTCGCCCGCAGGCGTGGGTGAGAGGCTCTCTTTAGCCTTCGAGATTGGGCTTGAATGGGTCGTATGCCACAAAATGGGCCTATCTACTACGTTTAATTGGATACCCTCAACCATGCCGGGAAAACGAAAAATAAAACCGCAGGTAGAAGGCCTGTCGCTTTTCGAAAAATGCGGTCATGGTTGGCCCCATCGAGTTAAACGTAGTAGATGGCTCCTTTTCGTGGCGGACCATCAAACGAACGCCGACGCTTGTGCTGTAGCCGCTCCGATCATTCGTAAGTTGCGGTGGAATAGTTCTTAGATTCAGCCATTTGCGGGCTAAGCAGGAACTATTTCACCGCAACTTAATTTCAGGCCAGGCACCCGCAGCAAGAAGACAAATAGCCTCGGCCTCCCTAGTTACCGCAGGAGGCCCCAGGGCTTACCTCCCAAATCTTTCCGCAGGACGGAAGGACCCCGCCGCGCGAAGCGCACGGCGGGGTCCTGACATGTCCGAGGACGATTTGGGAGGTAAGCCCTGGGGCCTCCGATGAGAGCAGTTTCGGCCGAGGCTATTCGTCGCCGAAGCTGATGCCCAACGCCTTGGCCTCGCGTACCAGGTCGCTCTGGGGATCGACATACTTGAGCTTGCCGGCGACATCCTCGAGCGGCATGTGGCACATCTTGCCGTCGCGCAGGGCGATCATGTAGCCAAACTCGCCGCGCAGGCAGCCAAGCGCGGCCTCGACGCCGCACTGGGTCGCAAAGATGCGGTCCTGAGCGTCGGGCTGGCCGCCGCGCTGCGTGTGACCGGGGATGGCGACGCGGGTCTCGCGACCGGTCTTGGCCTCGATCTCCTTGGCGATGTCGTAGACAATCGACGGGCTCGTGCGCTCGGCGAGCTTCTTCTTGTACTCCTTCTTGGACAGCGCCGCGTCCTCCTTGGAGATGGCACCCTCGGCGACGGCCACGATGGTAAAACGGCTGCCGGTCTCCATGCGATGCTCGATGGTCTTGATGACGTTGTCCATGTCGTAGGGGATCTCGGGAATCAGGATGACGTCCGCGCCGCCCGCGACGCCGGCATACAGCGGAATCCAGCCGACCTTGTGGCCCATGATCTCGATGACAAACACGCGGCCGTGACTCGAGGCAGTGGTGTGGATGTCGTCGATGCACTTGGTGGCGACGTCGATGGCGCTCGTAAAGCCAAACGTCAACTCGGTGCCCCAGGTGTCGTTATCGATGGTCTTGGGCAGGGCGATAACGTTGAGGCCCTCTTCGCGCAGACGGTTGGCGGTCTTGGTGGAGCCGTTGCCGCCCAGCATAAACAGACAGTCGAGCTGTAGCTTGTGATAGGTGTGGACCATTGCCGGCACTTTCTCGACGCCGTCGGCCTCGGGAATATCCAGGCGCTTGAACGGCGTGCGGCTCGTGCCAAGGATGGTGCCGCCGCGGGTGAGGATGCCGCTAAAATCGGCGGGCGTCATGACGCGGAACCTGCTGTAGATAAGGCCCTGGTAGCCGTCCTCAAAACCATAGATCTCGATAGGTTCTTCGCTATTGGTCATAAGCGTTTTGACAATGCCGCGCATGGTGGCATTGAGCGCTTGGCAGTCGCCGCCACTGGTAAGAAGACCGATCCTAAGCATGATGAATCCTTCCGGGCAAGTTATAACATGCGCATAAGTTTACCCCCGTACACTGTTGATACGGGGGTAAAACGTGTTAGCTCAAGCGTATAGAAATGTAAACAACGTCAGGCGAGCGTAAGGTCGACGGGCCTGGCTCCTTACAGTGCGAAGGCGTCGACGTCGCCCCAGTGGCGGCGCAGCGTAATAGCGGCGGCGGGTTCGGTATTGTCAAAGACGACCGACCATTGCGTATTGCTGGTGATGTCTTCCGGATTGGGCTCTTGCGCTGCGGCGCGCAGGGCTTCCCAGGCAATCGTTTCGTCCTGGGCACCGACATGGGCGTCAAGGACATCGGCGATTGCGACGGCGCGCTCTTTACCATGGCCCAGCTTGCCATTCTTTTGGTTGGGCAGCACTTCGTCGCCATAGCAGGCGTAGAAGTTCGTAACCTGGCGTACAGGAGTCGCGTTGAAAGCGCGGTCCGGATCGCGCAGATCCCACTCTACTACGCGCGCGTCACCGGCGGCGTCGTTGATAAAGAAGTGGTAATCGCGTCCTGCCATAGCGTGCATGTCGTAGGCGGAAAGCAGGTCGACAGCTTCTTGCGTGGTGGCGGCACGGTCGAGCACCAGGCGGATGGCGAGCGAGGTATTGATGGCGGGGCGTTGCGTGTCCTGGTCACAGGGCTTGGAATCCAGGGTGAGTACGGCAATGGACACGCCGCATTCGTTAACACCGTCGAGCTGGGCAAACGGGCCCATCAACGCCGCGGCGCGTCCGGTGATGGAGTCAAGCGGAGTGTTGGCGCCCAGGTTATTGAGGGCGGCAAACCCGATGGAAGCATAGCCGCCGCGTGGGTGATTGCGCACCAGCAGCGCCGAGGTGTCGTCCTTAAAGTCGTAATTGCGACCGGTGCGCACGCGGCCTTCGGCATCTACGGCGACAAAAGCGCTGCAGGCAAACTGGGGCGCCTGGACATGTGCCGGCACACCGGGCAGCACCTGCGCCACCACGGCATCGATGTAGGCCTGGTCGTCGCGCACGCCAGCGGCGATGATGCGATCAAGATCGTAGTCGTAGGCGATGTCGATTGCGTACAGGTCATAGCCATCCGCGTAGCCGGTCAAGCGTTTGAGCGACGCGGCGGACTTGATTTGCTTGTGATAAACGATACCGGTGGCAGCGGCAAGGCCGACGGCGACTCCCGCGACACCGCGGGCGATGGCAATGTTACGTGGCTTCATGACGGCTCCTCTCGTCCTGTTAGCGCAATTGTCGCAAAAGGAACGCGGGCATGATGGCTCAAGTTGGTGAGCGGCGCGGAATTAAGCACGGAATGAAGAGTGCGGCGCTGGCGCGGCGGGGTATGCTGGAAGGGACCATCAACCCAGCGAAAGGGGAGAGCATGACGGATCAGGAAACGCCCGAGCGCGCGCATGTGACGGCCGATGATATCGAGGCCGCCAACGACCTTATCGACTTTATCGAGGCATGCCCCAGCATGTTCCATACGGCGGCGACCATTATGGCCGAGCTCGACGAGGCAGGCTTTACCTACCTGCCCGAGAATGCGGCGTGGGACATCGAGCCGGGCGGGCGTTATTACACGCAGCGCAACACCTCGAGCGTTGTTGCCTTTAAGGTGGGCGAGGACCTGGCCGCGACGTGGGGCGAGGACGGCGTTGCCGGCGACTACCATTTTCAGCTGACGGCGTCGCACAGTGACTCGCCGACGTTTAAGGTCAAGGCTGTGCCCGAGCTTGACGGCGCGGGCGAGACGCTGCGCCTGAACACCGAGGCATACGGCGGCATGATCGACTACACCTGGTTCGACCGCCCGCTGGCGCTCGCGGGCCGCGTACTGGTGCGCGAAGGCGAGCGTATTGAGAGCCGCCTGCTTGCCACCGAGCGCGAGGTTGCCATTATTCCGAGCCTTGCCATCCATATGAACCGTGGCGTTAACGAGAGCTTTGCTCCCAACCGAGCCGTTGACCTGTGCCCGCTCATCAGCGCCGGTGAACTCAAGCAGGGAGATTTTGACGCTCTGATTGCCGATGAGCTGGACGTTGAGCCCGAGCAAATTTTGGGCCGCGATCTGTTCCTGGTCAATCGTCAGGATGCGCGCATTTGGGGTTGGGCCGACGAGTTTATCTCGACGCCCAAACTTGACGACCTGGCCTGCGCCTATACCTCGCTGCAGGCATTTTTGGGTGCCGAGAATGCGCACGACGTTTCGGTTTTCTGCTGCTTTGATAACGAGGAGGTTGGCTCCGAGACCAAGCAGGGTGCTATGTCGACTTTCTTGGCCGATGCGCTACGCCGCATTAACGGCTCGCTGGGCTTTGACGACGAATCGTACTACCGCGCACTTGCCGCCTCGATGCTCGTGAGCTGCGACAACGCGCATGCCGTGCACCCCAACCACGCCGAGAAGTGCGATGTTCGCAACCAGGTCGTACTCAACGGCGGTATTGTCATCAAGGAAGCCGCCAACCAGCACTACTGCACCGATGCCTTTAGCCGCGCGGTGTTCCAAGCCATCTGCGATGACGCCGACGTGCCCACGCAGGCCTTCGCCAACAAGAGCGATATGGCGGGCGGTTCGACCCTGGGCAACCTGTCGAATATGCAGGCGAGCATGCATGCCGTAGACGTGGGCCTGCCGCAGCTGGCCATGCACTCGAGCTACGAGACCGGCGGCGTGCGCGACGTGATGTGCGCCATCCGCGCCCTCACGGCCTTCTACGAGCGCGACCTAACCATCAACGGCGCCGAAAGCGTGGAACTCTAAAATCTGCCAAAAAGGGACAGGTTTACTTTGGCAGGTTTTATCTGGGAAAATGCCGCAATGCCAACAGCTGGACAGAATTGTTAAGACACCGCAGGTTGGGCAAACGTCAGCGAGCGATGTCCAGAGCGAACAAGTTGGCATGAAAAAGGCAAGGCATAGACCTTCTGGTCATGCCTTGCCTTTTGAATGGCAAATTGTCGCTCTGGGCGGCGCACAGCGTCGACCGGTCCGCCGTTCGTTAGAACGGCGGAACCCTAGTGTTCGATCCAGCAGCGAAGCGTCTCGCCTGCCTGCAGGTGACGCAGGTTCTCCGCGGCGATGTTGACCACATTGTTGAGCGTGGCTGCCAGGTGGAACCAACCGGAGACGTGCGGCGTGATGAGCATGTTGGGCGCATCCCATAGGGGGCTTGTATCAGGCAACGGTTCGGGGTCGGTGACGTCGACCGCGGCGCCGGCGAGATGTCCCGACTCCAGGGCGGCAACCAAGTCGTCGGCGACCACAAGGTCGCCGCGGCCGCCGTTGGCAAAGAAGGCGCCCGGTTTCATCGCGGCGAAGAACTCGGCGTTCGCCAGGCCGCGGGTCTCGGGTGTGCTCGGCATAAAGGATGCGACGACGTCTGCCTCCGCCAAGCGCTCAGACAGGGCATCCATGCCGTCCATGTCCTCAAACACAATGGGGTAGACGAGCGGATGGCGCTTGATGCCGCGGACGTGCGCGCCCATGCTGCGGCAGAGTGTGGCGAAGTGGCCACCGATATCGCCCGCGCCCAGCACCAGCACATTGGCGTTTTTGAGCGAGGTGACCGGGCCCAAGTCCTCCCAGCGATGCTTGCGCTGCAAGTCGTGATAGCCGGGCAGGCGCTTCATCATAGACAGCACCATGGCAAACATGTGCTCGCTCACGGCCTGGCCGTAGGCGCCCACCGAGCAGGAAAGCTTGGCGTCGGCTGGCACGGTGCCGGCGGCCAAGTAATCGTCATAGCCCGCGGTCTGCAGTTGCAGCAGCTGGAGATGCTCACATGCTGTGAGCATGTCAGGGTCGATGTTGCCCAGGATCACGTCGGCATCGGCGACCTGCTCGCGCGTGGCGGCATCGGCGCTCGTGTAGATAAAGTCCTCGCCCGGAGCACTCGACTCAAGAATTGCGCGATGGCGGTCATTGACGGGCAGCAAAACCAGGATGTTCACAAGCAGTCCTCTCCGCTCGACCTGACAAAAAGGGACAGGTTTATTTTGGCAGGTTTTATCAGGTAAAACGTTCAAATAAAACGCCGGGCTTCGCGATGGTTAACATATCCATCGCGAAGCCCGGCGCATCCGCAGCTACCAGCTCAGCAGTTCGTAACCGTCCTCGGTCACCACGAGCTGTACCTCGCACTGGGCCGAATCGCTGCCGTCCTTGGTGCGCACGCACCAGCCATCGCCCTTGCTGATCTTGATGTCGGGCGCTCCGGCGTTGACCATGGGCTCGATGGTAAAGACCATGCCCGGAGCCATAATGGTGTCCACATCGGGCGCCTCGGTGGTAAAGCCCACAAACGGGTCCTCGTGGAACTCCTTACCGATGCCGTGTCCGCCGTACTCGCGCACCACGCTAAAACCGGCGTCCTCGACCGTCTTTTGCACGGCCTCGGCCATCACGGACAGCGGCAGCCACGGCTTGACGGCGGCCAGACCCGCCTCCACGCTGGCGCGGGTGACGTCGACAAGATGCTGGCGCTCGGCAGAGACCTCGCCGATGCAGAACATGCGGCTCGAGTCGCTAAAGTAGCCGTCCAAGATCGTGGAGCAGTCCACGTTGATGATGTCGCCCTCGTGCAACACGTCCGTATCGCAGGGGATGCCGTGACAGACGACGTCATTGATCGAGGTGCATACGCTCTTGGGGTAGCCCTCGTAGTTGAGGTCTGCCGGCGTGCCGCCGTGCTCGACGGTGTAGTCGTAGATCATCTGGTCGATCTGGTTGGTGGTCATGCCTGCGGCGATGTGCTCACCTACGTAGTCGAGCACGCCCACGTTGATGGCGGCCGAGCGCTTGATGCCCTCGATATCGGCGGGCGTCTTGTAGAGCGTGCGGGGCAGGACCTCCCAGCCCTCTTCCCACAGGCGCTCGAGGCGCTCGTCGAAGGCGCTATGACATTTCTTATATTTTTTGCCGCTGCCGCACCAGCAGGCGTCGTTGCGGCCGGGCACAGGTCCGTTGTCAAACATGGCTAACTTCCTTTCATCCGCAGCTAGTATAGCCCACTCACGTATCCATAAAAGTTGCGGTGATATAGTTCCGATTTAAGCGGTTTAACAGCACAAATAGGAACTATATCACCGCAACTGATGGAGTGGGATGGCGGACACTGGCTGCTGCGTGGTTTTGCTAGTAGCTTACCTGGCAGGGAATGCTGAGGGCTTGGACGCGCGCGGCAATGGCGTCGAGCACCTCGGGCGCCGCTTTGGCAAGGCCGGCGACCGGTGTCTCGCGCGCCACCGTGTAGATGGTCGCCTCCTGCGGACGAATGCGCTCGAGTGCCGCGAGCCAAGGGCCAACGAACTCCTCGCCGGTATTGTCGAGAGGCTTGCCCTGATGTTCGCCGGTCAAAAACATCGTCTGGATAATGACGTGGCCGTTAAAGCTCGCGAACGTCTCGATCTGATGCTCCACATCGTAGGGGCCAACGGGTTGATCGAGCAGCTGGATAAATGCCGGGTCGATCGTATCGAGCTTGAGGATGTTGTCGTCGACCATCATGAGCGCGTCGTGCACCTCGGGGCGGTCGGCGCGCGTGCCGTTGGAGAGCACGGCAATCTTGGAGTTTGGGGCAAGCTCGTCGCGCAGCGCGACAGCGCCGGCGATGGCCTGCGGAAACTCCGGTGCGGCGGTGGGCTCGCCGTTGCCGGCAAACGTGATTACATCGGGCAGCTCACCTTCGACTGCCATCTCGCGCAATTTGGCCTCGAGTGCATCGAGCACCACGGCAGCCGTGTTATACGATTCGTGGCAGGGGCGCTCGGCATTGAGACCGTTCTCGCAGTAGATGCAGTCGAACGTGCAGATCTTGCCGCTCGCCGGCATCATGTTGACACCGAGCGAAAGGCCCAGGCGACGGCTGCGAACGGGCCCAAAGATGGGGCTGGCATTTAGAAACGTAGACATAGGTAAAAGCTCCTCAAGACAATTAACCTTAAGCATAGCATCGGCTCCAACGTATGGTCCGGGCTTGTGCTTTGCAGGTTTCGTTTTTTAACTCTGCCTTCGATGCCGCGTCATGAAAGGTATCGGGTCGGGTACAGTTAATCTGTTAACAAAACGCAAGACGATGGGGCACAACATGGAATTTACGGTCGAGAATGCGGGCACCACGATTGCCTGCCGCGAGTATGCCAGTCCGGTTGTATCGTCCGATACACCCGCCTTGGTGTGCGTGCACGGCGCCTGCGTCGACGGTGTCTTTTTTGACGCCATCGCCCGCGAGCTCGCCCGCGACTGTCGCGTCATTGCCTACGACCGCCGCGGTTGCGGCGAGAGCGGCGACGCTGCAGACGGACGCTACGACCTCGCTGCCCAGGCCGCCGACCTGCAGGCTGTTATCGAGCATATTGGCGCTCCGGCAAACGTGCTCGCGCACAGTGCCGGTACGTTGGTGGCCCTGGAGCTTCTCCGTGCAAACCCCGCCATAATCTCGCGTGCGATTCTGCATGAACCCGCCGTGACGGATGAGGGCGCCGGCCTGGGTGCGGCCCCGGTTTTGCTCGAGATGATCGCCGCGGGAAAGGTTTCCAGGGCATTACGGGCCTTCCTGGGCGCCATCGGCGATTCGGACCCTGAGGCCCCCAAGTTAACCGAGGCAGAAGCTAAGCATGCCCTGCGCAACGGCCGCAGTTTCATGGCGAACGAATACGGGATTACTATGACCTGCGTTCCCGATTGGGATAGCGTTCGCGCGTCGAAAACGGTGGCCGCCGTGCTTTTGGGCGAGCTCTCGATTGGTACGCCTCGCGAGGCGGGAACGAGGATGGCGGCTGAGCTTTTGGACTGTCCGCTCGTAATGGTTCCCGGCGCGCACAACGGCCTGCGCGATCGCCCGGCAGCGGCTGCCCAGACTGTCCGTGGCATCCTGGAGCTCTAGCAGCCGTAAAAATCAAAACAGCCTTCACCCGCAAACGTTTCGGCCGTGTTAACAAATGTGCTCAAAACCTCACGCCTGCGGCTTCAATCGCACCGTCTGCCAACTCATAAAAATGTAACAGCATTCACGTGCTTACCTGCATCGGCAAGGTGTTACCCTTGTAGCATTTGGAACCCACCGCTACCATGCGAAACTATCGAAGGGGCCCCATATGCTCAATAATCACGAGGTCAATCTAACCGACGAGGAGGCTGCCGCTGAGGTCGCCCGCGTCGCGAAGACCTACCCCGTGGTGCGTTTGCTGTCGGCCGATCAGATTAAGAGCGAGCCTAACTGCCTGCTCGCCGGCGATCGCTGCCCTTGTCTGCGTCAGTCGAGTCTTGAGGCTTTGGCAGACTCCGATGAGTTGTCGGAGCAACTGCTCAACGATGGTGTTGAGTACCGCGCTCGCCTACGCCCTCTGAAGGTCGAGGGCGAGCCTCACGTCCTGCTGATGGTGCGTCCGATCGATGAACAAGAGACTGCAGAAGAGGACCTTGTCTACACCGACGTGCTGACGAGTGTGCGCAATCGCCGATATTACGAGGAAAAGCTCCGTAGCGCCCGCATGAATGCCGGCGTTGCGATGATCGACCTTGATGATTTTAGGGTCTTCAACGATACGTGTGGCCATCATGCCGGCGACCTTGCACTCGGTGCTGTGGCGACAGCCATACGCAGCGGAATTCGTTCGACTGACGAGCTTGTGCGCTATGGCTGCGACAAGTTTGTGGTCGTCATGCCCAATATTCCCTCCGATGACTTCGCCCGTCGCCTGCATCAGGTATCCGATGCCGTTCATGCCACGATTGTTCCGGGCCATGAGTACGTGAGCTTGACGGCATGTGTTGGTGGCGTTCGCATTCATGGCGAGACGGTCGATGAGGGCGTTGGCCGTGCTGTCCAGTTACTGAGCCGCGCTAAGGCAAAAGCCGGTACGGTCGTGACTGATGCCGATTCCATCGAGGCCTTCCAAAGCGAAAAGCCTTTGGTGCTTATTGTCGATGACTCCGAGATGAACCGAGCCATTCTCAACGAGATGCTCAAGGATGAGTATTGCATCCTCGAGGCTGATAACGGTCGCGCGGCACTCGACATGGTCGACCGCTATGGCGATGAACTGTCGCTCGTGCTGCTGGATATTGTCATGCCGGGCATAAGCGGCTTTGAGGTGTTGGCCGATCTGTCGCGCCGATCGGGTATCGACAATCTGCCTTTCATCATGATTTCGAGCGAAGATTCCGATGATATGGTTCTGCGCGCGTACGAGCTGGGCGCCTCGGACTATATCAACCGCCCGTTTGACTCCCGTGTCGTGCGCCGCCGTGTAAGCAACACCATCCGCCTATACGCCAAACAGCGCCGCCTGACGAGCCTGCTGTCCCAGCAGTACAACGAGCGCGTCAAGAACAGTCGCATGCTCATCGACATCATGGCCGGCGTCATGGAGCTTCGCAACGGCGAGAGCGGCAGGCACGTTACGAACATCGAGAAGCTGACCGAGCTGCTGCTTGACTGTCTGGTCCAGCGTAGCGACACTATCTCCCTCGACAATGAGGAGCGCTCCACGATTGCCCTGGCTTCGGCGCTGCACGATATTGGCAAGATGGCGATTGACGATGCGATCCTCAACAAACCCGGGCGCCTTACGCCCGAGGAGTTCGAGATTATGAAGACGCATACCACGATCGGCGCCGACATGTTGCTTGAGCTGGGTCGCCATCACGTCGGCAATGCGCTTATGGAATATGCGTACCAGATTGCGCGTTGGCATCACGAGCGCTGGGACGGCAAGGGTTATCCCGATGGCCTTAAGGGCGACGAGATTCCCATTGCCGCGCAGGTGGTCTCGGTGGCCGACGTGTATGATGCGCTGACGAGCGTGCGCGTGTACAAGGACGCTATCCCGCACAAGGAGGCGATCCAGATGATCCCGGACGGTAAGTGCGGCACCTTTAACCCGCTGTTGCTCGACTGCCTGCTCGAGGTGCAAGACCGTATTGCCGAGACGTTGGCACGCCCCGCCGACGTTGTCGCGTTTCCCACGATTTAGTTTGACCAAAGGAGTTTTAATCCATGATTTCCATGCGTGAGGCGTATGAGAAGATCGGCGCTAATTATGATGACGCGTGCGCTCGGCTGATGGGCGAGGAAATGCTTAGCCGCTTTGCCCTCAAGTTTTTAGATGACGAGAGCATGGACAGGTTGGAGGCTGCCATGGCGGCAGGAGACGCCGAGGAAGCGTTTATGGCAGCGCACACGCTCAAGGGCGTGAGCCAGAACCTGGGATTCGATAATCTGTACGAGCCGGCGGTCGTGGTGACCGAAGCGCTGCGCGGCGCCGATGCCGTTGACGGCGCTCGCGAGGGAATGCATGCGTTGCAGCAGCAATATGCGGCTACGATGTCGGCCCTGCGCGAGGCGGCCGAATAAGAGCTTGCGAGCCTTGATGACTATGAGAGTGGATAATCTCCCGTTTTAGGCCCGGTGGTGGCCTCGAAGTGGGAGATTATCCACTCTCGTTCGATACGTGTCCAAAAATCCACTCTCACCCCTTCTGATTAGTGAATGGGCTATGCGCACTGGCGGGGCTTTCCGCATGCAATCAATATCGTTGTTCGATAAACTGTTCGAATAACGATAGAGTCGATGAGGGTGAGTGTATGTCTAACAGCGTTCAGCGTATGGCCAAAGCGGGCGAAAATATCAGGAAGCTTGGCTTTTGCATGGCAGCCGTTTTTGCAGGGATGCTCGTCGCTTTTGCCGCGTTGGTTGTTTACGTGATCTGGTATGCGGTTGCAAACGTTGCTTCTGTCGATTCTTTCGGCGTCGTGACGCTTCTCGATGGCGGGTGCATCGTTATCCCAAGCGGACTGTGCCTGGCACTCGTCGTGGGTATTTCGCTTGTCGTTCTGTGTGGGATCAGCCGTAACATCTCGCGAGGCGTCTCGCCCTTTACCAAGACGCATGTGCGGCTTATCCGTGTTCTTGCGCTTGCCTTTGCTGTTAACGCCGCGGTTTCGCTTATTGGTGCCTACGGATCGGTCAATCTTACCATTGGTGGGCTGGAGCTTTACGTCGTGCCTCATTCCTTCGTTATTGAGATTTGCCAAGGCGTTGCCTTTGATGCGGGGTCGCTTATCGGCGCGGCTGTCTGTCTGTGTATCTCGGTGATCTGGAGTTATGCCTCGCTGCTCCAAGAGCAGTCTGACGAGCTTGTGTAGGAGGAAGCATGAGCTATCTCATCATCGAGCTTGAGACGCAGCTGCTTAAGACCGGAAAGACCAGTGCTGATCTGATTCGTGCCACGGGGCATACTCCGGCTAATATTTCTAAGCTAAGAAACGGAAAAATTAAAGCTATTCGCCTTAAGACGCTTCTCGATATTTGCGATGAACTTGACTGTCAACCGGGAGATATTATTCAGCGCGTGAGCGAGAAAGAGCTTGAGGAGCTTATTGTCGAGCGCGCAAAAAATGTCGTGAGACAGATGCGGGACGGCGGAGGCAATGAGGCGTCGCTTCCGACATCAGTCTTTGCTGTCGATTTGAGTGACGAGTAGCTTAAGGCGAACAACTAAAACGAAGTATCAGCGTGAAGGGACCCGTGTCTAACACGGGTCCCTTCTTTTAGATTATCTTGACAAATATGAGTTATCGAAAAACAATAACAGCAATGGAAAACAATAAAGGAAAGAAGGAACGATATGAGCGATTTTTCTATCAAGCAGAACGGGGGTCCAATGAACGCATCAGCGATAAAGCTATCAAAAGTTTCAAAACGCTACGGGAAACGGCACGTTTTGCATGACGTTTCCTTCGAGGTGCATCAGTCTGAGCTCTGTGCCCTTGTCGGTGCAAACGGTGCGGGCAAAAGCACGCTTATTAAAATCGTCTTGGGCCTCTGCGAGCCATCGTCGGGGAGCGTGGAGCTCTTTGGAGGCAAATCAAAAAGAGAGCTTGGCTTGATGCGGACGCGTGTCGGCTATGTGCCAGATTCCAGCGGAGCATACCAATCCCTCAGTGCGGTTGAGAATCTCCAAATCCGATGTTTGGAATGGGGGCTTGATGCGAATCGTGAGATTCCTCGCGTTTTGAGCCTAGTCGGGCTGGACGTCGAAGAGAAAAAGAGCGTGAGCAGTTTTTCTCTGGGAATGAAACGGCGGCTGGATATAGCTACGGCTTTGTTGGGTGACACTGATCTGCTTATTTTTGATGAGCCAGCAAACGGGTTGGACCCGCTGGGCATCGAGAGTATATGGGCCCTTATCGGTCGATTGAATCGAGAACAGGGTAAGACCATGCTCATCTCTAGCCATGATTTGGATGAGTTGGCATCGGTTGCAACAAGCTGCCTGTTTCTTCATGACGGCGAACTGCTGAAAAAGGAATCGATGGACGTCATAAGGGATGAGGCGTCGTCCCTAAAAGAGTATTACAGGCGCTTGATGAAGGCGGTCTCGCTATGAAGCGGGCGATCCATCCCATAAAGGCAGATATGATGCGTTTGCACAGGATGTTTCCGGCGAAGTTTGGTCTTGCGCTTATGCTGGCGTTCGGCCTTCTCTTCGGCATCTTTCTAAAAAACGGAACAACGTTGCTCGCCTTTGGCAATAGCGTTTTTGGGGAGGATATTGGCTTCTGCTGGAATGTAATCGATCCTTCTGCACCCGATGAGTCCCTTGTGCGCAGTGCTTTTGCCGGCACCTCTCTGTTCGTTCCGCTCATCGTTTGCCTGGCGATTTTACAGGAGCGCGGCTATGAAGAGGGATACCGAATTTCTTCAGCAAGAGGTCTTGCCTGCTTTAACGGGGCTCTGGCACATGTACTTTCGTCTGCTTTAATAATTGGCGCAGCATATAGTGCGCTTTGCCTTCTTCTGTTTGCAATAGCGATAACACGTGGAGGGCAAAACTATGCGTATAGCATGCTGGCTGCATTTTTGCCCGCGATGATGATTAACGCCGTATTGGTGATATCGGTTGCGTTGGAGACGGTGACCATCTATCGGATTACAGGCAGCGCCGTATTGAGCGGGGCTGTGGTAATAATCGGATTTGTCATGAGCTTGACGCTCTACGGAACTTACCTTCAGACACCCATACCGTCCTTGCGATGGATCTTCTTTCTTCCGGGGCCGTACCTTGGAGTCGGATGTGCCCTTGGGTATAGCGATATGGGGCAGCTGACGCTTCTGGGATATGGCGTGGCAGCCAGCTGTCTATCGGTATTGATTTACGCTCTCTTGAGCTTTCGCGCTGGGGGTGTGCTCAATGGCTCGTCAGATTAAAAGACTTCTCCAGTCAGAATTGAAGCATGTGAGCAAATGGATGTACGCTTTAATCCTGGTAATTTATGCGTGCATGGTGGTATTGCAGCTTAATTCTTTCCCGATGTGGTTCTGTAGCCTCCGTGAGAACAGTTTCTTGGGCTTTTTCCCAGACCCGACGCTTCTGCTGTCGGCAGAGGATGTCCTTCTATTTGGTAATGCAGAGGTTTTTCGCGGTCTGCTGTTCAACGTAGCCCCGTTGGCTCATGCATTGTTCTTTCCGTTCATCGCGGCTTGCATTGTGCCGCGCTTTGTCAGTTCGGGCTTTATTGAGGAACCGTGGGGGTTGTCGGAGGCTCGGGGAGGGAAGCGTGTGTGCGCTATCGTTGCGCGAGTGGTGCTGTCTTCTTTTGCCCTTTTGGGCGCGTTTATCCTGTCGAGTGTCGTTTTGTACTGTCTTAACTGCGCGATCGTTTTGTATGCTCAGCAGTATTTCAACCTGCATGTATTTTGCTATCGACTTGTTCTTGCTGCCGCTGCCTGCCTTGCATACGTGGTTTCTTGCGTAATTGTTGTTTCCTATTTTGGGTCCGGCTTCGGTCCGATTGGCATGCTGTTGCTTGTCAACGTCGTGGCGATTTACATACAGCTCGGGGCCAATTCCATGCTTCCGCTTCCAGCCTCGATGCTCATGTGGATTTGTGGCGTGACCCCGTTGGGGAATAGTCAATGCATTTCGATTCTAATTGACTGCCTAATAAACGTAGCAAGCGTTTTTGCCATCTGCTTTACCGTCGACCGATTGCGGTCGAGATTTCTTTGATTGTTTGTGAGGGATGACCATACCGAGCATACCAAATACAGGGGGGGGGCGGGCACCGTGGCTGGTGTCCGCCCCCCCTGGTTTAGGAGGCTTTAACTTGTGTGGCTTGCGAGCTAGCGGGACTGCTTTACCTTGGACGCTGCCTCGACAAACGACTTCCACAGGTTAAAGTCGGTCTCGAGTGTCTGCCAGGTGTACTCGGGATGCCATTGCACGCCCAAGCAGAAAGGCTGGCCTTCGACTTCGATGCACTCGGGAACGCCGTCGGTTGCCTTGGCGACCAAGCGCGTGCTTTTACCCAGACGATCGACGCAGCAGTGATGTGCCGAGTTGGTCTGGATCAGCCTGTGCCCGCCAACCGCGCGCTCCAGCAGCGAGCCCGGCACGACCTCGACGGGATGCACAGGGTCGTTGAGCACGTGGGTATGGCGCCACTGCGAGCGGCCCTCGCGAGCGCCCAGGCTCGGCACGTCCATGCACAGGGTGCCGCCGGTGGCGACGTTGAGCAGCTGCGTGCCGCGGCAGGTGGTAAAGAGCGGCTTTTTGGCGCGGAGCACCTCGTCGACCAGCTTGAACTCAAAACTATCACGGATCTCGCAGCAGAGGGTGGGGTCGTAGGGTCGATCATCGCCCCAACGTTTGGGATTGACATCCGGGCCACCGGGAATGGCGATGCCGTCGGCGATATCGACGTAATGACGGATGACCTCAATGTCCTCGGTGATGGACATCTGCAGCGGCAGGCCGCCGGCGGCAAGGATGGCATCGACAAAGACACTTGCGATTTCTTCGTTGGGGGAGAGCGTTTCGCTTAAAAACGGCTTTGCCCCTTCCCAACGCGGCGCCACCAGGATGAGTGGACGGTCGGCGGGGGCAACGTCGACGTGCGGGGTATAGGACGAGGAGGTATGGGTTCCGATCATAGGTGTTGCTTTCGAATCCGGGTGGACATGGTGCATGGGTGGCGCGGGGCAAACGTTACTGATGAATTTGCCCGCGTGGCAATTGGGTTAGTGGCCCTTGATGGAGTTGAGGAAGTCCTGGGCGCGCTTGGTCTGGGGGTGGTCGAAGAACTCGTCGGGCGTGCCGGTTTCCACGATCTGACCGTCGGCCATAAAGACGACGCGGTCGGCTACGCGGCGGGCAAAGTTCATCTCGTGTGTGATGACGATCATCGTCATGCCCTGCTGGGCCAGACGGACCATGACCTCGAGCACCTCGTTGATCATTTCGGGATCGAGGGCACTCGTGGGCTCGTCAAAAAGCATGGCCTTGGGCTGCATGGCGAGTGAACGGGCGATGGCCACGCGCTGCTGCTGGCCGCCCGAAAGCTGTGCGGGCACCTTGTCGGCCTGCTCGGCCACGCCCACGCGGCTCAGCAGGTCCATGGCGCGCTCGCGGGCCTCGTCCTTGGAGACACCCAGCACATCGACCGGTCCCAGCATGACGTTCTGCAGTACGGTCATATGTGCGAACAGGTTGAACTGTTGGAACACCATGCCCAGTTCGGCGCGCATGCGGGCAAGATCCTTGCCTTCCTGCGGCAGGGGCTCGCCCTCGATGAGGATCTCGCCCGAGTCGATGGTTTCCAGGCGGTTGATGGTGCGGCACATGGTCGACTTGCCCGAGCCCGAGGGGCCAATCACAACGACGACCTCGCCGCGGTCGACCGAGAGATTGATGTCGTTGAGGACGTGTAGATCGCCGTAGTGCTTATCGACGTGTCTGAGCTCGATCAGCGGCTGATTGCCGGTGGAAGAGGTGCTCTGTGCCATGGTGCTCGGCTCCTTATGACTTGAAATGGTAAAGCGTTAGCGGATGATGGTCGCGCCGGTCTTGTGCGAAACATAGACAGCGGCCTTGTTGATCGCGACGTTGATGAGGATGTAGATGACCGCGATAACCAGGTAGACCGACACGAGGGCGTCGTAGTTGGTAATGAGCACGCGGGCGTTTTGCATGAGGTCGGGGTAGCTCACCACATAGGCGACGGTGGTGTCTTTGACTACGACCACAAGCTGCGAAATCAACGACGGAATGATAAATCGAATAGCCTGCGGCAACACGATTTTAAAGGTGATTTTGGCCTTGGAGAGACCGAGCGCCTGGGCTGCCTCGACCTGACCGCGCGGCACGGCATTGACGCCGGCGCGGAAAATCTCGGCCAGCACGCCGGCCGCAGCGAGCGCGACAGGCAGCGTGAGCATCCAAAACGACGGCAGCGAGATCTTGTACTGGGGCAGCACCAAAAAGAAGAAGTAGATAAACAGCAGGCTCGGCACGCCGCGGAAGAAATCGGTGAGCACGCGGCAAACCAGCTGGAGCGGCTTAATGTCGCTCGTGCGGCCGAGCATGAGGGCTAAGCCCAGTACCAGCGCAATGACGCCAGCGGCGAGTGCGACTTTAACGGTGCCCTCAAAGCCGGCAAGCAGGAACTTCCAGGTGGTGAGGTGCGTAAAGAAATACCAATAGTGGACCGAAAGCTGGCCGGTCACATAAAAGCGCTGCAGTACCAGGGCGACGAGCGCGGCGACGGCGACGAGTGAGATGGCGGTGCCGATGCGAATCTTGGCGCGCATCTTGGGGCCGGGAGCCTCGTAGAGCGCATCGCGCATGGTGAGCGCAGAGGTGGAGTGCTTGCTCATCGGAGGATCCTCACCTTCTTATCGATGTAGTTGCCAATGTGGCTCACCACAAAGGCCGTGCCCAGGTAGCCGAGCGCCGAGATAAAGAACGCGGCGACGCCGCCAAGTGAGCGCGTGTTGATATAGCTCACCACGCCGGTGAGCTCCTGCGGCTTAAGCGGCACCTGGCTGCCGAGCGCAGTGGTGAGCATGACGGCGATAAAGAGGTTGGTCATGGGCAGCACGCTCGAGCGCAGCGCCTGCGGAATCACGATTTTGGCGAGGATACGGTTAAAGCTCATGCCGAGAGAACGTGCTGCTTCCACCTGGCCGACGCCGACGGTGTTGATGCCGCTCATAAAGTTCTCGGAACCAAAGGCAGAACCCAAGAGCACCGTAGCGACGATAACGCAGGTGCGGTAGGGCAGGACGACCTTGAGCGGCGGCAGCGCATAGACGACGATGATGAGCAGTGCGATGCCGGGGATGTTACGAAAGACCTGGACATACAGGTCGCCAAAGACGCGCAGTGGCTTGAGTGGCGACACGCGCATCACGGTGACGGCGACGGCCAGCACCATGGCGATGGCAAACGACTCAAGCGTCATGCCCCAGGTTGCGAGAAGCGCGTCGATATAGTTCTGGCCATAGAGCGACCAGAGTTCGGAGAGACTCATGCGGACCTCCCGCCGATAAGGAAAGGGGCTCCCGTGTGTACGGAAGCCCCGACAACTCAGTGAGGAAACAGTTTACCGCAATAAAGCGCATCGTGCGTTTCCGTATGGTTTCGTTGCGGCCGTTACCAGGCTCGCTGACTAGGCGCCGATCTCGGGCGGCTCGGGAACATTGGTGTCGCCCGTACGGTCGCCGATGCAGATCTGCCACAGCTCAGTCCAGGTGCCGTCGTCCTCGATCTTCTTAAGGAAGTCGTTGACAAAGGCAACGCCGTCGGAATCGAGCGGCAGACCGATGCCATAGGGCTCCTTGCTGCCGAAGGGCTTGCCGGCGATCTTGTACTTACCGGGCTCGCGGACCAGGGCGCTCTGCTGCATGTTGTTATCGATGACGTAGGCGTCAACGCGGCCCTGCTGGAGTGCCTGGCGGGCCTCCTCGTCGGTCTTGAACTCCTGCTGGCTGGCCTTGGGAGCGAACTCCTCCAGGATGGCGGGGCCGTTGGAGCCGGACTGGACGGCGACGTTCTTGTCGGCCAGGTCGTCGACGCTCTTGATGTCGTTGTTATCGGCGAGCACCAGGATAGCCTGCTGGGTGTAGTAGTAGGGACCGGCAAAGGAGACGAGCTTCTTGCGCTCGTCAGTGATGGTGTAGGTGGCAAAGACAGCGTCGACCTGGCCGTTCTGCAGGACGGACTCGCGCGTGTCCGAGGTCACCTGGGTGATCTCGACCTTGTTCTCGCCCAGAATGTAGTTGGACAGGAGCTGCGCGATGCCGGCATCGAAGCCACGGGTCTTGCCGTCCTTCTCGTTGAGGAGGGAGAAGAGCGTGGAAGTCTGGACGCCACCGATCTTAAAGACGCCGGCGTCCTTAACGGCCGTAGCCCAGGTGCTGGCGGCGATGGCGTCGTCATCGGCCTTGGGGCCGTTGTCGACGAGCTTGTCGAATGCCTTGGCGTCGAGCGTGGTGGAAGCCTCGGTATCCTCGGAGCTCTTGGAGGAGCCGGCGGCGGAACCCTTGTCGGCCTCGGCGCTGGTGTCGGAGCAGCCGGCAAGACCAAGGCCGGCGACGGTTGCGAAGGTGGCGGCAACGAAGCCGCGGCGGTCGAGAACGACCTGCTGGGAGAGGTTCTTGCTCATGGTAGAACACCTTTCTCAATAAAATCCCTAGCGGTTGAGTAGAGTTATACCCTATCGCGCTCAAATGGGTCAACACGAAATAACTCAGAAACATACTTGTCTTATGGGTTATTCTACCTCCAAAAAGGAAAGGCACCTTCGTGGCGGTTCTGGCCGGTGCAGCGGCATGCCTTACTGTTCTGTCTCAATCTGTAACATCTGGACGGACAAAAGGTCTCTATCTGTTACAGATTGAGACAAAGGTCAGGAACTAAGACGTCTTGTCTAGATCTGTAACAGTTAGACGGAAATTCGGACCCTAGATGTTACAGATTGAGATAATCGCGTCGCGAAAATAAAAACCTCCGCAGGGATGCTTCCCTTTGCGGAGGTTTTTCTACTCGTTCAGCAGACGTACCGCTTCGGCGGCCATGTTCTCGACCGTCATGCCGTTCTGTGCGAGCAGTTCGTTGGGGTCGTAGCGGTCGGGGAAGCCCTTGGCGATGCCGAAGGTGCGCGTGCGCAACGGCGTGCATGCCAGATAACATGCCACGCGCTCGCCCCAGCCGCCGTCCAAGATGCCGTCCTCGAGGGTGACGACAACGCGATGCTCGGCGGCAAGGCTGTCGAGGAACTCGCGGTCGAGCTCGGTTGCAAAGCGCGGGTTGACGAGCGTGGCCTCGATGCCGTACTCGGCAGCCAAGCGGTTTGTCACGCGCTCGCCCAGCTCAAAGAAATCGCCGAGCGCGAGCACGGCAACGTCGCGGCCCTGACGCACCACGTTGTAGCGAACGGCGCTGTAGTCGGTGTCCTCAGCGGGCGCCAAATCGGGGCGGCTTACCAGGCCGATGCCCGGTACACGAATCGCCACGGGATGCTCGCGGTGGTCGAGTGACCAGCTCAGCATGGACAGGTATTCCTCCATGCAGGCCGGCGCTAGGTAGCGCATGTTGGGAAGAGCGCCCAGCATGGAAATATCAAAGAACGAAAGGTGCGTCTCGGACGTGGTGCCGAAGATTGACGCACCAAACACCAAAATGGTTGCGGGGGCGTCGTTGAGGCACAGGTCATGCCACAGTTCGTCGTAGGCGCGCTGCAAAAACGTGCCGTACACACCAAAGACTGGCTTGGCGCCCGAGCGCGCAAGCGCGGTGGCAAAGGTCACGGCGTGCTCCTCGGCAATGCCCACATCGACGAACTGTTTGCCGGCGGCAGCGCGAAGCTCGGGTGTAAAGCCCATGATGTAGGGTGTGGCGGCCGTGATGCCCACAACCTGCGGATCGCGCTCGATGGCGGCGCTGAGCGCCTCGCCCGTAATGTCGGCATAGGTGCGCGGCGCAGGCTCGCTCGGATGGCCCGGGCAGAGCTTGCGCCCGGTCGCCATGTCAAACGGACCCACGTGGTGCCAGCGCTCGGGGTCGCTCTGGGCTGGCTCAAAGCCCTTGCCCTTGGCGGTCGAGACGTGCAGCACGATGGGGTGATCGATATCGCGCAGCTCCTGCAGCGCGTTGACGAGGGCCAACACATCGTTACCGGCGTCCAGATAGCGGTAGTCGAGCCCCATCGCGCGGAAAATGTTGCGCTCACAGGCGCCGTTGCTGGCGCGCAGCTCGGCCAGATTGCGATACAGGCCGCCATGATTCTCGGCAATGGACTGGTCGTTATCGTTGACGATGATGATTAGGTTGCTATCGAGTTCGGCGGCATTGTTAAAGCCCTCAAACGCCAGGCCGCCCGAAAGCGAGCCGTCGCCAATGATGGTGATGACGTTGTACGCATCGCCCGCCAGGTCGCGAGCGTGCGCCAGGCCGCAGCCCAGGCTCACCGAGGTTGAGGTGTGACCCATGGCGAACAGGTCGTGCTCGGACTCGTCGGGATTGGCAAAGCCAGAGGCCTCGCCAAAGCGCTTCGGATCGATATAGGTATACGCACGCCCAGTCAGCGCCTTATGGGCGTAGGTCTGGTGCGAAACGTCAAAGACAATCTTGTCGATAGGGGAGTTAAACACGCGATGGAGCGCGACCGTAAGCTCAACGACGCCCAGGTTGGGGGCAACGTGCCCGCCGACGGCGGCGGAGCTTTCGAGGATGGCGTGGCGAATCTCGTCGCAGAGCTGCGGGAGCTCGGCACGATTAAGAGCCTTGACGTCCTCGGGCGTTGTCGTTTGCGTAAGCAGCATCGTTGTGGGTTACTCCATGCGAATCGAGCGTCGGCGCTCCCTCGGCCGACACAATTGCACAAGACAGTCTCGCACATTTTGGCGTTTGATATGTGACGGCGGCGCGGTAATTCGACAACTGGTGGGGCAAAACGTTTTGTCCGATGCCATACTGATAGGTTCCATGATGATTTTATTCAATGCGTGCAGGCCGTGGCTTGTCGCCGTGAGCCGCTGGAAGGAGGCAGCATGTCCGATGTCGTTCGTGCCGAGAAAATCGCGTGCGAAGTGGACCATGCTGCCCGTCAACTGGCACAGGCGGGCCGTCTGGACCTGACGCGCGAGTTTATCCAGCATGGCGATGTGACGGTGTATACGCATGTGACCTCGGTAGCGCAGGCGAGTCTGTCCTTTGCCGAGCGCTTGGGCCGCGTCGGTGTCTCGGTTGACCGCGCCTCGTTGCTGCGCGGGGCCCTGCTGCACGATTACTTTCTCTATGACTGGCACGATCCCGACCCAAGCCATCGGCTGCATGGCTTTCGCCACCCGTTTTTTGCCCTGGCGCGTGCCGAGGAAGATTTTGAGCTGACGCCGCGCGAGCGGAATATCATCGTGCGGCATATGTTTCCGCTGGTGCCCGTGCCGCCGACGTGTCGCGAGGCGTGGATTGTTTGCCTGGCGGATAAATGGTGTGCTCTGCGTGAGACGGTCGCCGGCCGCCTGCCGCGCAAGGACGAGACGGACGATAGCGTGAGTAAAGAATCGAGCGAGAAGAGGAGAGGGTAGACGGTGGGGACCGCGATCGACATGGCATTTGACGGCGCGACGCTTGCTGCCTGTCCGCTCTCGGCGCTGGTGCTCTCGTTTGCCTTCTACGGTTTTTGCGGCTGGGCATGGGAATCGACAGTCTGCGCCATGCTCAACCACGGGCGCTTTGCCAACAGCGGCTTTTTGCTGGGGCCGTGCTGCCCAATCTATGGCGCGGGCGGCATTGCCTGCTGGCTGCTGTTGCGCGGAATTCCTGATGCCTCGAGCCAGTTTGTCGCTGCAGCGCTCGTATGCAGCGTGATTGAGTACAGCGTGGGCGTGCTGTTGGAAAAAACAACGGGCGCTCGCTTTTGGGATTACTCGCACCTGCCGTTTAACCTGCACGGACGCATCTGTCTGTACTGGGCCTGCGCGTTTGGCTTGGGTGCGTTGTGTATTTGCCGTTTAGTGGAGCCGGCATTGCTGGGGCTGCTTGGCCATCTGCCGGTGCTGATTGTGCGGTTGTCCGCCTTTATCGTCGCGGTCGCGATGATGGTCGACGCGGTGTGCTCGTTGGCGAGCTGGCGGCGTCTGTCCGATCAGCTGGAGCGCGTGCGCGCCGACCTTGCCGATCGCATCAACGAATCGCTTGCCGATGCCTCGGACTCAATGCTCGAACGTATTCCCGATTCTACGATTGACTCGGTGGCACAGACGCACATCCGTAGCCGTGCCGTTAACGCGTGGCTGGCCGAGCTGGGTGACGCCGCGCTCGATGCCCTGCGCGAGAAGGCTTTGATGCCGACGTTTATCTCGGATGGTGCTCGCGGCCTGGCGCTCGCTGCCCGCCGCGTGGCCGATGCCGCGCCGAACATGCCGCGTCCGTCGCTCAGTCGTCGCCTTGCCGGCAAGCGCATGAGCCGTCCGGTGCCAAGCGTGTCGCTCAGCCGCCGCGACCTACGCTTCTTTAACGCCTTCCCGCGTCTGCGCATCAATCGCTACGAAGGTGTCATTCGAGCAACTAATCTCCGCGACCGCGCCCACGAGCTGTTTCAGCGCTAGCCGGGACGGGCGCGCTCACGGCCTCCTTGCTCGCGTATTTCCCGTTCGTTTCGCGCCCGTTGCCGCGCCGTTTCCAAGATTGCGGCACCGTTTCCATTCGACAACGCAGCGTTTAACAACGCCGTATCTGGTCTACACCAGTTGCCCCTCGGCCGCATTATGGGCGCCGACAACGTTCATGTGACCGAGGGGGAACGAATGTACGATACAGGATCGACAACGTTTATGCTCATCTGCACCATGCTCGTGTTTTTAATGACACCGGGTCTGGCGTTTTTCTATGGCGGCCTGTCCAGGCGCAAAAATGTCATCAACACCATGCTCATGTGCTTTGGCGCCATTGGTCTGGTTGGTGTGCTGTGGATTGTTGCCGGCTGGTCTCTGGCCTATGGCGGCGACGGTTCGAGTCCGTTTATTGGAGGCCTTGACCAGCTGCTGTGCCTGCCGGTGCTCAACCAGGTGCTGCAGGCGGCCGAGGGCAACGCCGCGGACGGCGCCGCCTACCCCCAGATCATCAACATCGCCTTCCAGATGGCATTTGCCATGATCACGGCTGCTATCGTCACGGGCAGCCTGGCCGGCCGCGTCAAGTTTGGTGCCATGACGGCCTTCCTGGGCATTTGGCTGCTTGTGGTCTATGCGCCGCTTGCCCACATGGTTTGGGGCGGCGATGGCTCCTTTATCGGTGACATTATCGGCGCACTCGACTTTGCCGGCGGCGACGTGGTGCACATTTCGTCGGGTCTCACGGGTCTGATTCTCTGTTTAATGCTCGGCCGTCGTCGCGGCTTTGGCATGGTGAGCTACCGTCCGCATAACGTGCCGTTTGTGGCGCTCGGCGCCGGGCTGCTTTGGTTTGGCTGGTTTGGCTTTAACGGCGGCAGCGAGTTTAAGGCCAATGCCGTGGCGGCACTCGCCATCCTCAACACTGTGACGGCCAGCGCGGCGGGCATGGTCTCGTGGCTTGCCGTCGAGCGCGTGCACACCGGTCGCCCCACGCTGGTGGGCGCCAGCACCGGTCTGGTTGCGGGCCTTGTGGTGGTCACGCCGGGTGCGGGCTTTGTCGAGCCGTGGGCAGCGCTGGTCATGGGTCTGATCGTATCGCCCGTCTGCTATCTGGCTATCAGCCATCTTAAGACCAAGTTTGGCTACGACGATGCACTCGATGCGTTTGGTTGCCACGGTATCGGCGGAATTTTGGGCGGCGTGCTCACGGGCCTGTTCTGTGTGCCGGAGCTTTCGTGGACCGGTAAGGGCGGTCTGTTCTACACGGGCGACGTGTCGCTGCTCATCTCTCAGATCTTGGGCATTGTGGTGACGGTCGCTATTGTGCTGGTGCTCGATTTGGTGATCGCCGCGGTGGTCAAGGCGCTGTTCCACGGCAGCCTGCGCGTGGACGAGGCCGACGAGGCGCTGGGCCTGGATGCGAGTCAGCACGGCGAGAGCGCGTACCCTTCATTCTCCGGACTCGATTAGCAGCTTCCCCAGGCTCCGCACCTTGCCCTTCAAACCGTCGCGCGGCTTTCCCAGGCACCGCACCTTGGGTTTCAAACCGTCGCTTGCGTACAAAAGTACGCGGCGCTCCTCTTTCAACCCAATCTGCGGCACCTGGGAAACCCGCGTCATTGAATGGCAATTCATTTATTTGATAAAGAGAGGAATTCATTATGAAAAAGATCACGGCTATCGTGCGTCAGGAAAAGCTTGAGGTTCTCAAAGACGCGCTGTTTGCTGCTGATGTTCGTGGTATGACCATCAACCAGGTGCAGGGCTGCGGCGCTCAGCATGGCTGGAAGGAATACGTGCGCGGCAACGAGTTGCTTGTCAACACGATCCCTAAGGTGCAGTTCACCCTCATCTGCGCCGATGAACATGTTGATGGCATTGTCGAGATTATCTGCAACGCTGCTCGCACCGGAGCCGTCGGCGACGGCAAGATCTGGGTCGAGCCGGTCGAGGAGGTTATCCGCATCCGTACCGGCGAACACGGCCCCGCCGCGGTGTAGAATCGACCGCCTGCCATCCGCAACGTTAAAATACTGCAATGAGGCACAAGACTTGCGTTGCGGATGGACAGATTATGGGGCGTAATAAATATCCCGAGGAGACGGTCGCGAAGATTCTCGACGCGGCGCTGGAGCTATTCTGCGCACAGGGTTATGAGGGGACGAGCATTCAAGATATCGTCGACCGCCTCGATGGCATGACCAAGGGCGCTGCCTATCATCACTTTAAGAGCAAAGAGGAGATTTTCAACGCCGCATTTGATCGGGCAATGGCTCCGATTGTTGAGCAACGTCGCTCAACGCTTGGTATCGGCAATATGACCGGAGCCCAAAAGCTCAAGCGACTGTACGCGCCCGAGTCTGTCGTTCCGCAAATTGAGCTATGGGCACGCATGCATCCTGCGGCAGATCCGGTAAAAAGCTCGCGTCTACTGGCGATGCAGTACCAGGGCTCGTTCGACGAGTCGGCCGATGGCTGTCTCTTGCCAGTGATCGAGGAGGGCATCGCCGACGGCTCCATTGCGTGCAAATGCCCGCGCGAAGCGGCTGAGGCCGTATCGCTGTTGGCGAATCTTTGGCTGCTGCCGCTGTTCCGTCCGCTCGAGACCAAAGATCGAATGCTCGCTCGCGCGCAATGTTTGGCGCAGATGGCGGCCGCGGTGGGGCTCGATTTGGGTAATGAAGTGCTTCAGACAACGGCTCAGATTTGGGACGTATGGAACCGTGCTGGGTGGTAATATAGATACTGACGGTATGTAATTGATTTGTAAGGGTAGCCACGGCTGCCCTTTTCAAGTCATTAAATACATACTGGCGGTATGTATAGGGGGCGGACTTATGGCTGGCCTGAGAGACGTCAGTGCCTCGTTGGAATCAAAAACAGTGCGGTCAATTAGACTCACGGAGCTTCTTGTTGCACAGCTGTGCGCGTATTCGATGTTGTCGGCACTGTGCTTTGCGTGCCCGCTTTACTTGTTCGATTGCAGCGGCTCGTCAACGTTATATGGCGCCGTCGCGGCGATAGCGTTCATACCGGGCGTGCTCGCGACTCCGGTTGGCGGAATCTTGGCGGATCGGGGAAGACATCGCGGGGTTCTTGTGGTGCTCGGCATTGTTCTGATGGCTGCATCGCTGTTGTTTATCCCCATGAAGCGGTCGCTGCCTCTTGCGATTGTCGTGGCAGCAATGCTTTGCGTCCAATATGGCATCCAATCGCTGCTGAAGCCGATGCTTCAAATTGAGACGGTGCGCATGACGGGCCCAGAAAAGGTTGAGCGTGCCACTGCGTTGGTCTCGCAGATAACCATGGCGAGCAATATCTTGGGGCCTGTAGTCGGGACGGCAGTCTATGGGTGCTTTGGTATCGATGCTCTATGCGAAACCGCGGCGTTGACGTTTGCGATGTCAGCCTTACTGTTCGGGGGCGCACTCAAGCAAAATGCCTCATCTGGAATGACAGGGGACAGTACGACTTGCTCGACATGCCGAAGCGATTTTCGGGAGTCGATTCGGTACCTGTTTCAAAACGCATCATTGCTCGTTGTGTTTTTGCTTGCGGCTATTTTGAACCTTGCGTTAGTTGGGTTAACGATTGGTGATCCCGTTATTGTTGCAAAGCATCTCGGAATGCAATCATCCTTTGTTGGGATTATTGAGGTGGCTATGGGTTTGGGTGGTCTTGCCGGCAGTGGCTTGGTCGGCATTTGGCCGCATCGCTTTTCTTTCAATGGCATATGTCGATATGTTGCGATGATCTGTTTTGGAGTCGTACCGATTATTGTCACGCTACTGAGCGGTCTTGATGAATTTGCGTTTGCCGCGCTTGCGGCCGGCTCGGCATGGGTCATGGCGTGGGCAAGCATTGCATCGGTCGAAATCGTTTCATTTGTTCAGCGGTCAGCGCCAAAGGAACTCTGCGGAAAAGTGCTGGCACTCGTTTATATGATGCTTTCCTGTGCAACGCCTATTGGCCAATTGGTTTACGGGCTCGCATATGATCGATGGACACCGGCGATTGTATTCGCAGGCATGTTGGCGGTGCTGACGTTGACGACGGCGCTGTTTAATCGGCTGAAAAGTCGCTTGTGGCGATTGCCTTAACGCGCTGGGGCACCGTGGATTTGCGGAAGCATTGTCCCGCCGCGCAGGGACGCCATTGTCTGGGCATGCCTCTCCTTCGTCTACAATATCGTGCAGACGAAGGAGAGGCATGCCCATGATCAAGATGTTCGCGAGTGACTTAGACGGAACGCTGTTGAATGCCCTGCACGAGGCAGACGGGACCATTCGCCGTGCCATTCGCGAGCTGACCGAGGCCGGCTTGCATGTGATTCCCGCGACCGGATGCTCGACGCTGCCGATCGGCGAGCATGGCTTTACGGGCCTGGCGCTTGACGCCTGCTGCTCCAACGGGTCCATCGTGCGCGACAGCCATGGCGAGGTGCTCAAGACCTGGACCATCGACCCGCAGATTACCGAGGAGCTGCTCAAGGCGTTCCCGTACATTTGCTTCGACTGCTCCACGCCCGATGGCATGTTCTCGAGCGGCTCGTTCGAGATGCACCAGGCGGGTTTTAAGAAGGACAGCCCTATCAAGCGCATCGTGATGCGCGGCATGCGTGCACGTGGCGGGTATCACGAGAAACAGTATTTCGACCAGTCGATCGGTGACATCCTGCGCCACGATGTGTGCAAGATCAACTGTCGCGTGACCTCGCCCGAGCTGGAGCGCGACCTTAAGGCGTATTTGGCCGAGCGTTCGGACCGCGTGGTCAACGCGCCGTTCGATCCGGTGATGTTCGAGATCACGGACGTGGCGTGCAACAAGGGTGAGAGCGTGGCCTGGCTGGCGGGCTACTACGGCATTGCCGAGGACGAGGTCGCGGTTTACGGCGACGGCGGCAATGACATTGCAATGCTCAAACGCTTCCGTCACAGCTACGCGACCAAAAACGGTAGCGATGCAGCTAAGGCCGCCGCGAGCGCGACCATCGGCAGCTGCATGGTCCACGCCGTCCCCAAACACATGCTCGCCACCATGCACAAACAAAACTCCCGCACCGTCATCGAATAATGTGACAAAGGGATTGTCCCTTTGCCACATGGGAGATACCGGCTTTTGGCGTATAGGACTGTTACGCTTTCGCCACCAACAAATTTCGAGTTATTCGGCCTGTCGGAGGTCGTTAAATGGCTAAAGATGCCCTCTCGGGAACATTCATGCCTCTAATGGTGTTTGATTCGGTGACGTAAGTGCGCAAATGGGCATGTATACGCTCAAATAAGGACAAAAACCCTCAGATAATCCCGGCGGTGCATTTATACAGAACCAGTAGCGTGGCCGAATAACTCGAAAAATGTAGGCGGCAGTTCGGCGACAAGCTCGGGTATGGCAAAGGAACTGTTCCTTCGCCATACCTGAGCTCCGATCTTCTGAAATACGAACAAACATTCGCATACCTAACTGCGCTTTGATAGAATTGATGCCGTTGGCGGCAGTTCTATGTGCCGGGCAGCGCCCTCCATCTGATGGGAGGTGATGCCCATGACCGATTTGATTGATTTCGTGAGGCTTCTGACTGCTTTGGTCTCGTTCTTCACGGCGCTTGTCGGCCTTTCCGAGGCACTCAAGCAGCGTTCGAAGCGCAACAGAAGGGGTCGCCGCCGCTAAGGCGTTGACCCCCTAATGCAAACAACGGCGCTGCCCAGCTAGCTACAACTTGGGCTGCCGTCGACACTATTCTACCCACGAATGACATTTTGAACAATCGGCAATGCCGCTCCAAAAGCCAGGCACAACTGGCACAACCTAGGCGGTCGCTGAATGTGACAAAGGGACTGCCCTTTGTCACACCCCAAATATTGCCTTTACGTGTTGATGCACACGGTGTGCAATAATACTCGCACTGTGCAATAGCGCACAGGTTGAGTAACAAGGAGGACGCTTGTCCCAGCTCGAAAAATGCGACCGCCGGTCCCTTCGCTCGCAGCGTGCCCTTCGCCAGGCACTTGCCAGCGAGCTTGCCGAAAGCGGCGACCTTTCGCGCATTAATGTCGCGTCGCTCACCGAGCGCGCTGGCCTTACGCGCCGCACGTTCTATTCGCACTACCGCGATATCCCCGACTTTATCAATCAAATCGAGGACGGCTTGCTGGCCGAGATCCGTGAGCGCATTGAGCTCATCACCGCAGCTCAGCTGCCCGATCTCTATCACAACATCGATGAGCTCGAGCCGGCACCCGGTTCGGTTGAGTTGCTGCGCTACCTTGCGGCCAACCGCGATTTAATCGGATCGCTGCTGGGCCCGGGCGGCGACCCCGCCTTTATTAAAAAGATCATCGATACCGCACGCGAGGCCGTGGTGCCGCGTGCACAGACGGGCATCTTGGGCCTGGCACTGGGCACCTTCTTTGACTACTACGTTACCTATGTCGTGAGTGCCGAGGTCGGCCTGATTCAGCGCTGGTTTGAGCGTGGGCTCACCGAATCGCCCGAGACCATGGCGCGCATTATGACGGTTATCGCCTTTGTGCGCCCCGGCGACCTGTATGGCCAACCCATCGATATCAACGTGCCGGAATACGGCATGAAGCTATTGAATCTGCAGCTCGAGGACGCGGTCGACACCACCGCAACCGTCGAGTCCAACAACTAAGAGGAGAGACAATGAGCAAACTCGTCGAGGGCATCAAGGACCGCATGGTCGCTGCTGCGCGCGAGGCCGCGCCCGCCGTGGTGGACGCCGCGCAGAAGGCCGCGACCGCGGCTGCCGAGAAAGTTGCCGAGGCGGTTGCCGAGGCCAAGAACGCGGCAGAGGAGACGTCCGTCGCTAGCGAGCCCGTCACTGCCGCTGAGCCCGCAGCCGCCACTGCCGCCCAGGCCCCCGAAGGCGCGATCTTCAACCCCGAGAACGCTCGTGGCAACCTGCACCTGGGCATCGACGTGGGCTCCACCACCGTCAAGCTCGCCGTGCTCAACGACGACAACCAGATCGTCTACGCCAAGTACCAGCGCCACCACACCGACGTCCGCGCTTGTGCCCGCGACCTGTTCGAGGGCGCTGCGACCGTGCTGCCGACGGCCCAGATGACCTGCGCCATTACCGGCTCGGGCGGCCTGCTGCTGTCCCAATGGCTCGACCTGGAGTTTGTCCAGGAGGTCAT
>UQIB01000008.1 GCA_900541015.1 uncultured Collinsella sp. | reverse complement strand
CTGGCTCTGGGAGCCAACGGGCGGTTTGACCTGGTGTTTTTGCTATTTAGTTTCCCGGAAACAAAATGTCCTCAATATTGTCGGGGAACTCTTCGGCAATCCTCGTTCGCATGATTGCCGCGCGCTTCTCGGTAAACGACAGGAATGAAGAGAAGCTCGTCGAAGCATTTGGGTCAACGCATGCTTTTGTCTGATAATCAGGCAATGACGCTTCAGAGTAAGTCTCCTCGAGCCAAGAATCATAAAGCTTATCACTCTTCATGTTGTTGTCAGCAGCCGTCAGCAACTGCAGGTTTGTAATATTGTTGACCCTCTTCTTGAAGTCAGAGTATTCGGTATCGGAAATATTTGGGTAATGCCTTTTCGTTTTCTTCTTAGAGGCGATGATACTTTGCGGCCACATGTGATCAACGTTAAAGGACGTCACATCAATCTGCTTGCTTAGAACAGCCAAGAGCGGACGAACGGCGGAATCGCTATAAGACATCCCGAGAATCTCATCAATGGACTCCTCGCCAATTCTCAAATTCCTTGCCGCATCTTCTTCAAGGAATTTGCCCAACGGAAAATGATCGATAGGCGAAGAATCAATGATGTTCCTCGTGACGATAAGTGTTGAACCGGTGCCGTCCCTGAAAATGCTGCGAATAATTGCGCGGATCACCCACTGCTTAATCAGGAGCTTGTCGTTCGAGTCCTTGCCCGACGTTACGGTGAAGTAGCTGTTGTTCGGATTCTTTTTGTACAGATAGTATGAAACGGGAAGGAGGAGGTTCTTTGACAGTCCCGCCACGTTAAAGCCCAACCATTCAAGAAGCTTTACACCATTCTGGAGGCTTTCGATGATTTCATCCCAGTTGTCAACAAAAATGGATTCGATCTTTTCCTTGGAATAGTTGTCTTTGTTCGACAAGGACAGGCTCTCAGCACCAGTGAACATAAGTCCTGCTCTGATGATGAGCTCCTTGTCTACTGGGAATTCCGCATCGCTATTCGGAGTGTGTCTGATAAGCTCAATAGCCTCACTAATCTGACGTTGCGCGTCAACATCGCTGCTTCCTGACGCGATGGACAGCATAAGATCTGAAGCAGAGAGCTTTTGACCGCCGCTATTTACGCGGACGAAGATGTCAACAACCTCAGCAAGGTCTTTGTTCTTGGCAGAATGGAAACTCACGGCTTGGGTTTGATTGATACTGAACGCAACGTTCTTCATTTGAGTTCGCATCTTTTTGCGTTTCGAGGTGGGATTTGTCGCCAAGCCCATAGCCTCCAGCTTTTCGTCAAGCTCATCAACGAAGTCGTTCTCATCAAAGTCTGGAGCAGCGATTTTGTTTACAGAAACCCAGAAGGGTTTATCGTAATCAACTGGACCATCCTCGCCAATACGAGGAATAACTTCGAGGTCAGCCGCCTCTCGGAATTCGAATACGTAGTGATTGGTAGCCTCTCCATCCGTTGCTTCCGTATCATGAAAGACGTTAAGGGCAAGGAATTTATCAACGAATTTAGTAGAGCGCTTCTTCTTCCTAAGATGCATTCGGCCGTTAATTCCGATATTCAAGGAAGTGATTCGCTGTTGACCGTCGAGAACGGCAAGATATTCATCCAACTTTGCGATCACCGCCTCGCCGCGCTGAATCGGATTCGATTCGTCATAGCAGCCAATGAACTTGTTGAATACAAGCTCCTTGGTTTTCTCTTTATTGACGCACCAGAAAAGAAACGTGCCAATGGGATAGCCAGACGCAAGGCTGTCAAACAGATCGCAAATCTTTTGCGGGCTCCAAACATAATTTCTTTGCATCGAGGGCAGGATTAGTTTCCCTTGCTCAATCCAATCAAGAATGTCTCTGATTGTTGCTGGTGTGTATTGAGACATATTTGCTCCTTAATCGCTATTCATCATACTGACGCCAATGGCATGCGGAATGCCGACAACAAGGGCATTGCCCATACAAAACGCACGCTGACCATCAGTCATCTTCTTGCCATCCCCCTCATCAGCCGTCCAGCCTTTAGGGAACATCTGAATCTGGTCGAGCCCATCGGGAACAAGGTGCCTAACCTTGCCGTTCTGTGCATAGATCGCATGCTTCATCCTGCTGGCACCCTTACCGCCCTCACCTGTGAGAATGCTGCTCGCAGTTTCCCGTGACCCACCATGACCCACGAAAACGCCTCGGATGATCCGAAAAACCGTGACCCGAATTTGGCCCCATGGATTCGCGGCAAATTTTGAGACTGGATGTAAATGGGACGAACTGGAGCAAACTGCGGCAAACTGGAACAAACTGGAGATAGTTTTCAACTATTGAGTGGGAATAGAACAGACGTTCGATTCTGTGTTATATTATCCTGCAATGGGCGCGGCCTCTTCCGAAGCCGCGCCCATTGTTATATTTGGTCGGATATCGACGGAAACCCAAGCTCAGGGAGGTTTGTTGCGATGGCATACGATTTCAAGAAGGAGTTCAGGGAGCTCTACAGGCCGTCCGGCAAGCCGAGCGTCGTAACCGTTCCGCCTATGAGCTACGTCGCCGTGCGGGGCAAGGGCAATCCCAATGCCGAAGGCGGCGAGTACCAGAACGCGTTGCCGCTGCTCTACGGCGTCGCTTATACCATCAAGATGTCGAAGAAGGGCCCGCGAGAGATCGAAGGCTATTTCGACTTCGTCGTGCCTCCGCTCGAGGGCTTCTGGTGGCAAGACCGCACCGATGGCGAGATTGATTATGCGCGGAAGGATGACTTCAACTTCATCTCGTGCATCCGTCTGCCCGATTTCGTCACTCGCGAGGACTTCGACTGGGCAGTTTCGGAAGCTGCCGCCAAGAAGAAGCTGGACTTCTCGGCGGTCGAGCTGCTGAGGGTCGACGAGGGCCTTTGCGTTCAGTGCATGCATACCGGGCCTTACGACGACGAGCCGGCGACCATAGACGCCATGCGCACATTCGCGGCGGAACGGGGCTACGCCCCCGACTTCTCCGAAGCCCGTCTGCATCACGAGATTTACCTCTCCGACCCGCGCAAGTGCGCGCCGGAGAAGCTCAAGACCGTGATCCGTCATCCCATAAAGTTGATTTAGCGAAGCGAGTGACGCCAATCGCTTCGGCTTTTGGGGGCTCGCCGTGGCGTGGGCGGCAGCGGGACGCGCCATGCGACCGGTGGGGGGCCGAGGCGCGGGAGCGCGTTCGTTTGCACCGCCTCGCACGACCTCGTCACCCCGCTCATGGCGGTGACCGCGAACTGCGACGTGCTTGAAGCGGAGGCATCCGATCAGGCCGGCCTTGCGTCCTGGGTCGCCAACATCCGTGCAGCGGTGGACGAGATGGCGACTCGCATCGCTGACATGCTCATGCATATGGACGGCGACTAGCCAGGGCGATCCCTGCAACGGGCATTATTATCCGGGAAGCGTTTGGTTGCGAGGCACGCTGGTGTGAGGGCCTGAGTCGTCAGGCCCCGCACAGGGGGACCGCGATGGTGGCCACCGCGCCGCCCGAGGGGCTGTTGGCGAGCGAGACGGAGCCCCCGTGGGCGCTCGCGGCCTCGGAGGCGGCGTGGAGGCCGAGCCCGTAGTGGCGGCCTCCGTCGCGCGAGGAGCGGGAGGAGTCGTCTGTGAAGAGGCGCTCGCAGCCGCGTTCGAGGGCGGCGGGAGAGAAGCCCGGTCCGTCGTCGGACACCTCGATGACGAGGTGTCCGCCCGCGACGTCGCAGGAGACCGCCACGCGCGAGCGCGCGTGCTCGGCGGCGTTGGCCACGAGGTTCGCGGCGGCTCGCGCCAGGGCGGTTCGGTCGAGTGGGGCCTCGGGCGCGCCCGCGACAGCGGGGCCCGTGGCCGCATCGAGCGTCACGCCTCGCGCCCGGGCGATCTGGGCGGCCTCGGCGAGGACCTGTTCGCAGAGCTCGGCCGGCCGCATGGGGGCCCTCTCCGCCCCGCCGGACCCGCGCGAGGCCTCGATGAGCAGGCGCACGTAGCCGTCGAGCTTTTCGACACTGCCGGCTATATCGCGCGCGGCGGCCGCGAGGTCGGCGTCTTTCTCGTCTTCCAGCTCCTCCGCCACGAAGTCGGCGTTGGCGCGCAGCACGGTGAGCGGCGTCTTGAGGTCGTGGGCGAGCGACGCCACTTGCTCGCGCTGCCCCCGCTCCGCGGCCCAGCGGGCCTCGAGCGACTCGGCGAGGGAGGTCCGCATGGCATCCATCGCGGCGAGGACGTCGTTCACCTCGCGCACGTTGGTGCTGCCGACCGCGAAGTCGAGCTCCCCCGCGCCGACGCGCTCCGCCGCCTCCGCGAGCGGCGCCATCTTGCGCGAGATCACGCGGCTCGCGCGGCGCGCCACGAGCGCGAGCGCGAGCGCGCTTCCCGCCGCGGCGCCGACGAGCATGAGGTTCTGCGGGTTGGGAAGCAGGCCGGCGAGGTCGCGCGAGACCCACTGCGGCAGGTACTCGCTGACGAGTGCGCAGGCCCCGCCGCCCTTGAGCGGGAACGCGGCGTAGGTGAGCCCCGAGCCCCCGCCCTCGATCTCCACTGTGCCCGGATCCGCGGCGAGTGCCGCACGGGCCATTTCCGTCGCGCCCTCGAGCCGCGTGCCCTCGAGGTCTGTCATCAGCACGTGTCCGTCCTTGTTCAGGATGAGGTAGCGGTACGCCGTCGGCACGTCCTGCTGCCCGCAGACGCCGTCGCGTGCCAGGCCCTCCGCGACCTCGCGCGTATTGGCCGGCCCCCAGCTTGCCTCGTAGACGAAGCCCGCGTTGATCGCCGCGGAGAGCGCCATGAACGAGGCGAGCCACGCCGTGGCAACCGCCGCGAACGCGTAGGCGAAGTAGCGCGCGATGACGAAGGAGAGCGGCATGCCCCCGCGACCTCGCGCCCCGGTCCTCAGAGCTGCCACTTGTACCCCATCCCCCAGACGGTCGCGATCGGATCGGCGCCGGCCTCGGAGAGTTTCCTCCGGGCGCGGCTGACCTGCATGGATATGGCCGCGTCGTCGGCGTCGCTCTCCCAGCCGAGCACCGCCTCGCGTATCTGCGCGCGGCTCATGACCTGCCCGGGGTGGCGGGCGAGGTACTCGCAGATGGCGTACTCGGTGGGCGTGAGCGGCACGGCCTCGCCTCCCACGGCGAGGCCGCGCGCCCCGAGGTCGATCCTCACCTCCCCGAAGGAGAGGGCGTGCGAGCGCGGCCGGCGCTCGCGGCGTAGATGAGCCGCGACCTTGGCGCGCAGCTCCGCGGCCCCGAAGGGCTTGCGGACGTAGTCGTCGGCGCCCAGGCCGTAGCCGGCCACGGCGTCCTCCTCGGCCACGCGCGCGGTCAGGAAGATGATGGGCCCGTCGAAGTCCGGGCGGATCTGCCGCACGAGCTCGAAGCCGTCGAGCCCCGGCATCATGACGTCGCAGAGCACGAGGTCGAAGCGCGAAAGGTCCATCCCCGGGACCGCCGTCGGGTCCGCTGCCTTGACGACCTCATGGCCGTCGCGGCCGAGGACGCGCGCGAGCGCGTCGAGGATCGCCCGCTCATCATCCACTGCCAGTATCCTCGCCATATTCGACCTCCTGAAACTCCCGTTGCATTGTACTTGCGCCGCGCTCAGCGGTCTAGAGCCCCGCGCGCAGCCGCGGGCGCCTCGGCCGCATCGCACGCGCGGTAGCGCACGCCCGAGCCGCCGCGCGCCTCGATCTCGAGCCAGCCCTCGCCGTTCGACTCCCGTCCGAAGAAGATGAGCTGGAGCTCTCGGACATTGCCCCTGTCGTCCGCCGCGTCCACCAGGTAGACGTAGTTCGCCCCCGCCCCGGTGGCGTCGGCGTAGGAGCTCGCGTGGCTGCCGGGCTCGGGCGCGGGCGCCCACATGGTGATCTCAGGGTTGGGCAGCACGCGGTCGGCGATCGAGCGCAGCGCCGACCCCCAGCCGGCGTCGAGCAGGGCATTCCCGCCCAGGACGAGCGCTGCGAAGAGGAGGGCGAGCACGGCGGCGAGCGGCTTCCTACGCATCTGCCCTCCTGTCCTCGAAGCGGCAGAACCAGGCGATAAGGACGGCGGCGGCTGCCAGGGTGAGCACGAGGCCAGCGAGCGCAGTCGTGAGGAGAGGGCCCGCCGCGCGTGCGGCGTCGATGAAGGCCTCCACCCCGAGCGACCCCAGGCGCGCGGGCCAGGCGAGCGGCACCCAGCTCAGGGGCGTCGCCAGGGCACCGGTGAGCTCGCCGGTCATGAGGCCGTGCGCAAGTCCGCCCACTGAGAAGAACGCGAGGAGCATTCCCGCCGCGCCGGCGCCGATGGCGGCGTTGCGGCCGAGGCGCAGGGCCACGCCGAGCCCCAGCGCGTAGAGGGGCAGGCTGCCCAGCACGATGCCCGCCCAGGCGGCCGCAAGCGGAGCGGGCCCGAGCGGCAGGCGCCCGGCGACGGCGAGCACGGCCCCGAACACGCCGAGCGCCACGGCCAGCGCGCCCGCGCTGAGCGCCGCAAGGGCGAGCAGCTTCGCCGCGACGGCGCGCCCGCGCGAGGGGACCGCCGTGAGGTTGGCGAGGCGCCCGGCGGCACGCTCCTCGTCCACGGCGAGCCCACAGACGATGGCGGACATGAGCGGCATGAGGGCGCCGAGGAGCTGGACGTAGGCGTCCGCGCCCAGCGCCGGGTCCCATTGGGTAACGGAGAAGTACTCGCCGCAGGCAAGACCGGCTGCCAGGCCGCAGACGAGGTGCGCCGCCGTGAGTGGGGAGCGCGCTAGGCGCAGGGCCTCGGAGAGCAGGGCCCGCGGGAGAGTCATGCGCGGCGTCGGGTCGGAGAGTCGTGTCATGGCCATCACCTCTCCTCGGAGCGCGCGAACCAGGCCGCGCCCGCCGCCGTGAGCGCGGCGAACGCGAGCGCGCAGACCGCAAGGCCCGCCAGTGTGAGCATGCCGTCCGCCGCGAGCGCCCCGCCGAGCGCCATGTCCGCCGCGAGTGGCTCGCCGCTCGGCAGCACGGGGATGAAGCTCGTGGGGATGACCATGCTCGCCGACGGCGGAAAGAGCTGCGGCAGCGGCACCAGCGACCAGGCGAACCCACCCACGAGCTGCGCGGCGAGCGGGCAGAAGATGCCCGCGAGCATGCCGAGCCGCGCCGTGAGGAAGAGCCCTGCGGGGATCATCCACGCCGCGGTCACCGTGTTGACGAGCGCGCAGAGGAGCATCGTGAGCGTGCCCGCGGCCGTGAGGCCCTGCGAGGAGAACGCCGATCCCGCGAGGTAGATGCCGAAGACCACGAGGTTCGAGAGCGCGCAGAGCGCGAGGCACCAGAGCGCCTTGGCCCACCAGGCGCGCCTAAGCGGGAAGCCCAGGCCCAGAAGCCCCCGCATCCGCGTGCGCGCGTCCGCCCGCGCGACGCACGCCACCACGAGCGAGAGAGCCACGGGCAGGAAGAGCGCGTACCAGTAGTTCCACGCGCTGAAGATCTGCACGCCCCGGTAGGGCATCGCGCCGAGCAGCGGCATCGGCAGCGCCATGAGCACGGCCAGGCGAACCGGTGCTGCGTGGCGCGACTTCAGGGCCTCGGCGCGCAGGCCCGCGAGCAGGCCGCCTTTCTTGCCCGTCATGCCGCCACCTCCCCGCGCGCTCGTCGCCCTTCCTGGCAGACGCTCATGAAGAGTTCCTCGAGGTCCTGCCCGGACCGAAGCGCATCCTCGTAGGCGAGGCGCCCCCCGTAGATGATGCCGATGGTGTCAGCCATCTGCTGCACCTCGGAGAGGATGTGGCTCGAGACGATCACCGTCGTACCCGCCGCCGCGAAGCCGCGGATCTGGTCGCGCAGCTCCTCGATGCCGATGGGGTCGAGGCCGTTGGTGGGCTCGTCGAGCACGAGCAGGCGTGGCCGGGCGATCAGCGCTAGCGCGAGCCCCAGGCGCTGCCGCATGCCCATCGAGAAGCGCCCGGCGCGCTTCTTCCCGGTGTCCGCGAGGCCCACGGCGGCGAGCACCTCATCTACGCGGCTCTCGGGAAGGCCCAGCAGCGTGGTGCGCACGCGCAGGTTCTCGCGCGCGGTGAGGTTGGGGTAGAGCGGTGCCTCCTCGATGAGGCTGCCGATTGCGTAGAGGTCCTCGCGGTGCCAGGCGTGCCCGGCAAAGAGGATCTCCCCGGCCGTCGGGCGCAGCATCCCGCAGATCATCTTGAGCGTTGTCGACTTGCCAGCGCCGTTGGGGCCGAGCAGCCCGTATACCTCGCCCTCGCGGATATGAAGGCTCACGTCGGCCACGGCGTCCTGCGCCTGGTCGCCGCGGCCGAAGCGCTTGGTGAGCCCGTGCGTCTCGAGCATGTAACCCATGGGTTCGTCCTTTCTCTTCCGGGCGCGCGGGCCGAGTCGCCGTGCCCGCGCGCCTTACCTTTCGGGTTCACCATCCATGGTGGGGCGCGTTTCTAACGAAGATGTAACGGCCGTTGGGCTCTTTTGGCGCCAGCCCTTCTCGACCCGTACGCCACTCATGGCATGTTTATCGCGATAACAAGGACGGAGGTGCCCGTGGCACGCAATAAGTACCCGGAGGAGACGGTCGAGAAGATTCTCGACGTTGCCGAGCGGCTCCTCGTGGAGCGCGGCTACGAGCACACCACGATGATCTGAAGAGCAATACGCTAAACCGAAAAAGGTAATCGAAGCCGCGCTTGTGGACTTATCGAGGGTCGAGATTCCCGCCCCATCCATCGGCACCCAGCAGAAGGTCGTCGACATCCTCGACCGCTTCGGCTCCCTAACGAAATCGCTCACCGACGGTATCCCCGCCGAAATCGAGGTACGCCGGGCGCAGTACGGGTACTACCGCGACCGCCTGCTCGACTTCCGAAACTAAGTGAGAATAAGTTATCGGTACGCTTTTTTATAAAATGTAAAAAAGTACCCCCATAACTGATAAAATGGACACTGAAAAAAAGGGGTGCATCTTGCGTATATACCGACGTGAAAAGTATCTGAAGCGAATGCGTGGCTTCTACCACGATGACGGGATGATCAAGGTGATCACCGGTGTTCGCAGATGCGGTAAATCCTGTCTCATGCAATCAATCGCAGACGAGCTTGTGGAATCCGGCGTAGCGAGCGACCACATCATCTATATCGACCTCGACTCACGGGAGAACAGGAAGGTCAAGACGACCGATGAGCTCGAAAATCTGATTGACATGTCGACCCCAGCAGACACTGAGGGGACGAAGTACCTCTTCATCGATGAGATTCAGAACGTAGAGGAATTCGAGCTGCTCATCAACGGCTACCGGACAGATGGCGGTTGGTCCATCTTCATTACCGGTTCGAATTCATATCTGCTTTCTGGGCAGCTTGTTACAAAGCTGACGGGTCGCTATATCGAGTTCGAGGTGTTCCCACTCGACTTTGCGGAATATATCGATATGAAGCGTTTTCTCGGCAAGCCTGTCAATGACGTTCTCGTGGGAGAGTTTACCGAGTACCTGACCCTTGGAGGATTTCCCAAAGCGTTGGAGTATGAGGGCGAGGATGAAAAGCGCACCTATATCAAGAGTGTTATTCATGAGATCTTTGAAAAGGACGTCAAACATTCGAACAAGATTAAGAATGTCTCGGTTTTCGATGCCGTCCAGACGTATCTCATCAACAACTTTGGTGCGCCGACGAACCTGAAGAACCTCCTTGCGTACTTCAATGATGTCGAGAAGATTCCCATCAAGCGCGAAACGCTCAATCGGTATATCCAGATTCTTGTTGACGCGAAGATCCTTTATCGCTGCTCGAGGTTCGATCTCAAGTCTCGGCGATCGCTTATCCGCGAAGAGAAGTACTACCTGGCTGATCCCGGCTTCTATTTCGCCATGAACACGGATGCGAGGATTAACTACGGGCCGGCGTTGGAGAACGTGCTCTACCTCTATCTTGCATCGCGCGGGTACGAGCTTTCTGTGGGCCGTATTGGGAAGCTCGAGTGTGACTTCATCGCTCGTAGGCGCAATGCTTACGCCTACATCCAGGTCTCTATGTCGATTGCCGACAGAGGCGTCGAGGAGCGCGAGTACAGGCCGTTCGGCCACATCAGGGATGGGTATCCGCGCTACTTGTTCACGCTTGATCCTCTATTGCAGGAGAGGGATGGCGTCAGGCACCTTAACATGGCGTCGTTTATGCAAGATGGCGGTGATCTTATTTGAGCGGCGGCCAGATTCTTTTGCTCCCTAGTGCGCAAACAGTGCGGGCATCAAATGAGGACCATTGCCTCACGTAGAATCGATAGATTGAGGACTTGTTTTGATGTTGACAAGCTTTTGGCCAGTGACTCCTATCGCCGAGTGGGAATAGCGGAAATAACAGCCTCCGGACCTTTTGGTTCGGAGGCTTTCTTTTTGCATGTCTGCCTAAGACGACTTCTTGCCAAAGCCCCTTGAGATCGGACGGCATTATCGAACGTGCGCGTTTTCGTAGGTGCCCCCAACGACGCATTTGCGAAGTGCTTTATCGGGCAAAGCTACCTCGCGCCCCTTTCCACCGAGCAGGTCGGCGTCTGCAACGTGACGTTTGAGCCCGGCTGCCGCAACAACTGGCACACCCATCACGCCAAAAGCGGTGGGGGACAGATCCTCGTCTGCGTGGCTGGTCGAGGGTTTTACCAGGAATGGGGCAAGCCGGCACAGGAGCTGCGCCCTGGTGGAGTGGTTAACACCGCCCCGGGTGTGAAACATTGGCACGGAGCCGCACCCGACAGCTGGTTCTCCCATCTCGCGCTGGAGGTTCCGGGCGAGGAGACCTCTAGCGAGTGGTTGGAGCCTGTGGACGACGAGGAATACCTTAAAGCAATCATGGCGGATCGCAAAATCCACCTCTGACGACATGACTGTCGAGAGCCGTGCCGACGCCGCGCCTTACCTAGAGGTCGCCTTGCGTGGCAAACACAGGAAGATCCCCGCCAGGCAGAGGATGTCCACGGCTGCCATGAGCAACTGGGGAGGCTCAGCGACGAGGTTCGAGTACGTGCACGCCATGGTGATCACTATGAACGGAACCAGCATCGCCGCGTACAGGAGGCGCCTGCGCGCGCTCCTCTGCATGGCGAACTCCCACGCGCCCGCGCACAGCGCGACGGCCATGTACTCGAGCGCGTCCTTTGCGCTGGATGAGACGTTCGCAAGATAGCCCGCGCTCCCGGACTCAAGTGCGCTATAGGCGGCAAGGGCGGCCGTGTACCCGTAGTAGCCCAGGCACAGGCCGGAAAAGAAGGCCAGAACCCTCCAGAACGCCCTTTTGGGCTCCGTGTTCCTGAATGATATGAGCGCAACTACCACGAATGGATAGATGTCGATGTTGGAGACCAGGAACCTAAATCCTAGATGGGGCGAGTTCAGTTGGTCGGACAACCACGGAACGACCGTCTGGCCCAGGAGGCCCACCAGCGCTGCGAAGACGAATAGTGCAACATACCCGTTCGTTCGTCTGCCACATTGCATGACTGCCGTACCTCCTCTGCATGACGGACAACAAAGCCATGTCATTTGCCAGGTCTATTCAATCGACGCTCGAGCCGTCAACTCGTTTCATTCGACACTTGGAGTCCACGGCGTCGCACACAACGCGGGAGTGCCCGCCAGTTTAGATTGGCGCGTATCAGAAGCGTGTTTGTGTACTCCGGCATCTCGTAGGCTCCGTTTCCTCGCGCAAACGGTTTATCAGCCCAATCGGTGTGCGGTGAGGGCGGTATGCGAACTGTGTCATATGCGGCATTTGAAGAAACCGTGTGGATGGGGGGGGCTTCGGCCTCGTCGCACCCATGGGTATCAGTGCAAAACGATGATGGCATCGATTAAGGAGATAACTATGGCAACGTCAACGCTGGACAGTTTTATGAGCCTGCTGTTGGGACGCTTCGACAACCGCGAACAGTTTGAGGCGAAGAAGGCGGCTGGGAAAGTGTTTCCTTTCGCCCGCCACGTCAACACCGCATGCAACGATAAGATCTTAGGCCTACCGGCAGACTTCCCCGGCGTATTCACGATCGAAGAGAGCTATTACGAGACCGATGGGAAAAAATCCTCGTCACCGCATTTGTTCCTCTTCACCGAGGAGTCGGAAGGTGTTTTGCTGACCTCCTACGATGCGCCGGAAGGCAATGACAAGCGCACGCTCTCGTATGACACCATGGTTCCTGCAGAGTATGCTTCACTTAAGGAGTCTGGAAAATTTGTGCCCGCGCTCTATCGTGAACGCGACGGCGTGTGGGAGGGCGGATCGGACTCGATGTTTACGCCGGCCCTGAAGTTCCATCTTTTTGAACGATTCTCAGCTGATGCTCTAGAGGCGACTGAGACCATGGAGGTAAACGGTAGGCGCGTCTTTGGGTTTGACGATCCGATTGTCTATCACCGCGTCCAGGACTAGGCCGTATGTCCCCCTCATTATCTATGGTACCTGCCGTGGTTTGTGCGTCGGGAGGGACAAAAAGCCGCCTCCCCATAGGGAAGGCGGCTGTGAATTCGTTACCGGATGATTGAGGGATTAGCGTTGGTGTTCGCGACGCTTGGTGAAGATGCCCAGCGCTGCGAGGGAGGCGCCGGCAGCAGAGATGGTGCCCGCGATGCCCAGACCCGCGTCGCCTGTTTTGGGGAGGTCCTTGCCGGACTTCTGGGAGGTCTTGTTGCCAGAAGATTTGACATTGGCCTTCTTAGATGAGCCGTTCTTATCGCCGTTGGCTTTATCGCCCTTTTCGGTCTTATCGCCGGTGTTCGGGGTTGTGGTGCCGGGTGTCGTAGTGCCGGGCTTGCTGGGCTGGGCGATCACGAGGGTGGCGGAGCCGACCTGTTCGTTGTTGTAACCGTTGCCGTCGTACATGAAGCCGATCTGGTAGGTGCCCGGCTTCCCGTTTTGGATATCGGTCAGCTGCGTGCCCAGCATGACGTGGAAGTTGCTGTCGTTCACGACGGAGCTACCGTTGACCTCGGCGGTCTTGACGAGCTTCTCCTTGATGAGGGCGATGAGCTTGTTCGCGCTGAGACCCCTGACGTCGCTGGGGGCAAGGGTTGCGGACTCGGCGAACTCGAAGACGCCGTTCTTGGTGATCGCGACCTTGAACGTAACCTTCGCAGGATCCGCAACCGTCCACCGCTGTGCGGTGGCATCCCACTTGAACGTCGCGGTCAGCTTCGAGGCGCTCTGGTCCCATGCCACCTTGTTGAGGACGACGGGCGGCACCAGCGGGCGGTAGTAGTAATCGATTGCGGCCGAGTTAACCGTCACGTCGGTGTACCAGGCACCGTCGGTGCCCTTGTGCGCCGCTGCGATGGAGAAAGAGCCGGCGGGCAGGGCATGCTGTTCGTTCGTGATCCCTTGGCCCATGACGGTCAGCAGCACGCCGCCCTTCGTGGAGGACACCGTGTCCGCGGTGAGCGCGGGCGCCGCCTCGCTGGCGGAATCGGTCACGGTCAGTTTGGCCTCGGCGATCTTGTTGCCGTCGAAGAACTGAATCGTGTACGTTCCGGGCTTCTTGTTCTGGAGATCGTCTGCGCTGTTGCCGAAGCCGACGTCGACCCTGTCCTTGATGTCGCGGCCGTTATAGGTCGCCTCGACGAGCATCAGATCCTTGAGCTGCCACTTGAGCTGCGTGAGGTTGCCCTTGAGCTGGCTCGCGTTGATGGTCGCGTTCTGCGCCTTGACATTGTAGCCAGTCTGCGCATCCTGGGCGGCCACCGGGGTGGCGTCCGCTTGTGCGGCGAGCGCCGTTGCAGGCATCGCCGCCGGTGCTATAATCAAAGCGGTACCCATGACGGTGACAATCGCGTGCTTAAGCTTCATAACTATCTCCTTTTGACGAGCGTCATATGGAACGGTTGTTATGATATGAACCTCAGAATTGCAGGACGTATGGCGACCGTAAAGAAATCGCGATGAACTGCCCAGTGAGTTGCCTAGATGAGTCGCCTATGTTAACGGTATTACCGATTGTGTCAGCATAGGTTCGTCATCTTAGTCGTCAAGGTGCCTATATCTGCCTGTTTGCTTCCTAAGGAATTGGTCAGATTCCTGCCCGTGAGTTGGCCGCGAAAACGCGCAAGAGGATGCAAAAGGGGGCTGAGCGACATTGTGCGTGCCACTCAGCCCCCTTTTGCGATAATGCCAAACTAACGGTACGAAGTTGTGGGCGTTAGTCAAACAAGCTCGGCATGTCATTTTCCTTCATGAGGGCACCGGCGGAGGGCAGACTCTGTGCGGTGAACTTTTCGGCCGAGACGCCGGCGCCAAGAATCTCCTCGGTCGTGCCGACGGTGGTGACCGAGCGGCCCTTCTTGGCCGTAAAGGCCTGGACGCCCTGCGTGTTGGTAGTCGTCTTGGTCTTGAGCAACGACGTGTTGAAGTTCATCAAACGATAGTCGCTCGAGACCAGTGCGATGTCGCGATCGTCCTTGAGCACCTGGGCATACAGCAGCTTGCTGCCGCCGTAGATGGCGTTCTTGAGGCGTTTGCGGTTGGTCTTGGTGACGTATCCAGAAAGCGCGACGCGCACCGCGCGGCCGTTCTCAAAGACGAACAACACGTCGGCCTTGTAGTCCTCGGGGTCGATGACCCAGATGACACTCTCGTCGGGTTCCATTTCAAGATCGGTCGGCAGGTACGAGCCCAGCTGGGCCGACTTGGTGTCCTCAAATGCCGCAACCTTGCACTTGTACACCTGGCTCTTGTTGGTAAACACGAGCAGCTCGTGCGTGTTGGAGGACGGGAACTCGATAAAGGGTTTGTCGCCGTCCTTGTACTTGAGCGTGGTCGCCTTTTTGAGTACGCGGTCCGTCATCTTCTTAAGGTAGCCATCGCGCGAGAGCATGATGGTGACCGGGTACTCCTCGACCTCGGGCTCCAAGCTTACCTCGATAACCTCATGGGGCTCGATCCTGCCCGTGCGGCGCGGCATCACATACTTCTTGTTGACCGCGGCCAGCTCGTCGCTGATGACCTTCTTGATGTTCTCCTCGCTGGAGAGGATCTCCTCAAGCTCGGCAATCTCGCCCTCAAGCTTAGCGATGTCCTTGGTGCGGTTGAGGATGTACTCCTCGTTGATGTTGCGGAGCTTGAGCTCGGCAACAAACTCGGCCTGGGTTTCGTCGATGTCGAAGCCGCGCATAAGGTTGGGCACGACCTCGGCCTCGAGCTTGGTGCCACGGATTATGGCGATCGCCTTGTCGATGTCGAGCAGGATCGCCTCGAGGCCGTGCAGCAGGTGCAGGCGCTCGGACTTTTTTCCCAGGTCAAAGTTAATGCGGCGACGCGTGGACTCAATACGCCACTTGACCCACTCGTGCAGGATCTGGCGCACGCCCATGACACGGGGATATCCGTCGACGAGCACGTTGAAGTTGCACGAGAACGAATCCTGCAGCGTGGTCAAGCGATAGAGCTTGGCCATGAGCTTGTCGGGGTCGACGCCGCGCTTAAGGTCGATGGCGATGCGCAAGCCCGAGAGGTCGGTTTCGTCGCGGATGTCGGCGATCTCCTTGACCTTGCCCTCCTTGGAGAGCTTGACGATGCGCTCGATGATGACATCGGTCTTAGTGGTGTAGGGAATCTCGTAGACCTCGATGATGCGCTCTTCGGGAATCCAGCGCCAGCGGGAGCGGATCTGGAAGCTGCCAAGGCCGGTCTCGATAATCTTTTCCATCTCCTCGCGGCGGTAGATGATCTCGCCGCCGGTCGAGAAGTCGGGCATGGGCATGTATTCGAGCAGGTCGCAGTCGGGGTCCTGCAGGTAGTGCATTGTGGCAGTGCAGACCTCGTTGAGGTTGAAGCCGCAGATGTCGGACGCCATGGCGACACCGATGCCCTTGTTGGCTGAGACGAGGATATTGGGGAACGTGGTGGGCAGCAGGCGCGGCTCCTTCATGGCGCCGTCGTAGCTGTCGACGAAGTCGACCGGGTCCTTGTCGATGTCCTTGAAGATCTCGGCGCTGATGGGGGAGAGCTTGGCCTCGGTGTAACGCGAAGCGGCGTAGCTCAAGTCGCCCGAATAATACTTGCCAAAGTTGCCCTTCGACTCTACGAAGGGGGCAAGCAGCGCTTCGTTGCCGGTGGCCAGGCGCACCATCGTCTCGTAGATCGCGGCATCGCCGTGCGGGTTGAGCTTCATGGTCTGACCCACGATGTTGGCGCTCTTCTGACGCTCGCCCTTGAGCAGACCCATCTTGTACATGGTGTAGAGCAGCTTGCGGTGTGAGGGCTTAAAGCCGTCAATCTCGGGGAATGCACGCGAGACGTTGACGCTCATAGCGTAGGGCATGTAGTTGACCTCGAGCGTCTGCGTGATTGGCTGATCGGTGACCTCGGAGTGCAGGCCGATGACGTTCTCGGCGTTGACCTGCTTTTTCTTTAGCTGGTTCTTCGTCTTCTTCTTTGCCACGATTTCCTCTTGAACTTCTTATGGGCCGTCGTTATCGATTTGCTGCTACTGCAGGTCCAGCTGGTCCAGGTATTCCTTGCCGTGCTCTGAGATATGGCGCTTGCGGCCTGCCTCGTCGTTGCCCAGCAACAGGTTGAACATGGTCTCCATCTTGGTGACGTCCTCGGGCTCCACCTTGATCAGGCGACGCGTCTCGGGGTTCATGGTGGTGAGCCACATCATGTCCGGATCGTTCTCACCAAGACCCTTGGAGCGGTTGATGGAGCACTTCTGGTCGCCAATCTCCTTGAGGATGCCGTTCTTCTCGAGCTCGGTGTAGGCAAAGTAGGTCTTCTCTTTGCAGTTGATCTCGTAGAGCGGCGACTCGGCGATATACACGTAACCCTCGTCGATAAGCGTGGGCACCAGGCGATAGAGCATGGTGAGCACGAGCGTGCGGATGTGATAACCGTCGACGTCGGCATCCGTACAGATGATGACCTTGTTCCAGTTAAGGTTGTCCAGGTCAAAGGCACCAAGGTTCTTGATCCGCTTGTCCTTGATTTCCACGCCGCAGCCCAGCACGCGCATGAGGTCCATGATGATGTCGGACTTAAAGATGCGCGGGTAGTCCTCCTTTAGGCAGTTGAGGATCTTGCCGCGGACGGGCATAACGCCCTGGAACTCGGCATCGCGCGAGGTGCGAATGGCGCCTGCTGCCGAGTCGCCCTCTACGATGTAGATCTCGCGGCGGCTCTTGTCCTTGGAGCGGCAGTCGATGAACTTCTGCACGCGGTTGGCCATGTCGGTCTTCTGCTGCAGGTTGGTTTTGATGCTCTGACGCGTCTTCTCGGCGTTCTCGCGCGAGCGCTTGTTGATGAGCACCTGCTCCATGATCTTGTTGGCGGCGTCTTTGTTCTCGATCAAGTAGGTCGAGAGGCGCTCCTTAAAGAAGGCCGTCATGGCCTGCTGGATAAAGCGGTTATTGATGGCCTTCTTGGTCTGGTTTTCGTAGGACGTCTGGGTGGAGAAACAGTTGGTCACCAGCACCAGGCAGTCCTGGACGTCTTGCCATTTGATGCCGCTTTCGTTTTTGTTGTACTTGCCCTGTTGCTTGATGTAGGCATCGATGGCGCTGGTCAGAGCGCTGCGGGCAGCCTTCTCGGGCGAGCCGCCGTTCTCGAGCCACGATGAGTTGTGGTAGTACTCCTGCATCATGAAGGTGCGAGAGAAGCACATGCATGCGGTGATTTTTACGTTGTAGTCGGGCAGGTCTTCGCGGTCGCGACCGCGACGGTCGGCCTCGATAAAGAAGGGTTCGGTGAGGTAGTCGGTACCGACCTTCTCGAGCACGTAGTCCTCGATGCCCTTGGGGTAGCAAAAGTCCTCTTCGGAAAACTCGCCATCGTCGCCCTCAATGCGCAGGCGGAAGGTCACGTTGGCGTTGACCACGGCCTGGCGGCGCATGGTCTCGCGATACCAATCGTGGGGGATGCTGATGGAGGTAAAGACCTCAAGATCGGGGCGCCATTTGATGGTGGTGCCGGTACGGTCCTCGTCGCTGGGCTCAATCTCGAGTGCCTTCTTTTTGGCGCCGACGACCTTGCCCTTCTTAAAGTGCAGGGAGTACTTGTTGCCGTCACGCCAGACGGTGACGTCCATGTACTCGGAAGCGTACTGGGTCGCGCACGAGCCCAGGCCGTTGGTGCCGAGCGAGAAATCGTAGTCGCCGCCCTGGTTGTTGTTATACTTGCCGCCGGCATAGAGCTCGCAAAAGACAAGTTCCCAGTTAAAGCGTTTCTCGGAGGGGTTCCAGTCGAGCGGGCAGCCGCGGCCGTTGTCCTCTACCTGAATGGAGCCATCGCGAAAGGCGGTAAGGGTGATGAGCTTGCCGTAGCCCTGGCGCGCCTCGTCAACGGCGTTGGACAGAATCTCGAAGGCAGCGTGTGCACAGCCATCGAGTCCGTCCGAGCCAAAGATAACGGCAGGGCGCAGGCGTACGCGCTCCTCGTCCTTGAGCTGGCGGATACTGTCGTTACCATAGTTTGCGGTGTTTTTTGCCATACTCGCTCTCTCGGTGCTCCCTTGCTGCGTTTAAGTCATATAGATAGTCAAGGTAGCATAGCCCAGCCCACAGACGATTCCAACCAACACGAAATCCATCGAACAATCGTTCGGAGTTCGATGGAGATTCGTTTACTCGGACAAAACCGAGTCGGTTCTGTCTGAGTAAGTTTGAAAGCGGTCGAATGCGTCCTGCTGCGTTTGCGGTTGGATGCGTTTGTCAAAAACGTGTCATGCGGATTGTTGGCGAAAAAGCGCCGCGCCAGGATTGAGGTAGAACTCGACTCCTCTGACGACATCTAATGCGTAACGGGCTGGCTCTGGGTATCCAGAACCAGCCCATTTGATGTTCGACGAGCCGAGTTGGCGTCTCTCACAAAAGTAACTAGGAGCTAGCGAGGCCTATCCGAATTGGCCTCATTGGCGGTGTCGATCTCGAGCGCCGTGCGGCGGGCGCTGTAGGCGACAAGGCCAGCACCAGCCGCGGCGAGTGCTGCAGCGGCTGCCGTGAGGGGAGCGTTGGCATCGCCCGTGCCCGCAAGCGCGCCCGCTTTTCCGGAGCGCTTGTTATTGCCGTGGTCCTTGCCACTGCCGGAGCTGCTTCCGCCGGAGCCGCCGCCCTCGTCAGTACCGCCGCCACTTGAGCCACCATCGCCGTCCGCCGTCATCGGGGCGTCGTGAAGCCCTGTGGCGTCCGCGCTGTCGCATACGCCGACCTGAACTTCTGAGCGTTCGCATGCCGCGTCGGGCACGTGGAGCTCGTGCAGTACAGCACCCAGCGCCGAGTTCGCGCCCGGTCGAATTTCTTCGAGCGTTACGGGATCGAGCGCCACCAGATTGCGCGCCTTCGCATACAGCGTTACGCGTTTGCCCACTTCGTCGCTCCAACTCTCGGGAATGGCGAAGCTCATGCGGAACTGTGCCGTGCAACCCGGTGCCAGCACGGCGTTGCCGTTGTCGGCTACCAGCGGGTGCGTTGCAAAACGTGCGCCCATCGTCTCGAGCGCGTACTTCACGCGTGCCATGTCGTTGGCCGAAGCGTCCTCGGTAAGCTCTGGATCGTAGATCGAAGCCATGCGTGCGTTCGCTCCGAATCCGATGGATGCGCTGGAGAACGGCTGGCTGGAGCCCTCTCGGTACAGATCAATCGTGCCGGCGGTCAGCAAGGTGTTGCCGTCGTTTCGCACCGTGACCATGAAGGATTCGCCTGCTGCTCCGGGCACCACCGCGCCCGAGGTAGCAACGGCGCCCGTCGGAGTGGCACACGCCACCAAGGGCACTTCGATGTCGTGCAGCTCTGCCTCGCTCTTCTCCGCGCTCACAATGTGCGTGGCGAGCGCGGAGAGCATGCCTCCCGACGTCAAAAATGTCGTTATCTGATCGACGGGATGGTCCAGCTCGCACATCACAAACGGCTCCGTGAACAGATCGCCCGCCAAGGTGCTGGCGAAGATGCGGAAGTGCTTGCCCATCACTGCAACCGGGTTGCCTTCTTCGTCGTAGGTTTGTCCCACCTTGCCATCGGTGTTCTCTACATAGAGCACGCACCTGCCGTTGTTGCTTACGCTAAACGATGCCGGGCCACAGCCTGCGGCACCCACGGGCTGCGTTGCAAATGCCGATGCGCCTCGCGTCCACGTAACATGCTGCAGCTGCTCGTTGACAGTTGCCAAAAAGCCCGTGTGCTGCGGCCACGGCACCGCGTGGGGTACTGTGGCATCTGGCGACATAACGCCCCAGCCCGCGATGGACTGGCCGATCACGGCGTACGATGCGCAGCCGCAACCGTCTGCGGTCTCGTATGCAACGGGCACCACCATTTTGCCGTTGATATTCTCGGGCTCACCCAGCTCGATACTCGACGGTGCTTGCGGAAAGCGGAGAACTTGGCGGAACGTCAGGCTGTCGCCCGAAACGTCCGACCACAGGGTAAAGCACTCCAGCGCAACCTCAGCCTCGCTGCCGAGCGCCTTTTCTGCGGTGGTTCCGCGGCGGTGGAGGTAGGCGCCCGACAGACGTCCGTCGACCAGCGTCTTGCCCACCGTGATACGCGGGCACTGCAGGCAATGGTAGCCATCCTCCTGAAGGTGGCCGCGCGAGATGCTGCGCCACGACGTGTGCGATACCACGCGAACTCCGTCGTTGCTGATGCGCAGGCGCACAACGGACAGCATGCCGGATGTGCTCGCCGTATCGAAATGGGTGTTGTCGCCGTCGCGGCGCTCGCCCGAGACCAGCAACACATAGGCGTCCTGGTTTCCTCTTCCGTCCGTATATTCCACCACGTCGAAGTCGTAATCGTATATGCCGTCGCGCTCCACGTCGCCCTCGCCAAACCCAAGGGGAAAGTCCACGGGCGTGGGAGCGGACCACGTGCCGTTTGCCTTTGTGTGCACCACCAGACGCGAGCGGCCATTGTCGCCGTAGCGCACCGAGGCGATACGGAACAGGCATTCTACGCCGGCGATAATCGCCAGCTTCATGTGAGCTTCGCTGAGCACGCCGGAAAACGGCACGTTGTCGCTCGAGGGCTTGATGCCGCCACGCTCGTCCTCCGATACACCAGCAGAATTGGCGTTGGGGTCCGCAACGGCGTTCGTCGCCTGCCCGATATAGGTGTACTCATACATCGGCGCGGCGTTTTCGTCGTTCTCTATCAGTGCATGGATGAAATGCTCAATCTGTCCCGTGTCGTCGCTCTCCGCGTCCGCCTCGAGCTCAATGCGCGTGACCGCTTGATCCCAATCGCGCACGACAGGCGCGACGTTTATCGCGGTGGCTGCAACCTCGGCGCGTGCGAGCAGCTCGGAATTGGTGACAATGGTGGCCGATGCGATAAATTGCGGCACGCCGCCTGCCTCGGCGTTGCTGGGCGTGCCGAAGCGGGCATCCAACGTGTAAGGCGTATCTCCACCCAATGCGAGCTCAGAGCGCTGGAGCACATACTGGTTGCCATTGTTCACCGACATATTCCACGAATCGAGGAGTGTGGGCCACGACCCCGACCAAGCCTTGGTGGTCCACTTGAACATTACGAACTGGAGTATCACATCGACATCGACGTCTGCACCTACGCGCAGTCGCGGAAGCTGGTGTCCATCTGCCTTTTCGTACCCAATGAACAGCGTGAGGGATGCGGCGCCGCGCACGGCAGACGAAGCGACGCCTGCAACGCCGGCGCCAAAGGTGACGGCAAGCCCGATCTGGATGGTGAACGAGCCCGAGGTGTTTGAATAGTCGAGCGAAATGTTTTTAAAAAATGCCGCGCCGCTGCCGTGCGTGTGGGCACCCACGGCGAGCGCCAGCTTCGCCAGCACCCAGGGGTTGACGTTTAGGAAAAACGGCACCGGTCCTAGGGTAAACTGCTCGGTCCAATTGAGGTCGGTTCTTACCTGGAAGAGGGCCTTAATATTGCCGTATGCGGGGTCGTTGTTGTTACCCCAGGTTTTGCCCACCCAATCGTAGGCGAGCGAGCCGTACAGCTGTGTGGCGATATCCATCGTGAACAGCAGCGTGCAATGGTGGCGAAGGAGCTTGGTGTTCCTTGGATCGGTGCCCGAACCGGCACTCATACTCTTGTACTGATTCCACTTCCCCTCCATTTCGTCGAGGTAGCGGTTTGCCTGCTTGGCACCCGACTCACGCGGTGACTTCTTCCAGTACTCCGGATCCGGATTGCCCGAATCGTTTATGTAACCGACCGGTTTGTATCCTCCGCCAAACAGCACGTATCCGGCAAACGAAAAATCGAACAGAATGGGGAACGCGGGCATCCAGCAGGTGAACTTGTTGCCGCCAATGCCGGGAAACGCCGCTGGGAAATCAAACGGGGTGATCTCTTGGTCCATGGTGGTGGGAATGATGGTGGTCGAGCCCGATTCTGCCTTTGCAGCCGGCGCGGTGACAACGGCCATGGGGGAGGAGAGTGTATAGGTCTTGCCCTGGTAGTCGAGCACAAAGCGCAGCTTGCATCCTTCTTCCAGAAGGCTCGACGCTGCATCGAGGAACGTGTCTTCGAGCGTGAACGTCGCCAGATTATTCGCGCCCGATGCGCTGGCCTTGACTTGGCCAATCTGCGTGACGGTTTCGGGTGAGCTGCTCGTGGCGGGCATTACCTTGTTGATGTGCAGCGTTGCCTGTCCACCCTGTGGCAGATGTGCCTGCACGGTAAAGGCGTGCGTGTTGGGTTGGTCGTTTGCCGTGTCGTCCTTCGGCAATGTCATGAACGTAGCGTCGGCGTACTGGATGTCCCATTCGTCGAACGTGAGCTGTCGAAAGTACGGCTTGCCGTCAGAAAGCGGACGCGTTGGCGCGGTTATGGCGGTGCCACCCTGGATACGCGCGAGGGGAATCTCGACATCGCGGTAGCCTGCCATGCTAATGGAGATGCCGCCGTTAAAGTCGTACGCGTCGAGAAGCGTTGTCTCGTCCACGTAGCCTTCCGAAAGCGGCGCGACCTCAAAGATGGCCGTGCCTTCGTCATCGGTCGTGGCGGTGAGCTGCTTGCCTGCGGCATAGCGCGATGTGAGCGTGACTTGGGCACCCGTGATGGGCGTATTCTTGTTGGCGACGTCGACTACGACCACACCAAACATGGTGCGCGAGAGCACCAAGACCTTGAAGGGATCATCTTCATCGGCGTATGCCTCGGTGGGGGCGAACGGCAGTATGAAGGCGTTTGCGCTTCCCGGCACGCGCGGCAACATAATGCTCGCCAGCGAGGACGCTCCGGCAACAAGTAACGAACGGCGATCAAGCATCTTTGGCTCCCATCCCGCAGGTATCGGTGGAAATAATCCAATTTTGCGAGAAGGCACCACGTGGCGGTAGTGCCATTCAAGGGTCAAAATGTCCAAATTAATCGAGCGAAGCGCCGGGTTCCGGAACACGTTCGATGCGCTTGGCGGCCCGGTCGCTAACGCAACATATGCGCGACCAGCTCGGCGCGAGTTCCGATACCAAGTTTGGCATACACTCCTGATAGGCGGTTTTTAACGGTGCCCGGCGACACACCCATATGGCGTGCGATTTCGGCGTTGGTCCAACCGCGGCAGGCGAGCATAGCCATGGTGAACTCCGTGGTCGTTAAATCGTCGGCCACGTCCTCGCCCGAATCGGGGTTGTGGATGCGCCGCCAGCCGTAGCTGAATCGATACGTAATCTCGATGATGCGTGCGAAATCGTCGGGGTATTGCGATTTTAGGCACGCCTCGATGAGTCCCTGCAAAAGGCCGTGGTGCTCGCCAATGAGCTCGATAAGGCCGTCGGGGCGCGCAATGTTCCAAGCAGCTCCGAAGTGCGTTTTTGCAGCGTCGATGTCCTTGAGGCTCATGCATGCCATGGAAGCTGCCAGGCGCAGGAACAGCTCCGAGATGGGATAGCTTCCCTGTTTCATGATCAGGGCATTTTCCGCCATGCCTAGGCTGCGGCCGTATTCGCCGCGCAGATACAAGGCGTGCGCCATCACGTAGCTGGCGAACAGGCGCAGACCTTCGGGCAGATGCGCCGCTAGTGGATAAAACTCTTCGGCAGAATACGGGGAGGGCAAGTGCAGCAGGACGCTCGCGGCCGAGGCGAACAGGATATGCGTGGCGTGGACGGCGGGTGACTCCTCGTCGGTTGGCATATCGAGGATGCCAGCAAGGCACCGGCGGGCGTCGGCGATACGGTTGAGCGACAGGCTGGCATATCCGCAGATAAAGCATGCGGAATAGCGCAGTGCGGGATCGGTGGCGTCAAGATAGGGGCGCGCCGTCTTGGCAGCGAGGGCGGCCTGTCCGCGAAAGTATAGAGCTTCTGCCGCGGCAATGGCGCGCGAATCGGGGTCGGAAATGCCTGCAACCGCAGCGTCAATCTGCCCCGGCACAAAGGCGGTGCACATCAACGGCATAGGAACGCGTGGGTAGCCATCGCAGTCCATCTTCCATCTCCCATCAGGTGGCAACTATGCAGCAATTGTACTCCTGTTGCTCGGGACTGGAATTTTTGGGTATTGCCTACGATTATGCCGAACGCATAAAGGAAGAGTCTATTGGCGATGCTCTCAAGGTGGCTACCGAAGCCAAGCTGACCTCGATATTAGGAAAAATTGTCACCCCTGCAAAAAGCTCTGTCGCAGTGATGGGAAACGCATCTTCTGGGCATTCCGGCGTCTCCAGCTAGCGCTGGACTGCTGCTGTCGCCTGCGCGTTGGCGAGCGGAGCGTGGGGACCGTCCGGCGACCAGCGGTGACGGGCGAGCCCTGCCGCGTGCGTGGGCCTCCATCGGCGTAGACCCATGACCCCTATGGCATCGGAGAAGTCCACCATCGCGTCCAGGACCTTACCGTCCGGCACGCCCAGCCTAGCGGCTCCCTTGAACCCAAGGTTGAAGGGGGGTGTTGTACAAGGCATATGGGGCCGAGTGGAAGTGGATCAAAAGAGCGTTACTTGACGTTTCATGCATAATGCCAACCGCCCCGCGATATCACGTTCGCAGCGCGCAGGGGCCGGAGAATCTTCGCGATGAGAGTTGACGTCTAATACCTTGCATCGTATAGTGTGTATAGCATAGTATATGACGAGAGGAGGTGTGCGGATGGAGGCACAGATGAAGCGCGGCTTCCTGGAGGCCTGCGTGCTCGCGGCCGTCTCCGGCGAGGAGTCCTACGGCTACCAGATCGTGAAGGACGTACCGGCGAGCATGGGGCTCACGGAGTCGACGCTCTACCCGCTGCTCAAGCGCCTGGAGAAGGCCGGGTGCATCACGGCGCGCTCCGCCGAGCACAACGGGCGGCTGCGCCGGTACTACCGCATCACGGACGACGGGCGAGCGCGCATCGAGGAGTTCCTGGCCGAGTGGCCGTCCGTACGGGAGATTTACGCATACGTTGAGGAGGCGCACCATGACGCGCGATGAGTTTCTGGGCCGGTTGGGCGAGCTGCTCGCCTGCCTGCCGGCCGAGCAGGTGGAGGAGACCAAGGCGTTCTATGCGGAGGCCATCGCCGACCGCATGGAGGACGGTATGAGCGAGGAGGAGGCCGTGGCCGCCATGGGCACGCCCGGCGAGGTGGCGGAGGCCACGCTCGACGACCTGCCCGCCGTGCCGCGCGCGATCGCGAGGACGCGCCGGCGCAGCACCGCGCTGCTGTGGGTGCTGGCCATCGTGGGCTCCCCGGTGTGGGTGCCGCTGCTCGCCGCCTTCGCCGCCGTGGCCGTCACGGTCTATATCTGCATCTGGGTGCTGGCGCTCTGCGTGTGGATCGTCGCGGTGGCACTCGGGGGCGTGGGCGTAGTTGGGCTCCTGCTTGCCGTAAGCGGCGTCATCATCGGCCACTTCCCGTACGCCCTCGCCTCGGCGGGCGTGGGGCTCGGCCTCGTCGGCGTGGCGCTCTTCGTTGGTGCTGGCGCTTGGGCCGCCTCAAAACAAATTGCGCGCCTCTCGGCGCTCTGGGCGAGGAAGGCCGCCTCGCCCTTCTGGAAGGGTAAGGGCGAGAAGGGCGGCGCTGCCGCGCATCTCGCGGCGTAGAAAGGAGTGAGTACCATGACCAGTGCGAAGAAGATCTACCTCGCCGTGGCGGGCGGGCTCGTTGCCGCGGGTGTTGTCCTCGCGGGCATTGGCTTTATCGCTTCGGGTTTCGACCCGGCCGTGTTCACAACCCAAGTCGACACGCGCTACAGCACCATCGTGCTCGGCGGCGTCGAGGTGGACGACCCGATGGGCCTCCCCCTCATCGAGCAGCTCGCCAATCTGGGCGAGATCGACACCTCCGGCATCACCGCGTCCGAGTCCCCTGCTGCTCCGGAGGCGCCCACCGCTCCCTAAGCATAGCGCGCCCGGCGCCAGCCCGGGCGGGGCGAGCGGCAGTGACGAGCGCGCCTCGCGGACCCGGTTCTCGATCTCGCGCGGCGTGGACCTCGCGAGCCTGCGCGGGCGGCTACTGCGGTCGGACATGGGCTCTCCGGACCTGCTGCGGCGCAGCCACTTGCTCGCCGTCTGGCGGCTGACGCCCATCTGACGCGCGGTCTCGGCGACGCCGAGGCCGGACTCTATGCGCGAGACGAGCGTCTCGCGCCCCCTCGGGGTGAGCCTTGCGTTAGGATGTTGCTCCATGGGAGGGCTCCTCTGCTGTTCGTCTAGACAACTCACAGCATGTGGGAGCCCTCCCTATTTGTCACTACCCGGGTGTAAACAACCTATTGGCACAGAACAGCTAGAACAACCGATGCCGCCTCACTGCGCCGAGAAACCCCCGGCGCCGTGAGGCGGGCGGCGGAGTGAGCCAACAGCAAAGCCATGCCGCTATTAGTAGCCTGTCGCCAGCAATCTGCAAGTCACTAGCACCCCACAGCCGTGCCGGCAGCATCCCTTGGTCGCCATATCAGCCGCACGGTATAATCTATCCATCGATATATTGGTTGAACCATGGTGTCTCTGCTGTGACCATAAACTTCCGCAAGACGCTAGGACCTTGTTCTAAGGAGATCTGGTGGAGAAAGGTCAAGAGAACCCACCACAAGACCAGGCGCTTGCCCATAGAGTCAGGTGGGCTGACCTCGACAGCGTATTCGAGCACATGGGCGACAATGCTAGCGTTGGAGAGGCAAGTAACGGCATCCACCTCATAAATGACCGGGAGCACGTCGCCGTGCGCCAGGACCACGAGGTTCGCATCCCCAATGAATACCTGCAGGAATCATACGTCGGACAGCGCGACAGCGACCTGAGAAAAGCAAGGGAGATGCTCCTTCAGGCCAAGCAGGAGCGCCCTTCCTACAAACCTGACATCCTTTTAGGTCTTGCGACAACGTTCCTGGGCTGGTTTCTCGGGGGTTTGTCGTCATCTGTCAATCTCGCATCTTTGCCCGGTATCTTGATGCTCTGCGTAGCACCGTGTGGCGCAGTAGGACTCTTTGTCGCTTTTATCTTTATCCGAAAAGAAGAGAAGCAGGGCAAATCTGATCTGGCCGAGCGCGTCCTAGAACACCTGGCGGATCCCGATGACAAGGAGACCAAGACCGATGAACATTAATGATACGAGCACGCAGCTGCTCTTTACCACGGTCCCCATCGTGGGCATTACTACCGAAGGCACGGGCGTCTCGGGTACAGGATTCTTCTTTTCCTATGACCTTGAAGACGGGCGAAAAGTGCCCCTGCTCATTACCAACCACCATGTCCTCAAGGATGTGATTCAGGGTCGCTTCGTCATCAATCTAGCCGAAGGTGACGCCCCGTCACGCGAGACCATCAGCGTGAACTTCGACAAGTCATTCATCGAGGGGAAGAAGCTCGGAGAGCTCGACTTGGTTGCGATGCCGGTGGCCCCTGTTCTCAGCATGCTTGAAGAAAACGGGAAGAGGCCCTTCTACCGATCCATCGACTCTGGACTCATCCCGAAGAAGAGTGTGCTGGACAATTTGGCGGCGCTCGAGCAAATCACCTTTATCGGATACCCCAGCGGGCTCTATGACGACTACAACAAGACCCCCCTCATCAGGCAAGGCTGGACTTCCACGCCCGCTTGGAACGACTACAAGGGTAAGCGCGAGTTCCTCGTTGACGCATCTGTATTCGAGGGCTCCAGCGGCAGTCCCGCCTTCATCCTCAACCAGGGCAGCTATCCCACGACCGACGGAATTGCCATCGGCTCCAGGCTGCTGTTCATGGGCGTAATCACTCAGACGATTACGAAGGAGAAGAGTGAGCACCTCGATTTAGGTACAGTCATCAGAAGCGACGCGATGCTCGACAAGCTCAAACCTTTCGTGGAAGGTCTACTGTAGCTAAGAGCACCGTCAAAAGCAGTGACGCCCCTTTGCTCCTTTCCCTAGGATGAGGTGACTGAGCTCGGCATGCTGGTTGACATCTGGTTCCCCAACGGCTCATAGTACAGACACATGGAAAGCCTTCGGGTTTTGTAAGGGCGGGACCCACTGGGCCTCGTTCTAGTTTTACTGTTCGGTTAACGCTGCGGATCGTTTTGGAAGGCTTACGAGCATGGTAGTCCCGTCCTCGGAACTTGCTTCGACCTCTACCGTGCCACCGTGAAGCGTTGCAATCTCCCAAACAAGCGCTAGCCCGAGTCCTGCACCGCCGTATGCCCTGCTGCGGGATTTATCTAGACGAAAGAACGGCTGGAAGATGCTCTCTCGGTACTGTTTGGGTATTCCCGGGCCCTCATCTTTGACTCGCAGGAGTACGTGGCTGTCGCTGTCGCTGATGGAGACGCTGACAGTCGAGCCGGAGCGGCTGTAACGGATGGCGTTTTCGACCAGATTAAACACCAGCCGGTAGAGGAGCGTATCACTTCCGATTACTAAAGCGTCTCCAGCACAATTGAGGGCTATGCCCTTATTTTCGGCAAGTGGCGCAAGGTCGGTGAGGACTTCTTCGGACAAGGGACCAAGTTCCACATCGTCCTCGCAAGGAACGCTGCGGAGCTCACTCATCTCGAGCAATACCTTGGTCATTCGAGACATGCGCTCGGTTTGTTCTTGTAGCAGGCCGAGCAGCTCGGCTGTTTCGGGTTGCAGTCCGGAGTGCTCGGAGATGAAGAGTTCAATCTGTGCTTGCATAAGGGCGAGCGGGGTGCGCAGCTCGTGTGCGGCGTTGCCGGTAAACTGATGCTGTGCAGAGAACCCTTCGCCAAGACGGGCGATCATGTCGTTGAAAGAGGCGCTGCATCGTTGTAGCTCGGTGGGCACATCTTCACTGAGTCTGATTTCGCTTAGGTTGTCAGGCTGCACACGCTCAACCTGGGCTGCAAAAGCCCGTAGCGGTTTGAGTGCACGGCCGCTCACAAAGTATGCCAGCGCGCCGCCAAGGAGTGTGACTCCAGCCGTGATGTACCAGGCTGTCGCGCCAAAAGACTCCTGTGCGTCGTTTACGACGATCGTGACCTTGTCATCGGGGGTCGCTTTCGTTGGGTCGAACGCCTGGGACGGATCTTCGCCGGTTGCGTTAAAGGCCGAGATGTTGCTGCCGATGGCATCCATGTAGCGCATGCCCGTATAGCCGACCAGGCAGTTCGTCAGCACGCATGCCGCACACGTCAGCAGTGCCGTCATAATCGTTATGCGCCATTGCAGCGAAAGCCTTTTCATTCGCTATCCTCCATAACGTAGCCCTCTCCAATCCGATTGCGAATCGGGTCGTATCCCAAAGCGCTGCGTAGCTTTTTGCGGAGTGACGAGATGTGAACGCGGGTTGCGTTGCTAAAGCTGTTCACGCTGCTATCCCAAACGTGCTCGATAAGCTCCTCTTGACTTACCGGACGCCCCTGATTAAGCATCAGGTATTCCAAGATTCCCGTTTCCTTGCGCGTAAGAGATAAAGCCTCGCTGTCCACGGAAGCGATGCGCGCCTTGGTGTCAAAGCGGAGCTTCCCGCAGGTTAATACTATGTCGCTTTGTGCGAAGCGCCTGAGGGTAAGGCTGCGGATCCTTGCCGCAAGCTCGTCAAGATGAAACGGCTTGGTAAGGTAATCGTTTGCGCCGGCATCGAGTCCGGCGACTTTATCGGATACTTCGCCACGTGCGGACAGAATCAGTACCTTGGTCTCGCAGTCGGTTTTCCTAAGTTCCCTGAGCACGGTCATGCCATCGATACGGGGAAGGTTGAGGTCGAGCACCACGAGGTCAAAGACTTCGACGCCCAGCAGGTCGAGTGCCTCCTGTCCATCGTGACAGCAGTCGACGCTGTACGCCAAGTTTCGCAAGCTGCGCGCGATTGCATCGCACAGTGCTCGCTCGTCTTCGACGATCAAAATACGCATAACAGTCTCCTTGCACATTCCAAATCGCGCTTAACACGGATTTTATAGTCGATATGGTCCAATGGTCGCGTAACGAAAGGAGTGGTCGAGTTGTTCAAAGCGGTAAAACCCATGGTACAGGTCGCTTTGTTGATCGTCGGAGTTGCCATGGTGTGCTTTGGTGTTATGCGTGGCGAGGCGGATGCCGTGCTGGCCAAAGCGATTAGGCTGTGCTTGGAGTGTATCGGAATTGGATAAAAGAGAAAACACCGCGTCGCATGTTTTGGCCCGATTTCGAGGATTCATTCAGGCGGCGGCGACGCTGGTCACCAATATTCACCTGCCAAACTTTGCCAAAGGAAGCATCTATCAAGGCGCGGGAAAAACAGTCTGCGTACCTGGACTTAATTGCTATTCGTGCCCCGCGGCATCGGGTGCGTGCCCCATCGGGTCGTTCCAGTCGGTGGTAGGTTCATCCAAGTTCAACTTTTCTTACTATGTTACCGGCACGCTCATTTTGCTCGGCGTGCTGCTGGGACGTTTTGTATGCGGCTTTCTGTGCCCGTTTGGCTGGCTGCAGGAGCTGCTTCATAAGATTCCCGGCAAAAAGTTCTCCACGAAAAAGCTCAAGCCGCTCACGTACATCAAGTATGTCGTGCTGCTGTTTGCCGTGGTGCTGCTGCCCGTCTTGGTGGTTAACGACGTGGGGATGGGCGATCCGTTCTTTTGTAAGTACATCTGTCCGCAGGGCGTACTCGAGGGCGCCATTCCGCTGGCCATTGCTAATGCCGGCATTCGATCTGCGTTGGGACATCTCTTTACTTGGAAACTTGCCGTTCTCATTGCCGTGGTAGTGCTGAGCGTTTTGTTCTACCGCCCCTTCTGCAAATGGATTTGTCCACTCGGCGCATTCTATGCGCTCATGAATAAGGTGTCCTTGTTGGGGATTCAGGTCGACGCGTGCAAATGCGTCTCGTGCGGCAAGTGTTCAAGGGTTTGTCAGATGGACGTTGATGTGGTCCGGGCGCCCAATCATGCCGAATGTATCCGGTGCGGAAAGTGCATCGGGGCCTGTCCCGTCGATGCCATCAGCTATCGCTATGGCCTGGATGTGTCGGCGGAAAAGCTCCCCTTGACCGCCGATAAAAAGTAAACAAGCTTCGACAAAACGGAGGAATGACTATGAAGCTTTCTAAGATTGCGGCCCTGTTTATGGTGCCGGTATTGGCCTTGTGCCTTGTGGCATGTTCGGCGCCCGGTGGCAATGCGAGCGAATCTGCGAGCTCCGATCCTAAGATTGCAGAACTCACTGCGCAGAAGCCGGCCAATGCCGACGAGGCCGCCGAGCTGTATGCGAAGCTCATGCAGAAGGAGAACGAGATCTTTTCGAGTGATAACGCGCTGTGGGAAAAGGTATTCAATGCGGCAAATAAAGACTCGGCAATGATTGAGGACGGCAGCAATTACGGCGATTTTCTGCTCAAGACCATCGACGGCGCCAAGGATGAGTTCACGGCGGATGAGCTTAAGACACTCAAGGCCGGTGCACAGCAGATTAAGGAGATCGAGGACAAGCTCGAGAGCCTGGAGAAGGAGTTCCCCGGCTGTGGAAGCACGCCGAGTGCAGGCGAGAGCGTCGACGCTTCGACCGCTGGCATGACGGCTGGTGCCAATGCTTCGAGCGAGGCGACGAAGTTCCCCAGCTTTACGGGCAAGGACTTGGACGGCAACGACGTGAACAGCGACGAGCTGTTCTCTAAGAACAAGGTCACCGTCATGAACTTCTGGTTCACTACATGCAAGCCGTGCGTGGGCGAGCTGGGCGATCTTGAGAAATTGAATCAGGAGCTTGCCAAGAAGGGCGGCCAGGTCGTGGGCGTCAATTCCTTTACGCTCGATGGCAACAAGGGCGAGATTGCAGATGCCAAGGACGTGCTGAGCAAGAAGGGCGTGACATATAAGAACATCTGGTTCAAGTCGGATAGCGAGGCCGGCAAGTTTACGTCAAATCTGTTCTCGTTCCCGACGACGTATGTCATCGATCAGAATGGCAACATCGTAGGGGATCCAATCGTGGGAGCCATCAGCTCCGCCGAGCAGCGCGCAGCACTCGACAAGCTGATCGATCAGGCGATTGCGAATAGCGAGCAGTAGGAAACGCGTAAAGCATAGCGAGGATCGTGTGTCGCTGTGCGAAGTAGTCCGCTACCTTTCAAGATAAACTCCACCATATAGAGGTCCCGCTCGGGACCTCTTCTTTTGGGTGCCGTCCCGTTCGTTTTTTTGGCGCGGTTCGTTAGATTCCTCACTGGTTCCGGCAAAAAATGGGGATAGAGTAGGACAAACGCGTCGAATACGAACGGCGGGGGAGAGCGGGCAAGTGCGCCCGCGTGGGAGAGGTTGCCGTCCATGTTGGAGCTCAAAGGTATTTGCAAAAGGTACGTTACGCAGTCGTTTACGCAGGTGGCGCTCGACAGCGTAAGCCTATCTTTTCGCGATAACGAGTTCGTGGCCATTCTGGGTCCTTCGGGCTCGGGTAAAACCACGATGCTCAACGTTATCGGTGGGCTCGATCATTTCGATTCCGGCGACCTGCTGATCGACGGCATCTCGACCAAGGATTTTCACGATCGCGATTGGGATGCCTATCGCAACAACCGCATCGGCTTTGTGTTCCAGAGCTATAACCTCATTCCGCATCAGACCATTTTGGAAAACGTGGAGCTGGCGCTCACGCTTACGGGCGTGGGGCATGCCGAGCGCCGCCAGCGTGCGCGCGAGGCGTTGGAGAAAGTCGGCCTGGGCGAGCACGTTAACAAGCGCCCGAGCCAACTTTCGGGCGGGCAGATGCAGCGTGTGGCCATCGCCCGTGCGCTGATCAACGATCCCGAGATTGTGCTGGCCGACGAGCCGACCGGCGCTTTGGATTCAACGACATCCGTACAGGTCATGGACCTGCTCAAGGACGTGGCACGCGACCGTCTGGTTATTATGGTCACGCACAATCCCGAGCTGGCGTACCAGTACGCCACGCGCATCGTCAACCTGGCGGACGGCAAGATCACCGACGATTCCGACCCCTTCGATGTTGCCAAGGCCACGCGCCGCGAGGCCAAGCCTACGCGCAAAACCTCGATGAGCTTTGTGACGGCGCTGGGGCTTTCTGCCCGAAATCTCATGACCAAGAAGGGCCGCACGGCCATGACTGCCTTTGCGGGCTCGATTGGCATTATCGGTATCGCGGCGATTCTGGCGCTGTCCAATGGCGTAAACGGCTACATCAAGAAGGTCGAGGAGGATACGCTTTCGAGCTACCCGCTCACCATTTCCAAGCAGGATTACGACCTGTCGTCCATGATGGGCGGACAGGGGGCTGCGGATGATGAGGCGTCCAACGGCGGGGATTTGTCCGACGGTACCGGTGGCAAAGCTAAGGGAACCGATAAGATCCCCGTGGTCACGGCCGTAAAGGATATGTTTGCGAGCGTTAAGTCCAACGACATGACGAGCTTTAAGGCATGGCTCGATGCCGGTGGCGACGGCATCGATAAAGAAGTCAACGCCATCCAGTACGGCTACGGTGTATCGCCGGTTGTCTATCGTGCCGGCAAGGGCGACGAGAAGCCCGTCCGGCTGGTGCCCAACGCCATGACCGAGGCCATGAGCGGAGGCGCAAGTTCGGCGGCAACGGTGAGCATGGAATCCATGGGAACCTCGGTCTTTAACGAGATGATCGACGACCAGAGTCTGCTCGACAGCCAGTACGATGTCGTCGCCGGTCACTGGCCCACGTCCGCCAACGAAGCCGTGATGGTGCTTTCGAGTCGCGGTACGGTGGGCGACTACACGCTCTATAGCATCGGTGCGCTGGATATCGATGAGCTCAACGACCTGGTTAACAGTGCTATGACGGCCGACGGTGGGGTCGAAACGCCCGAGACCGGTACCGACTTTACCTACGACGATGCGTTGTCCACGACGTTTAAGATGCTGTCGCCGGCCGATGCCTATCGTAAAAACGAAGAGACCGGCATGTGGACCGACATGTCTGGCGACGCCGACTTTATGGCTGCCAAGGTTGCCGACGGTATCGACGTGCACATTGTGGGCGTGGTGCGACCTAACGAGACGGCCAATGCGAGCGCGTTGTCTCCGGGCATTGCCTATACACATGCGCTGACTCGCCGGCTTATGGAGCGCGCCGCCGATTCGCAGATTGTGCAAGAGCAGCTTGCCCACCCCGAGACAGATGTGTTTACCGGCAAGTCTTTCGATGAACTGCAGGGCGAGGCCAAGCAAGGCGTGGATCTGGGCAGCATGTTCAGTGTGGACGAGGCGGCGCTCAAGAGCGCGTTCTCGTTCGATGCGTCTGCGCTCTCGGGTGTTGCCGGCGGTATGGACCTGTCGGGTCTTGATTTGTCCGGGCTGGATATTGACCTTTCGGGCGTTGGTAGGGACATCGACTTCAGCGACATCATGGCCAAAGCGCCGGCCCCAGATTTCTCGGGTATCTTTGACGGTCTGGAACTCACGCCCGAGCAAATGCAGCAGGTGGGAACGCTAGCCAACCAGCTGTTTGAGGGCTTTTTGCAGTCTGATCAGTTTAAGGCGCTGACACCCGATGATCTTAAGGACGCGTCAAAGCTTGCCGCCGCGTTCTCGGCGTATCTTGAGAATGATGCGGCAGCCCAGCAAATCCTGGCCCAGCTCAAAGCGCTCGGCGGCGATGCCCTGGCCGAGCGCCTGCAGCAGGCGATGACCGACTATGTGCAAAAGCAGCTGGCTCCGTATCTGCAGCAGGCTATGGATCAGATGATGAAGTCGATCAGCGATCAGATTGCGGCGACGGTGTCAGCTCAGCTCAAGGCAGGCGCAGCAGGGCTCATGGGCCAGATGGCGACGCGGATGTCGTCGAGTTTTGCTAGCCTGGCGAGCGCCATGCGCGTGGATGCGAGTGCCTTTGCTCATGCCATTCACTTCAACATGGACGCCGAGGACCTGAGCTCGCTCATGATGAGCTATGCGAAGGCGTCGAAACTCACCCACGACAACAACCTGACCACGCTGGGCTATGCAGACGAGGCAGACCCCATCTCGGTCAAGATTTTCCCGCGCGACTTTGAGGCCAAGGAGCGCGTGCTCGACCATATCGATGCGTACAACAAGCAGGTCAAAGCCGCTGGTCACGATGAACAGGCAATCTCGTACACCGACTACATGGGTATCATCATGGGCTCGGTGACCGACATCGTGAACACCATCAGCTTGGTGCTCATCGCATTCGTGAGTATCAGCCTGGTGGTGAGCTCCATCATGATCGGCATCATCACCTACATCAGCGTGCTGGAGCGCAAGAAGGAGATTGGCATCCTGCGCGCGATCGGCGCGTCGAAGCGCAACGTGGCCAACGTATTCAATGCCGAGACCTTTATCGAAGGCCTCATCGCCGGCGTCTTTGCCATTGTCGTCGTGGTGGCCGTGAGCTTTCCGGTTAATGCCTGGGCGCTTGCTGCCAAACAGGTGCCCAATCTGATGAGCCTGCCCGTGCAGGATGCGCTGGTGCTCATTGCAATTTCGGTACTGCTGACGGTTGTCGCTGGCCTGCTGCCGGCCCGCAGCGCATCCAGGAAGGATCCCGTGGAGGCCCTGCGCTCTGAATAATGTGACAAGGGACGGTTCCTTTGTCACATTGAGCGGCTTGTGAATTCGAGGTCTAATACTTTTCCGAGAAGTGAACGAGTCAAAATGGACCCCCGAAGCGTCGACACTTTTGAGATGCAATTTCCAGCGGTTTTGATTGTTGAATCCTGCGGTTTTGGCGTCAGAGAATGTCGATGCTTCGGGGGTCCAAATACAGCCGTTCACTTCTCGGAAAAGTATTAGACCTCGAGATATAGACGATGTTTGCGAGCGGCAATTAGAGCGTAAGCCTTTAGTTCTTCTTTGCAGAGAGCATGAGCCTAATTTCCGGGTGGGTGTATTCGTCGAACTCCTCCTTGGGCTCGGTGTCAAAGGTGTAGTACGACTTGATAGATTCGTCCTCCGTCTTGATGCTGATTTCTTCATATAAGGATCCGGCTAAAAATGCCTGTTTAAATTCATCCGACAGGCTGCATGGCGTGAGGAGGCCCGGTGTGGCAACGGAAATGTCCAGCCCGTAGAGCGGGGCGCAGAGCGTCGCGATATCCTGCTCGGCGCGGGCGAGGTTGTCTGCAAGGCTTGCCTCGGGGTCGATCTGACTGGTGTAATCGACGTCCGTGAGCATGCCATCTGCATCAAAAGAAAGGTAGACATAGGCTGCTTGAGCGCCGAGGTCGTTATCGCGCAGATAGCCGATAATGCGGTAGCCGTAGTCGTGATACGACTCGTATGGGTCGTCTGCCGCGACGCGTTCGCACACGGGCTCCAAGGCATCTTGCGCGATGGCGAGCTGCTCGGCGGCTGCAGCCTTTCTTGCCTGAAGCTCGTTATTTCCCTGGACAAACTGCGGGATGTAGACGCCAAGCAGCACAATGACGGGCAACACCGCGAGAGCCATGATCTGCTTCTTGACGCTTGGGATCGTCACGCCGTATGCGTTTGCCATGGCCTCGGCATTGCTCGAGGTTTCAGCCAGCACGTCTGCCGCCGTGGCGACTGCCCCTACGGCGCTGGCGACCTCGGCGGCACCGCCCAGGTTGCGCGCGAGATCGTTGTCGCTGTTCTTGAGCAGGCGGCCGGCAGCTTGCGTGGCAAGTACGCCGGCGACCTCCGCGGAACGGTCCTTGTTGGTCTGGGCTACCGCAAGCCTGCCCTGCAGCTCCTTCCACTGTTTGCCCTGCATCCCAAAGCGTGGTGCAAGGGCGCAATAGCAAAAGATGGCGAGCTCGATTACGGTGAGTGCGATGGCGGTATATATGCCCGCGGGTTGGAATTCCTTTTGGTGGAACGCGATATCGTTGATCATTTGGAGCGGCAACATCAACAGGCATGCTACGAACGACATGATGAGTGCGGTCGCTGCGATCTTGGGGTACATGCAGTACCGCTGGATGCGTTTCTTTTCTCGTTCGGTGAGCTGCTGCATGGGGGCCTCGACTCTCATCGATTTTGGGCGATGCGCACACGCTCTTGAGTATAGATGAGTGGAGGGTGTCTGTTGTTCAGGCATAGCGGTTAACAGCATGCTGTTGGTGATCGTTTGATCGCGAACGTCGTCTTTTGGAGCATGAAGCCGCTGCCGAGGGACGAATAACGAGCAAAGGGGGCCGCCATGGGGCGGCCCCCTTTGCTGTTTGTGGGCATCGGCAAATCGAAGGTGAATGGTTTCCCGAGAAGTGAACGACCTAATTTGAACCCGCGAAGCACCCACGTTTTTCGACGCTAAAACCGCAGGATTTGAGTGATAAAACCGCAGGAATTGGCCTTCCAAAAGTGTCGATGCTTCGGGGGTCCAATTTTACTCGTTCACTTCTCGAAAAACCATTCACCTCGTTTTGCTGGGACGGTTGGAGAGGCGGTTGGTGCCGGGTGGCCACCTCTGTTTTGGGTGGATTGTCGACTTGGATCCCCGAGGCACCGTGCCGCTCGTCGTCCATAGGCTCGAGCTGTCCGTTGCTCGCATCCTTGCCGAGGCAGTCGAAGGTCACATGACTAAATCAACCGTTGGCGGTGATGCCGTTCTCGTGGGCTTCATTTTTCCATGGCATTTTCCCGTCGATTTGTCGGTCTTTGCCGCGTTAGAGGTACCTTGCCGCGAGCTTCTCGAGTTCGGTGTCGCTTACGTTGTTGAGGACGCCGCCGTCAACGATCTTTGCGCCCGGAGCGCTTGCTCTAAGGATCGACGCCGTCTTGCCCATTCCGCTCCCGCCCGAGGTGGCAAACAGGACGATTGTTTTGCCTGTCAGGTCGTAAGACTCGAGGAATGTGTTGACAATCGCCGGTGCCACGTACCACCAGATGGGAAATCCCAAAAAGATGGTGTCGTAGTCTTCGATACACTCGACCCTGGAGGTTATGGCAGGACGGCAGGAGGGGTCGGCTGCCTCGAGTGTGCTGCGGCTCTGTTTGTCGCGCCAGTCGAGGTCGGCGCTTGTGTATGGATTGGCAGGCACAATGGCGAACAGATCTCCGTCCGCCACGCGAGCCAAGCGAGTGGCAACGTTCTTTGTGGTACCCGTTGCGCTGAAATATGTTACAAGTGTCTTAGCCAATGGAGTTCCTTTCGTTGCTGTGGTTTGGACCTTATGCTGAGGTGCATTTGGCGCTTTCTCTTGACCGCGATGCCGTGCGGTTTGTCCTGCATTCGGTTGATGCGTTACGTAGCCGGTAGATAAGATAGTCAAGGCGTTCGAGCTTCTGCTGCCCCGAGTGAATATCATCGAGCAACTCGCGGCGATGTCGTTTTAGCAGGCAAATGCGCGCGCAGTCGCTGGCGGCCGAGCCGTACAGCTCGATAAGCTCTTCGCTGCAGCCGGCATCGTGTAGGCCATCGATGATGTTGTCGTCCATGTCGTCACTTTGTGGTTTTGACTTTGGCTTTGGTGCTACCGGCAAGCGGCTTTTCGCCGGGACGGGCTTTGGGACCAACGAGCGTGTGCGGTTGATAGGGCTCTTCGAGGAAGTCAATCTCGGCGGGGGAGAGCGTTATGTCGAGCGCGGCCACGGCGTCATCGACGCGCTCGGGCTTGGAGCAACCCACGATGGGCGCCTCGACGCCACGCGCCCAGTGCCATGCCAGCGCAATCTGCGGCATCGGCACGTCGTGATCGGCGGCAACCTTGGCCACGCGCTCAACGATGGGCATGTCGATGGCACGGTCATGGTCATACTTGCTGGCCATGGTCATGTCGGTGGTGCCACGCATGCTCGAGCTTTCCCATGTGGGGCGGCAGAGGTGTCCCGACGCCATGGGGCTGTATGGCGTAAGGGCCATGTCGAACTGGCGGCACACCGGAATCATCTCCCGCTCGTCCTCTCGGTACAGCAGATTGTAGTGGCACTGCATGCTCGTAAAGGGCGTCCATCCATGGTCGCGTGCGACGATCTGCAGGTTGTGCAGCTGATAGGCATACATGGCGCTGGCGCCGAGTGCGCGAACCTTGCCCTCGCGCACCAAGTCGTTGAGCGCCTCCATGGTCTCTTCCATGGGAACGTCGTAATCAAAGCGGTGGATGATGTAGAGGTCTAGGTAATCGGTGCCCAAGCGCTTGAGCGAGCCTTCGATCTCGCGTTTGATGGCGTCGGCGGAAAGGCCGCCTTCGTTGAAGTGAACCTTGCTGGCTAGCACGACGCTCTCGCGAGCGATACCCAGATTGCGCAGGGCGGCGCCTATGTACTATTCGCTCGTGCCAAAGCTGTAGCAGTTCGCGGTATCGATAAAGTTGATTCCGGTGTCGAGTGCGCGTTTGATGACGGCGCGTGTGTCGTCGGGTCCGATGGTCCACTGATGAAAGTCGGGGCTGGGTTCGCCAAAGCTCATGCCTCCCAGGCAGAGTTTAGACACTTTGATGCCGGAATGGCCAAGGGTTGTGTACTGCATGCCGTTCTCCTTGTTCTTGAGGGGATGGCTATAGCGTACGTTGATAGGTTGATAATGTATATTGCCTATATCAACTAGCTAGGTATACGGAATACATATGTGAAACGAAACGGACCGAATGGGGTTCTCCGTTGTGCACGAAGGAGCAAGCATGGAGCTGCGAACGCTGCGTTATTTTCTTGCTGTGGCCCGCGAGGAAAACATGACCGAAGCGGCAAATGTGCTGCACGTGACACAGCCTACGCTGTCACGTCAGATTGCCGATCTTGAGCGCGAGCTGGGTGTGGAGCTGTTCGAGCGCACCAATCGATCGTGCGTGCTCACGAGCGATGGCATGCGCCTGCGCCAGCGCGCCGAGGAGATCGTCTTGCTGGTGGAACAGACCGAGCAAGAGTTGGCTGATCGGGAGCTCGGCATTGCGGGCGTTATCCGCATTGGCGCCGGCGAAACCAAATCGATGCGGAGGGTGCTCGATGCTTTTACAGAGCTGCGTCGGGCTTATCCCGGAGTGACGATTGAGCTCTATACCGGTAACGCCGATGCAGTGGAGGAACGCTTGGAGCGTGGCCTGCTCGACTTTGCGTTGTTGCTGGAACCCGTTAACGTCGAGAAATACGAATGGATTCGCATGCCCGAGGCGGATCGAGTTGGTGCCGTTGTCGCCGCGAGCGGTTCATGGGGTGGCCGGGACGTGCTGACGCCTGCGGACGTGGCGAATATGCCGCTGCTGGTGAGTTCGCGCACCACGAATCGAGCGCTGGACCTAGAAGCGTGGTCGAGTGGCGTCCTCAGTGTCGACGAGCTCAACATCGTGGGGCATTTCGATCTTATCGGCAACGCGTCGCATCTGGTGCGTTCGGGCGCCGCGTGTGCGGTTAGCGTTGGAAGCTTGCTGCAGATAGATGAATGTAGCGACCTGCGTTTTGTCCCATTTGAGCCGCCGCTTACCATTGCGTCGTATCTGGTGTGGAAAAAATATCGCCTGCGTTCCCGCGCCTGCGAAGAGTTTCTGAACCGCTTGAATAGTATGTGATGAAGGGGCAGCCCCTTTGCCGCATTGATCTGAGAGTAGATGTTGATGATTCTATCGTTGGCCCCCATGGAGGGGATTACCGGGCATGTGTTCCGTCGCGTGCATGCGGAGTGCTTTGGCGCGCTCGATTGTTATTACACGCCGTTTTTGCCGCCGCCGCGGGTGGGAAACCGCTTTGGCGGCAAGGCGCTTAAGGAGATCGATCCTGCCAACAACCAGGGGCTCAACGTAGTGCCTCAGCTGATGTCCAAGAACGCGGACGAGTTTGTGTGGGCGGCGCAGGTGCTTGCCGACATGGGCTACCGCGAGGTCAATCTCAACCTTGGCTGCCCCTCGGGTACGGTTGTCGCCAAGGGCAAGGGATCGGGCTTTTTGCGCAACTTGGACGAGCTTGAGGTGTTCTTGAGTGACGTGTGTGAGCGCTCTCCGCTGCCGGTATCGGTCAAGACCAGGTTGGGGTTGGAGAGTGACGACGAATACGAGCGCGTGCTCGATCTGTATTGCCGCATACCGTTGGCAGAGCTGATCGTGCACCCGCGCGTGCAAAAGGACCGCTATACGGGCTCGCCGCGTAAGGAGTTTTACGGCGAAACGCTGGAGCGTGCGCCGTTTCCGGTCGCCTATAACGGCGACATTTTTGATTTAGAGGACATGGATGCGCTGGTGGAGGCCTATCCCGGCACACGCCATGTGATGCTGGGGCGCGGCCTGCTCGCGAACCCCGCTCTGGCTCGTATGGTCAACGGCGGTCCTGCTGCCACGGATGCTGAGCTGCAGCGTTTCCACGACACGCTGTTTGCGGCCTATGCAGAAGAGATTGGCGGCAACGCGGTCTTTCGTATGAAGGAGTGGTGGTTCTACGCCAAATGCGCCTTCGCCGATCCCGCTACCGTTCACAAGCTCGTACGCAAGACTAAAAAGGTCGACGAATACCGCGCCGCCGTCGATCGCGTCTTTCGCGAGCAGCCACTTGCACCCATAGCCCGCTTCCACGGCTAGTTAGTCATTGGGGACATTCTTTAACGACTAGTCATTTAGGAACGTCCCCAATGACTACCCACAAAAAGCTGCACGCCAGCATCCAAAGATGTCGAAAAATGTCGATTTTGGATGCTGGCGTACATGTTTGGGTGTGGTGGGTAACTAGGCAATCATTGCATCAAGCGTGATGAGCTCCCTGAGTCGCTCCGTGCGTGTTTGCCCATGGCGCTTTGCTTTTGCATCAAAGGCTTCAAGGACCGATTCACCCACACGTGCGGATAAAACAACGCTTGGCTCGTCAGAAATCGGCGGTCTTCCCAGCTTGATGGTGCGACCCTTCGGCCACTCATCTTTTTCGTATGCCTCCGCGGCCTTTTCCAACTCTCCGGGGGCAAATCCGATCATCTTTTCGAGTTGCTTAGCGTCCATAGCGCCTCCTATCGATTGGCATAATGTCGAGCGCTGGTTGTCGGAATCTCTTTTTGTATACAGTTTTGTAGACAAAAGTACAAGCAGCTTATCAAGCTAATTAGCTTGTTTTGACTATTTTTTTCGATAGAAAATGAGCGTCGATGGCTTCGATATTTCTTCATTTTTCAGTTTGGAACATGAGCGCTCATTGAACTTGCAGAGGGGGGCACTTTAACAAACTATCGAGATTCTGGCCAGGAGCTTTCACTGGTCTTCGGTGGTGAGACCAGCTTAATTCGCGACACAGTGTGTCGCGAATGGGAGTAGTCGTTAGGTGTCCTTCAATGGCTACTCATATAAGAACGTCCAAGTGCCGGATTTTGTCATTTAGTGTCGTTCTCAGCGACTATTCTGGAGGGTCGTGGTCAAAAAAGGGCAAATATGAGTACTGTTGCCATTATGGTTGCATTTACTTTGCTATAAATAGTAGCTCCTGATGAGATTTGTTCCCATTAGGAGCTACTTTTATTGAACATATGAGGAGAAATAACGTCGTCTGCGGACGAGTGGAACGTTGAATAGTTCCTGAAGTGATCAAAATCGCTGCTACTAAACAGGTAGCAGTACTCATATTTGCCTTTTTTTGACCACAGCCCTCTCGGAAACCTTTCCAGAGGCGTCAAACAGCCATAATCCAAAGGTCGCCTCAAACAAATAGCCGGCTAAGAGCGTCCATGACTACCCAAAAGCTGTACACCAGCATCCAAAGATGTCGAAAAATGTCGATTTTGGATGCTGACGTACATGTTTAGGCCGTATGGGGTGGGGCCTTGGACGGACGGGATGCGCGTACTAGAGCAGGTTCTTCTGTACCCATGCGATGATGTCGCTCGACTCGTAGAGTGGCTTGCCGTCGATGAACAGGCAGGGAACCTGGCGCTTTCCGCCGACGGCGATGAGTGTCTGCTCGGCTTCGGTATCGGTCGAGATATTGCGCTCGGGAATGGTCACACCGTTATCGGCAAGGAATCGCTTGACTTTTATGCAATACGGGCAGCCGGTCATAACGTAAAGCACGAGCTCGTGATCAGTAGTCATAGGTCTCCAATCGGTTGCGGTTTTGATTGAAATACCCAAAGCCGCCGCGGTCTATGCGCGGACCAGTGACGACTCGATGGCCTGGACCAGAAACGCCGCGGCTCCGGTGCCGCAGGGCTTGTCGTAGTAGTCAACAAAGCGCTGATCGGCAAGATAACCATTGGCGAGGCCCAGGTACGCTTCGTTCTGGGGCTCGCATCCCCAGTTGAGGGCAATCCAGCGACGATGCATCGCGACAAGCTTGCGAGCCTCGCTTCCATTCGCATCGCCAATGCCCATGGCAATCGAGAGCTGGCCCAAAATGGCGCGTTCAAGTTCCTTCATGTCGTTCCATGTCTGAGGATCCATATCCAGTAACGTTTCGTTTGCTGCATCGATCGCCTCGTCGCCATAGCGCGCCCGCGCTTCGGCGCCGTAGCGCTCCTCGTTTTCCTGCACGGCGCGCCAGCGTTCCAGTTGCGGCAAGACGGCGCCCATGAGCGAGACGGCTTCGTCGAGTGACATGCCGGTGTTTTGTGCCAGACGCGGGGCACAATCCTCGATCATTGCCTCCATGGTGGTGTCGTAGGTGTACTTGCCGTGGTCGTAGCACCACTTGCAGTAATGGTCGGTCGCGGTGCCCGTGGCATCGGTGCCGCAGTCGTTGGGCGTGAGTATCATGCCGCAGCTCTGGCAATAGTGCTCGGGCATTTCGAGCAGATGGGACAGTGGCTCGCCGGTTACGGCGGCGATGAGCTTCATCATGTCGATGCCCGGGGTGACCTCGTCGCGCTCCCAGCGGCTGACGGCTTGGCGTGTGACGAAGAGCTTGGCGGCGAGCTGCTCCTGAGTAAGGTGATGGGCGCGACGGATGGCAATGAGCTTTTCTGCAAAGGCCATAGCGGCTCCTTTCTGCTGGTTGATGGCTTAAGCATACGCGGCGGCAGGCGCCCTTCCAAGCAACCGTTGGTTGCACGACGGGAGACCGCGGCGAAGAATTGCGCGCAACGCCCCACGTCTCCATGCCGTACAATGACCGGCATGGAACCTATTGCACACATACATACCGACCTGCCGCAGAAGTTCGGCATTCCGCGCAACAGCTTTTTGGCGCCTCATCTGCAGGGACGCATCGTCTTTGAGCCGGAATTTGCCTCCAATGCGGCGGTTGAGGGCCTGGACTCCTTCTCTCATCTATGGCTGCTGTGGCGCTTCGAAAACGGAACGCCCGGCGGCACGGCAAACGACATAGCTGCCGATGCCAAGTCGCAGGACAGGTCCGGCACCAACGTCAAGTGGTCGAAAACCGTGCGCCCGCCGCGTCTGGGTGGAGCCGAGCGCGTGGGCGTGTTTGCCACGCGCAGTCCGTTTCGCCCTAATCCCATCGGGCTCACCTGCGTCAAGCTCGACCGTGTCGAGCTCACCGACGATGGGCCCATCATCCATGTGCTGGGGGCCGACCTGCGCGACGGCACGCCCATCTACGACATTAAGCCCTACATTCCATTTGCCGACTGTCACCCGGATGCGACGGGCGGCTGGATTGAGGATGCTCCGTGGCAAGAGCTCAACGTCGAGTTCCCGCAAGCGCTGCAGGATATGGTCCCGCCCGCAAAGCTCCCCGGCTTGGTCGAGGTCCTTCGCCAAGATCCACGCCGCGCAGGCAGCAAGCACGAGCCAAACCGCGTTTATCACTTGGCTTACGCCGGGCTCGACATATCGTTTGCGGTCGATGAAACCCAGCTAACCGTAGTTGCCGTCAACGACGCGCAAGACTAACCAGCCATTCGTCCGTACCCGTCAAATTAAGCGCCAAACCCCGCGCCAAAACCGCCCACGCTGGTGGACAATAACGCCTACCAAAACAATCAACTTTGCACGGGAGTCCAGCATGAAATACGACTTCACTTCAATCATCGACCGCCACGGCATGGACTCCATCGCCGTTGACTCTTGGGGTGAGATCCCCGGTATGGCTCCGAATGCACCCGACGAGGGCTTCGACCGCATCCCCATGTGGGTGGCCGACATGAATTTTGCCACGGTGCCCACGGTCCAGGAACACATCATTCAGCGTGCCCAGCACCCCATGTTTGGCTACTTTAACCCGCGCGCTGAGTACTTCGATCGCATCATCGAATGGCAGAACCGCCGCAATGGCGTCGAAGGTTTGAGCCCTGAACATATCGGCTACGAAAACGGCGTGCTGGGCGGCGTCGTGTCGACGCTGCGCGCGTATGTCCAGCCGGGCGATGCGGTGCTGGTCCACAGCCCTACCTACATCGGCTTTACCAAGTCCATTGAGGCCGCGGGCTATCACATTGTCCACAGCCCGCTTAAGCTCGACGACCAGGGCGTGTGGCGTATGGACTTTGAGGACATGGAGCACAAGCTCGCCCAAAACCACATCCATGCCGCGGTGTTCTGCTCGCCGCACAATCCCTGCGGCCGCGTATGGGAACGCGACGAGATCGAGCGCGCCATGGACATCTATCGCCAGCACGATTGCGTAGTGATCTCGGACGAGATTTGGTCCGATATCATCCTGCCGGGGCACAAGCACATCCCGACGCAGTCGGTGAGCGAGGATGCCCGCATGCGCACGGTTGCCCTCTACGCGCCCAGCAAGACGTTCAACCTGGCGGGTCTGGTCGGCAGCTATCACATCATCTATAACGAGACGCTGCGCGACCGCGTGTGCGTCGTGTCCAACAAGACCCACTACAACGAGATGAACGTCCTCTCCATGCATGCGCTTATCGGTGCCTACCAGCCGCAGGGCTACGAGTGGGTGGACGAGCTCAACCAGGTGCTTGCCGGCAATATCGAGTACTTCTGCAATTACGTGGACGAGCATTTTGAGGGCGTGTCTTATTCGCGTCCGCAGGGCACGTACATGGTGTTTCTGGACTGCATCGAGTGGTGCCGCGAGCATGGCCGCGATATTCAGTGGCTGCTTGACGAGGGGGCGCGCGTGGGCGTGGGGTATCAGGACGGCCGTCCGTTCCACGGGCCCTGCCACATTCGCGTGAATCTGGCGCTGCCGCTTTCGCGCGTAAAGGAAGCGTGCGACCGCCTGGACCGCTACGTTTTTAATGCACGGTAAGTGAGCACTGCATGTGGGGCCTTCTGCCAAGTCGGCTGGAAGGCCCCGCATGGTAAAACGTCTGTAACCATTGGGCACTTGTGTGGTTTTGTTTGCTATTATTTCTTACCATTTCAGTCTGTAAACAGGATCGTCTGGAGCTCGATGAAAAGACCCCGTCGCTCGGTTGCCATATCGTTGTTTGTTGCGCTTGCGGTGGCGAGTGCCTTTGTCGTAGCGATAGCTGGCTGTTCTGGGCGTAATGGCGAAGCCTCGACGTCTGCATCAAAAGGTCTGGACGCCTCGCAGGTCAAAGACGACGACCTCAAGACGCTCAACGTCGGCAGCGACCTCTATCCACCGTTTGTGTATACCGACGAGTACGGCGATATCGTTGGCCTGGATGTTGAGATATTGACCGAGGCTTTGGCCCGCATTGGTTACAAACCAAAGTACCAGCTGATCGATTGGGAAAAGAAGAACGAGCTGTTGGCGAGCGGCGAACTCGATTGCGTCATGGGCAGCTTTAGCATGACGGGTCGCGAAAACGAGTATCGTTGGGCCGGCCCGTACCTTGCGAGCCGCCAGGTGGTCGCGGTCGATCCCCAGAGCGATATCTACACGCTTGCCGATCTTGAGGACAAGGTCGTGGCCGTTCAGTCCACCACCAAGCCCGAGGACATTTTGCTCAATCATACAAATGAAAACGTTCCGCAGATTAAAGAGCTCTACTGCTTTTCGGATCGCTCATACCTGAACCCGGCACTTGTCGAGGGCCTGGTCGACGCCATCGCCGCGCATGAGTCCTCGCTGCTCACCTACGAAAAAGATTATGGTGTGATGTATCGCATTTTGGATGAGCCGCTGCTAGAAGTTGGTTTGGGTACCGCTTTCGATATCAACGATACGCGTGGCATCGACGTCAAGCTTACTCATGCCTACCAAGAAATGCTTGCCGATGGCACCATGGAACGTCTGGTGTCAAAGTACTTTGATGACCCTTCGCCATTTTTGAATATGGAGGGCCTGTCATGATCGATGCACCCGACCACGCCGCTCAGGAGCGGGGCAATCGTTCGGCAGGGGCATGGCTCCTTGTCGCTCTGCTGGGGATAGCGCTCTCGGTTGCTGCCGGCATGATGAGCTACGGTTACACGACGGCCCAAGCCGAGCAGCGTTTTGCCGACGTTGTCGATTACGTGGCGACGCAGAGCCTTTCCTACGATGCATTCAACAGCGCCTATACGACCAAAAACCTGATTCGCGTTATGGAGATCGCCGGAGAGACAGCGCGCGATATGGAGCGCGACGGTTCGGTGGATAACGCCATGCTGGAGCAATATACCGACCAGTTCAACGTGAGTGCACTGATCGTGACGGACGCATCGGGCAATTTGGTGTCCGAGTCCTCGACGGATGGCGTGGGCTACGAGTCGCTCGCTACGTATCTCAAGGAAGCACCCGTGCTGGAGGTGGCAGCCCATCCGCTTAAGTCCTATACCGCCCGCATTACGCTTTCGGATGATTCGGTTGCAGACATTGGTTGCGTGACCCGGCAAGATGGCGAGGGCATCGTTGTCGCGGTGAGGCACCAGAGCGCCAAGGCGGTCGCGAGCAATACGCTCAAACTGCAGAGCCTGCTCGGTGGTTATGAGACCATCGACAGTGGCAATATCGTGATCGAAAGCGATGGCAAGGTCGTTGCGACCAATGCCGTTGAACCCACCATATTGGGCGTATTCAATCTGCCTGCAACGGATGTCTTTATTGTCGACGGTATTAAGGATCGATGCCTGCCCGGCAAAGTCCGACTGGTCAACGCCAGCGGCGAGTGGTATTTGGGCACATTTGGAAAAGCGCGCGGGTTCTACGTGTACACCTATGCCTCGGCGCGGCGCTACTTTGAGGTCGTCGCGGCTGTTGCTGCCGGCGTGCTGGTGCTCTACAGCGGTGTTATAGCCGTTGTTGTGATGGTGCGTCGCCGCGCTGATCGTCGACGTTTGACGGACTTGCTGCAGCAGGAGCGCGACTATGGCGACAAGCTGGCAAAGGCGGCGCGTGAGGCCTCGTCCGCCAACTCGGCAAAGACGGAGTTTCTGCGCCGCATGAGCCACGATCTGCGCACGCCCATCAACGGCATTCGCGGTATGGTCGAGGTCGGCGATGCCAATGCGGACGATCTACAAAAGCAGACTGAGTGCCGCTCAAAGATCTGGACGGCATCGGGACTGCTGCTCGACCTCGCCAACGAGGCACTCGATATGAGTCGCCTGGAGAGCGGGCAGGTCGACCTGAACCTCGTACCCACAAATTTGGGGGCACTCAACTGTGAAGTGCGCGATATTCTGGAGCGCCAGGCCGAGGAGCGTCTGGTGACAATTATCTGCGACCAGCAGACGCTTGATCATCCCTATGCACGGGTGAGCGTGACGCACCTCAAGCGCTTGTTGCTCAATATTGCCGGCAATGCCGTCAAGTACAACCGCCAGGGCGGCTATGTCCGCCTGGTGTGCCGCGAGGTGGAGCCAGTGGATGGCGTCCCTGTCTATGAATACACGATCGCCGACAACGGTATTGGCATGAGCGAGGAGTTCCAACAGCACCTCTACGAGCCGTTTTGCCGCGAGGAGCAGCGGGTGGAAGGTGCTTCGTCGGGAACTGGCCTGGGCGCGCCTATCGCAAAACAGCTGGTCGAGCTTATGGGCGGAACCATGAGCTTTACGAGCGTCTTGGGGCAGGGGACGACGTTTACCATCCGCCTGCCGTTCGAGAAATGCAAGCGTTCCGAGATTCCTCAGGCAGTGCGCGTGGATGCGGGCGATGGCGATGCGCTCCAGGGCTTGCGCGTTTTGCTCGTAGAGGATAACGATCTGAATGCCGAGATCGCGCAGTTTACGCTCAGCCGTGCCGGTGCCGTCGTGACGCATGCTAAGGATGGCGAGTCTGCCGTTGAGGCGTTTGCCGCGAGCGCACCGCACGAGTACGATGTGGTGTTGATGGACATCATGATGCCCGGTATCGATGGCCTTGAGGCCACGCGTCTAATTCGAGCACTCGATCGCGAGGATGCCGCGACCACGCCGATTATCGCCGTGAGTGCCAACGCCTTTGCCGACGACCGCAGACTTTCGCGCGAGGCGGGCATGGACGCGCACCTGAGTAAACCCGTGAGCTCGCAGGAGCTCGTTGAGGCGCTTGCGCACATAGCTGCCGACGCTTCATAAGCATATGGCCCGGTTCCAAGGTGGGTTGGAACCGGGCCATATTGTTATTTGTGAGTTTTGCTTTTGAGGCTTACTTTTCTTGAATCTGCTTGCCGCAGAGATGCTCAATCGTAATCTCGTAGAGCTGGACGCCCTTAATGTCCTTGGCGATTTCCTCTTCGACCTCCTCGACAGAAGGGTAGTACTTAAGGGCGAGCTGGCGGACTTTGTCCTCGATAAACGCGGGGGTGTCATTCGCCAGGCGACAGCGGCCAAAGACCACGGTACTCATAACGTAGGGAGCCCAGTCACCGTCCTTGTACCACGCGTTGCCGTAAACGGTAAAGCAGACCTTGTCATCGCGCTTGAGTGAATCGACCTTGTGGCCGGCCTTGGCGCCATGGAAATAAATCTTGTCGTGCTCGGCGTCGAAGAAGTAGTTGACGGGAATGGCGTACGGGTAGCCATCGTCGCCGTTGACGGCAAAGACGCCGCGCTTGCAGGTGGTGAGCAGTTCGCGCGCTTCCTCGTCAGTGATGGCGCGTTTCTTTCGACGTAAGGGCCTAAACATCGTTGGTTTCCTTTCTACTGGGCATGGTTGTTGAGCACAAACTATAGCGAAACGGATCCGTTTTTCTTGATGCGGGCGAGTATGTTTTTGAGCTTGTTAAAGTCGAGCGGTTTGGACAGATGGGCGTTCATACCGGCGTCGTGTGCCGCCTTGGCGTCCTCGGCAAAGGCATTGGCGGTGAGCGCGATGATGGGGATATCGGCTGCATCGACCTTCTCGCTCAGACGAATCGCGCGGGTCGCCTCGTAGCCATCCATTCCCGGCATCATAATGTCCATCAGGATCGCATCGAAGCTGCCGGCGGGACGGCCAACGTATAGGTCGACCGCTTCGTTGCCATCGGCGGCGCGAGTTACGACAATGCCTTCGCTTTCGAGCAGCGCCTGGGCAATCTCGGCATTGAGCTCGTTATCTTCTGCCAAAAGAACGTTCATGCCGGCAAGCGAGCAGCTGTCTGCTTGCTCGTCCGCGCGTTCTCTTGCCTGAGGGTCTTTGTCGATATCGAGCGGAATCTGGACGTTGAACGTACTTCCCACGCCAACCTCACTCGAAATCTCAATCGTGCCGCCCATCAGTTCAATAAGCGACTTGACGATTGGCATGCCCATGCCGGTTCCTTGGAACTTGCTGCGCGCATCGTCACCTTCTTGGGCAAACGGCTCATAGATATGCTTTAAAAACTTGGGAGTCATACCAATGCCGGTGTCCGAAACGCTAAAGCAAAAGAGCGCGCGCCCGTTATCGAGTGGCTTGGTCTTTGAGCTAAAGGTGACGGAGCCGCCGTGCTTGTTGTACTTAATGCTGTTGTCTAACAGGTTGATCATGATCTGTCGGATATGGGTGGGACTGCCGACCATGTATGGCCCCGTGGCGTACGGCAGACTATTGTCCTGCATTGTGATGCCGTTACTGGACGCGCGGAGCTTGCACAGCACCAGCGTATCGTCACAGAGCTCTTTGAGGTTAAAAGGCACATGTTCCAGTGTTAGCTTGCGGTCTTCGATCTTGCCCATCTCGAGGATGTCGTTGATTAGCGAGAGCAGGTGATTGGCGGCAACGCGCGCCTTGGCACGGCTCTCGCGGGCGACCTGGATATCGCCTTCCTTCAATTCCTCGATCTCGATAAGGCCCAGGATACCGTTGAGCGGCGTACGGATATCGTGGCTCATGCGCGTGAGGAATGCCGTCTTGGCGGCGTTGGCGGCATCGGCTTTTTTGCGCTCGGTTCGAGCGCGCACGAGTGCCCAGATGAGCAGGACGATGCCGACCGACAACATACCGATGAGGGCAGCTGCAACGGCGGCACGGTTGCGATAAAGGAATTGAAGCGTGTTGGATTCCTGGGCCGTGTACGACGTGGAGGAGTAATTGCTTGCGGAGAGCGATTCTCCGGCATTGATGATGCCCTTGTTGATGATTCCCAACAGCTCGGGTTTTCCGCGCGAAATCCAGCACGAGAGCTCACAGGTGTCAGGGAGCTCGGCCGTCTCGCAGTCCTCGAGATCATAACGGTCACCGATGGTTTTTACGCGTGAACTGGGGGCGAGGATGCAGTGCACCGTTCCCTTCCTGAGGGCGTCGAACGCTTCATCGTCGGATTGGCATTCGGTCACGGTCGCTGTGGGGAACAGACTTTCGAGTACATTTCGGTTGATAAACGATGATTTGGTACAGGCGATGTTCTGAAGGTCTTTGTTCAGGTTGCTTCCGGTGTGGATGGCGGTGAGGGTTGTGGTCCCCAACGATATCGACTGCACAACGCCTGATTGCTCGGCAAACCAGTAATCTCGGTATACCGGCAGCGCAACGTCGATGCTTCCCTTTGACAGGGCCTTTGACATCATCTTGTAGTTATCAAAGGCGACGGTTTTGACCGTAATGCCAAATTTATCGTGCAACGTCGTCGCAAGCGATGCGAGCGAACCTTCCATTTTGCCGTCTTCGTCTTCGTTGCAGTAGGGGAGTTTGCCCGTAATGTAGCCGAGCGTGATGGTGTTGTCATTTGCTTCGAGCCAGGAACGTTCGGGGCCGTTGAGCGATGATGAACCGCTGTTTTGGGCCGAGTAGTTAGATTTGACTTCGTCGATATAGCGTGGGTTGACGCGGGCGATTGCCGACATGGCGGCATTGATGTCGTCCCTTAGGTCGGGGCGGCTTTTGGGGACGGCAAAGTAGTAGTCGCTCGAACCAACGTAGAACATGGGTGACGCATCGGGCGACGAGAGCGTGTCGTTCATGATGATGGCGTCGACCTCGCCGTTTGTGAGCGCGCCAAAGAGGGCGCCGCCAGTGTCGATTTCTTTATAGGTGCAGGTAATGCCTTCGTTGGCGAGCCACTGCTGGCCAACGAAGGTTTGCATAACGTCGGGGTTGTAGCCGATGGTAAGGCCTTGGAGCGCTTGGGGGTCGCCCTTGGCCAGATCGTCGCGATCGGGCTTGGCGTAGATGTAGTAGCGCTCGGTGCCCTCGGGGTTCGAGGAAAAGAGCAGCTTTTGGGCGCGTTCCTCGGAGTAGGAGATGTTGGGCATGAGGTCGATCTCGCCTGCCTCGAGCATGTCCATAAGCTCGGTGAAGGTGCCGGAGACGTATTCGTACCGCCAGCCGGGCGTGTAGTACGACAGGGTCTGGAGGTACTCGTAGCCCCATCCCGAAAGACGCTCCCCGGGGGTGCCGTTCTGGAAGCCTTCGCTGTTGACGAGCCAACCAACGCGGACCGTCTTGACTGGCTGACTAGAGTCATCGGCAAAAGCCTGGACAGGCGCGATAGAACTCAGCACGACAAGCGCGGCAAGCACAACGGCCAGGGCGCGATATATAACTGAACGAAGGACAGTGGCAGCTCTCACATGCAATCCTAACGAATCGAGACATTACCGCATAAGGATACCAGCTCAGCCTGCCCAGTCGGCAGCTGCACCGCTAAACGCTCCCGCCCGGCAGTCATTGGGGACGTTCTTAAACGACTAGTCATTGGGGACGTTCTTGTTTGACTAGTCATTTAAGAACGTCCCCAATGACTAGTTAGAACGTCCCCAATGACTAGTTAGAACGTCCCCAATGACTAGTTAGAACGTCCCCAATGACTAGTTTCGTTTGCGGGGGAGGCGTGGGACAATACCGAGCGAACGTGATTGGACGTCTGGGAAAAGGGGTCGCGATGAACAAGTTGAGGACGCTTGCCGACGTGTTGCGCCAGGCTGGCTTTGCGCGCATCACGGGCCTGTTTCTTATCTTCTATCTGCTGTGCTCGACGGCCGTTTGGCTGTCCGAGCCCACGACCCTCACGTTTGGCGATGGCCTGTGGTTTAGCTTTGAGACGGTCTCGACCATCGGCTTTGGTGACATTCCGGCCGAGACACCGGTTGCCCGCGCCATTACCGTCATTCTGAGCGTCATCAGCATCTTCTACATCGCCATGCTCACGGGCGTGGCGGTGAACTACTGCAATACGCTTATCAAGATGCGTCAAAAGGACACCATGGCACGCTTTATGGATGATCTGGAGCATTTGGAAGAGCTCGATCGCGACGAGCTTGCCGATCTTTCGCGTCGCGTGCGCGAGTATCGTCGACGCCAGCGCTAAGACGAACGTCGCGCGCCACAACAGGGGGACTGAATATGCATATCACCGTGTATCTGGGTGCCAGTGCCGGCAATGACCCGGCGTTTCTGCCCGCGGTGCAGGAGCTGGGCAACTGGATTGGCGCCAACGGGCACGCGCTGGTATATGGTGGGTCCAAATCGGGCCTGATGGGTGCGCTCGCCGATAGCGTACTCGAGGCGGGTGGACACGTGACGGGTGTTGAGCCGAGCTTTTTTATCGAGGCCGAGTTTCAACATGACGGTATCGATGACCTCATCGTGACGAGCGATATGGCGGAGCGCAAGGCCAAGATGATTGAGCTCGGCGATGCGTTCATCGCCTTTCCCGGTGGGACGGGCACGCTCGAGGAGATTGCCGAGGTCATGTCCGCGGTGTCGTTGGGGCACCTGAGTGCTCCATGCATCCTGTATAACCTGGACGGTTACTACAACGACCTCAAGGCGCTGCTCGAGCACATGATTGATAAGGGCCTATCGAGCCCGCGGCGCCAGCACGGCATCTACTTTGCCGACGATTTGCGCGAGATTTCCTCGATTATCAACGGATAAGTCTTGAGCCTGCCCCACTATGGCTCCCAATGGTGCCGTTCGCGGCGTGGATGGTTGGCTCGTTCGGGCAACGCTCGCTCTACAATAAAAGGTATCTATGTCGACTTTGACCGCGGGAGGACCCGATGGACAACCTTGCCAAACCCACAAACCGCGCGCTGTTTTTAGTTAGCGTTGCCGTGACCGGTGCGTTCGCAGATGCCGCGGTCTGGCTGTTCTTTTTTGCGATGGAGCACGGTATCGACTATCTATGGACCGGGATTCCGCACGCGCTGGGCGTCTCTTCGCCCGAGCTTGCCAGCGGCCCGTTTGGCTTTTTGCCGTACCCGTTTTTTGTCTGCCTGCTGGGCGGCCTGTTAATCGGTCTGTACGAAAAGATGACAGGCACCAAGACCGATGACCTCAACCAGGTGATGGCTAAGGTTAAGCAAGACGGGCGCTACCCGTACGACAACCTGGGCAAGCTTTCGCTCGCGGCATTGCTGCCGCTGCTGTTTGGCGGAAGCATTGGACCGGAGGCCGGCCTGACCGGCGTTATCGCTGGTCTGTGCAGCTGGGTCGGCGACCGCATGCGTCGCTTTGGCGCCGAGTTTAGGGAGCTCACGCTGCTGGGCACCCAGGCTGCCCTGACGGCGCTCTTCACCGCGCCCGTCTTTGGCTTTGTGGCGCCGCTTGCCGGTAGCGCCGACGGCCAGGGCGAAGACACCGACGATGAGTCCACGTCCGACGAGATCACCATCAAGCTGCCCAAGGCGCAAAAGACGGTGGTCTACGGCATTGCGATTGCCGGCGGTCTGGGCACTTACCTGCTGCTTGGCCAGCTTGTGGGCGGCGGCATGGGCATGCCCAGGTTCGAGTCCGCCGAGGTAGGCAACCTGGAACTTACCTGGCTCATTCCGCTGGCGTTGGTTGGCACCGTTTGCGGCTGGCTGTACTTTGTCTCTGAGCATGCAAGCGAGGCGCTGTCCCATGCAATAGGGGAGCGTCCTGTCGTCAAGGCCATGCTAGCCGGTCTGGCGCTCGCCATCTGTGGCACGGTCCTGCCCTACACCATGTTTGCCGGCGAGACCCAGGCCGACGTGCTCATGGAAACCTACCTGACCATTCCCGCCGGCGTGCTGATCGCGACCGGTCTTGTTAAGGCCATGCTGACGCCTGCCCTCATCAACCTTGGTTGGCGCGGCGGCCACTTCTTCCCGGTTATCTTCTCGGGCGTAAGCCTGGGCTATGGCCTGGCCGTCCTCACCGGCGCCGATCCGGTCTTTTGCGTCGCCGTCTGCACGGCATCGACGATGGGTGCGGTCATGCGCCAACCCGTTATGGTCGTGGGCTTGTTGCTCATGTGCTTCCCGCTCAAAGGCATCGTCTGTATGATCATCGCCGCCGTCATCGCTGCCGGTATTCCGCTGCCCAAGCCGCTGCGCAAGTAGTACGGTTTTTCACGAGTCAATTCCAGGGGTACGAGATGATCCTGTACTTTAGCGCGACAGGGAACAGCGAGCATGTGGCGCGTCGCATTGCAGCGGCGACAAGCGACAAAGTTATGTCGATTGAGCGCTTTGATGCCGAAGCCCTTCGCCTTGTTGCGACGGAAGGCCCCTGTCGGCTGGGATTTGTTGCTCCGGTGTATGCCTGGGGTCTGCCGACACCGATGATCGAGTTTTTGAAGACTGCCGACCTGTCGATTGCTGCCGGTACAAAGGGCGGCGAGCGCCCCTATACGTTCTATGTTTCGACGTACGGTTCGACGACCGGTCAATCGGCCAAGTTTGCCCGCGACCTGCTGCACGAGCGTGGGCTCGAGTTAGATGCGGCGATGAGCGTCAAGATGCCCGATACCTGGACGCCTGTTTTCGACCTGTCTGACCCTCAAAAGGTTGAGGGTATCAATAGAGCTGCCGAGGCGCAGATTGATGCCGTGATCGAGGCGGTGCGGGCACGCCGCACGGGCAACATGATGCGCCATCGCGTGCCTCTGTTTGCATCGTGCGCGTATCACGCAATTGGGCTGCCGCGCATGCAACAGACGAGCAAGTTTGCCGTCGATGCCGATCGCTGCATCGGCTGCGGCCTGTGTGCCAAGCGCTGCCCCATGGCGGCGATTGAGATGCGCGACGGCCTTCCCGTCTGGACAAAGCCGGAGTGCGCAGCCTGCCTTCGTTGCCTGCACTGTTGTCCCAAATTTGCCATCTCGCACGGTAAGCGCACGGCATCCCACGGTCAGTACAGGCATCCCAAGCCAGGTGTGAGGATGTAGCGGCTGCTGGCCGCGCTACTTCCAAACTGCGAGCGCTGCAGTGCCCAGTACGATGAGGACGAGACCGATGGCGCTGCGTCGTGAGAGTTTTTCGTTGAATGCCAGGCGCGCAAATAGTACCGATACGACAATCGATAGTTTGTCGATCTGCACCACGACGCTCACCTGGCCTGTGGCGATGGCGTAGTAGCACAGCAGCCACGATGCGCCAGTCGCAATGCCCGATGCTGCGAGAAATACGAGTTCGCAGCGGTCTACGTGCACGGCTTGGCCCATCTTGCCTTTAGCTGCCACGATTGCCCATGCCATAACCAGTACCACACAGGTACGGATTGCCGTGGCCAGGTTGGATTCGACGCCTTCGATGCCAGCCTTGGCAAGGATGGACGTGAGCGCTGCGAACGCGGCGGCGCCGAGGGCGTAAGCGAGCCAGGTCCGGTCTTGCTGCTGCTCGGGTCCGGCAGGCTGCTTCTTCTCGATCATTACAAACGTGCCGAGGGTGATGACAGCGGTTCCCACGAGCTTAACCGCAAGGTTGCTCGTCTCGCCAAAAAGCACGATGGCGATCAGTGCGGCGAGTACGGTGCTCATCTTGTCGACCGGTACGACCTTATTGACGTCTCCGATGCTCAACGCCTTAAAGTAACAGATCCACGAAGCGCCGGTAGCGAGTCCCGAGAGGACGAGAAAGAGCCAGGATCTGGGTTCGATGCTGCCAATGGTTCCAATGGATCCAGAAATGCCCGCCATTGCCCAGGCGAAAACGAGCACCACGCAGGTGCGAATGGCCGTCGCGATATCGGAGTCGGTCTGCTTGATGCCGCATTTGGCCAGGACAGATGTGATGCCGGCAAAGAAAGCCGACACAAATGCTGCTGCGACCCACGACACGGGTGAAATGCCTCCCCAAAGAACAACCGCGCCAGATTTACGGCGCTCGTCCGATGATACCGTCCCGCCATGAAGCTTTGATATCGCTGTGGTGAGACAGGGGCCATAGTTCGAGAGGGCATTTGGTTAAGGCTCGAATCGAAGGTGAATGGTTTTCCGCGAAGTGAACGAGTAAATCTGGACCCCTGGAACATGCACACTTTTTTCGAACAAAACTGCAGGATTCTTAGACAAAAACCGCAGGAATTGAGTCCTTAAAAATGTCGATGCTGCAGGGCACTGTTTTTACTCGTTCACTTCTCGGAAAAGTATTCACCTTCGATATGCTGACGGTGTCTTTTTGGTTGCCAAGAACTAGACGGCTCGCTGTGAGGGGCGGTGGTGACGCTATGCCGCCTTGTTTCATTGAAAAAATAAGCGGGGTACCACCTAAGCTTTTTTAGCTGTCGATTACAGATCGCGTACTCGATAAACCTTGGTGCTGACAGCGCAGCTGATTGCACATAGTGCGAGCGCCAGTACTGCAATTCCTGCACACAGACAGCCAAGGACGGCGGGATCGGGATTCGCTCCGGCAATCGACATGAGCCAGTTGCTGATGGGATTGGAGGAGCTCAGCGTGGCCATGGCAAGGCATCCGAGCATGGCAAACAGGCCAACGGATAGGCGCAGCGCCTCCATGTGTCCAAATCGAAAGAACAGTGGCTGCGCCAAAAACACCATCATGAGGGAGATGAGCATCGATGCTGCCGAGGCGATTGCGATTTCAAAGACCGTCTGTCCTGTCGAAGGAATGCCCGCGCTGTTGAAGAGCGGGATGGCGACGACACTCAAAAGCGTAGCTGCACATGCCATGACGGCGGAGAAGACAATAACGCTCAGGTAGCGTGCGCAGATGATGTCTTTGCGCGAGAAGGGCAGCGTTGCCCGGTAGCGCTCCCAACCGTTTTGATTGTCGAAACCGGCCAGTGAGTTCATGACCATGATGGGCGACATGGCGCTGACGGCGCAGGCGCCGGCGCTCATACCGGAATCGCCGTCCGATGCGTTGGCGAGGGTCAACACGACGAATATGAACAGGCCGACACCCGCGATGCTCGGGATGAGCGTGCGAACGATGGCGAGCTCGGACATAAAGGCGCGTTTCATTTCGAAGCCCCTTTCAGCGTGAAGCGAAGATAGTCATCAATGGTTGCCCGATCGCAGGGAATCTCGGGGAAGGCCTCGAGCGTTTCGCAACGGTTGGGCACGAGCACGTCCACGCTATAGGCGTGGTGGACGGCACGGGCGCCTTCGACGCAAGCCATAAGCTCGGCGGCCTGTGCTTGGGTGCAGTGGGCGATGCCGGCGCGGTCGGTAATGTCCTCGCGCGGCAGGTCAAAAATAATCGAGCCATTATCGATGCAGATGACGCGATCAGCGGTGCGATCGAGGTCGGACGTAATGTGGCTCGAGAGTAACACGCTGTGCTGGCCGTCGGCGACAAAGGCAAGCAGCTCATCAAGCAGTTCCTCGCGTGCCATGGGATCGAGGCCCGCGGTGGCTTCGTCCAAAACGAGCAGCTTGGCATTGTGGCTGAGTGCACAGGCAAGCTGCAGTTTCATGCCCATGCCGCGGGAGAGGTCCTTGACCTTTGTCTTGGGATCGAGGCCAAATTGGCTGATGAGGTCGGCGAAGGTGCCATGGCTCCAGGCGGGGTACGCCGGTCTTACGAGTGCCTCAACTTCGGTCACCTTGAGTGTGGAAGGGAAAGGACACGTGTCCAGCACGAGACCGACACGGGTGCGCAAGCAGCGCTGCGCTTCACCGGGTGCGTCGGCGCCACAGCGCTGCCCAAACAGGTGCACCTCGCCGGCATCGAGTTTGATAAGCCCAAGCGCGGCTCGAATCGTCGTTGTTTTGCCGGCACCGTTGGCACCCACAAAGCCGACAATCTGGCCGGGCTCCACAGCGAGCGTGACATCACGCAGCGAAAAACGGTCGCTCACACGGCGTGAGATGCCTTTGAGTTCTAGCAAGTTTTGCATGGTATAGCCTTTCTTGCAGATGGCTACTGCATGGTTTCGGGGGCTACCAGGTCGAGCATCTCGTGCAGTTTGTCGCGCGTGACGCCCAGGGTTTCGGCTTGGCTCGCCGCTTTCGCAAGCAACTCTTCGATATGGCAGAGCTGACTTTCGCGCAAGAGTTCTTGGTTGCCCTCGGCGACAAAGCAGCCCTTGCCTTGCACGGTGCAGATAAACCCGAGCTGCTCCAGGTCGGCGTAGGCCCGCTTGGTGGTGATGACGCTCACGCCAAGATCGCTCGCGAGTGCACGGATGCTGGGGAGTTTGGCTCCCGCGGTGAGTGTGCCCGAAAGGATCTGAGCTTTAACCTGCGAAGATATCTGCTCATAGATGGGTTTATCGCTCGAGTTGGATAGGATGATGTCCACAGCGGCTCCTTAGCTGTTGGGCTACACGTGTATATAATCGGTAAGCACAGTATATATACACTATGCACAGTTATGCAAGAGCTAAATGTGGAATAGCCCATCGGCGCCGCGCTTGCTCCAAAACAATCTCAATCAGTAACACCTGGGTCCGTTTTGGGTCGCCTTCTGTTACAGATTGAGATGTTATTTGCCCGCCTGCCTATTTGTCTCAATCTGTAACAGTAAGAGGCGATTTGCGCGGCTAGATGTTACAGAACGAGACATTGGCTGCCTGCCTTTCCGTTTATCTCGATTTGTAACATCTGGAGGTCAAAAACCCGTTTATCTGTTACAGATTGAGATTTTGTCGACAGGTCCATTCATTTGTCTTGATCTGTAACATCTAGACCCGTTTTTGCTGGCTAACTGTTACAGATCAAGATATTGGCTGCCCGCCCTGTGCGTTCATCTCAATCTGTAACATCTGGAGGTCAAAAACCCTTCTAGGTGTTACAGATTGAGACAAACCGTCGCGGAACACCGCTGACATTCCACCGTCCGAGCCCCAACTGATGAATTTGTCCTGATAGGCGCCCTATGGCGGGATTTCGCGGCTACAATAGTGCGGTTACATCGACGTAATGCACTCAATGCAAGAAAGGATCCGCATGGCAAGCCTGTCGGATGAAATCTCGTCGCGCCGCACATTCGCGATCATCAGCCACCCGGACGCCGGTAAGACCACGCTTACCGAGAAGCTGCTGCTCTATACCGGCAGCATTCAGACCGCCGGCTCGGTCAAGGGCAAGAGCTCGGCCAAGCATGCCGTCTCGGACTGGATGGACATCGAGAAGGAGCGCGGTATCTCCGTTACCTCCTCGGTGCTGCAGTTTACCTACAACGGCGCCTGCGTCAACATCCTCGATACCCCCGGCCACCAGGACTTCTCGGAGGATACCTATCGTACCCTTATGGCCGCCGACGCCGCAGTCATGGTCATCGACGGCGCCAAGGGCGTCGAGGCCCAGACCAAAAAGCTCTTTAAGGTCTGTACGCTGCGCCATATTCCCATCTTCACCTTTGTGAACAAGCTCGACCACGAGGCTCGCGATCCGTTTGAGCTCATGGAAGAGATTGAGAATGTCCTGGGAATCAATACGTATCCCATGAACTGGCCGATCGGCAGCGGCCGCAACTTCCGCGGCGTGTTCGACCGTCAGACCCGTCGCGTTATCGCCTTTGAGGGCGACGGCCACGCCAACGCCACCAAGAAGGTCGCCGAGGTCGAGGCCGAGCTGGGCGACCCCGCCATGGATGAGCTTATCGGCGAGGAGAATCATAAGAACCTGATGGACGACATCGAGCTGCTCGATGGTGCCGGCGATGAGCTCGACTTGGATGCCGTGGCCTGCGGCAAGTTGAGCCCGGCGTTCTTTGGCTCGGCGCTTACCAACTTTGGCGTGGAGCCCTTCCTGAAGGAGTTCTTGCGTCTGGCCCCGACGCCGCGCGCCTATACCGATACGCTCACCGGCGAGCCGGTCGATCCCTGCCGCGACGACTTTAGCGGCTTTGTGTTTAAGATCCAAGCCAACATGGACAAGAACCACCGTGACCGCATCGCCTTTGTGCGTATTTGCTCGGGAAAGTTCGAGCGCGGCATGGACGCCTTCCACGTGCAGGGCAACCGCAAGCTCAAGCTTGCCACGGGCACGTCGATGATGGCCGATGACCGCGCCATCGTGGACGAGGCGTACGCGGGCGATATCGTGGGCCTGTTCGATCCGGGTATCTTTAGCATCGGCGACACCGTGTGCTCCGGCAAGCGCCACGTGCAGTATCCGCAGATCCCGACGTTTGCCCCCGAGATGTTCGCTCGCATTACGCAGGTCGACACGCTCAAGCGCAAACAGTTTGTGAAGGGCATGGAGGAGCTTGCCCAGGAGGGCGCCATCCAGATCTTCCGCGAGCTGGGTGCCGGCATGGAGAGCGTCATCGTGGGCGTGGTCGGCGTGCTACAGTTTGAGGTGCTCGAGCGCCGTCTCAAGGCCGAGTACCGTGTTGAGGTTCGTCGCCAGCCACTGCCCTATACGGACATCCGCTGGATCCAGAACGACCCCGACACCATCGATATCCCAGGCCTTTCGCTCACGCGCGACACGCTGCGCGTCGAGGATATGCGCGGCGGCAAGCTGCTGCTGTTCACGAGCCCGTGGAACGTGGACTGGGCTACCGACCACAACCCCGACCTGATCCTGTCGGAGTTTGGCAACGTAGCCTTTTAACGCATCGGCGCGGTGGTCCTGCGGGGCTGCCGCGCCATTTACTTGCCTGATGCCGTGTGAGCGGCTATCATACCCACCGTCGTCTCAAGACCGAGACGTCCGAGCAGTTCGGGTCCGATATCCTGCTCGTTAAACCTAAAACCAAAGGAGTACATAATGATCAAGAAGGTCATGGAGGACTACAAGGTCCTGTTGCGGAGCATTCCCGCGGCAACGGTTTCGCTGTTTTTCGTGAGTGTCATCATGATGAACCTGCTGGCCAACAAAGAGCTCATCAGCCTGCCGTATCTGGCACTCGATTGCGGCTTTGTGGTGAGCTGGGTCTCGTTTTTGTGCCAGGACATGATCTGCAAGCGCTTTGGCGCCAAGGCATCCATCAAAATCTCTATCCTCGCGCTGCTGGTCAACCTGGCCGTGAGCCTGTGCTTTTGGGCATGCTCGCTCACGCCCGGTATGTGGGGCGCCTACTACGACACCGGCATGATCGAGGTCAACACTGCCCTTAACGCCACCATCGGTGGCACCTGGTACGTGGTGCTTGGCTCTTCGCTGGCAATGCTCGTTTCTGCCGTGGTTAACTCCACGCTCAACCAGTCGCTCGGCCGCATGCTCAAAAAGAATAACTTTGCGAGCTTTGCCTTCCGTTCCTATGTGTCTACGGGTGTTGGCCAGTTTATCGACAATCTGGTCTTTGCCATTGTGGTGAGCCACACGTTCTTTGGTTGGACCTGGGTGCAGGTCCTTATGTGCTCGCTGACCGGCGCTGTTGCCGAGCTGCTGTGCGAGGTCTTCCTGAGCCCCGTGGGCTACAAGGTCGTGCGTGGCTGGGAGCGCGAGAATGTGGGCGCCGAGTACCTCGAGCGCCACGCAACCGCCTAAGGAGCAAGTATGCGGGTTTTGATCACGGGCGCTTCGGGCGGTATCGGAGCCGCGTGCGTGCAGCGCTTTTTGGACGAGGGCCACGAGGTCATGGGCTTTGATCTGCTGCCGGCGGCGATCGAACACGAGCGCTACCGCCATCTGATCGTTGATGTACGCGAGCCGGACTCGTTTCCAGGCGATCTTGAACCCCAGGTAATCGTGAACGTTGCCGGTACGCAGGATTCGGCCGACGATATTGCTGCCAACCTGCGTGGCACCATCAACGTGACCGAGCACTACGCCTTTGTGGGGGAGGGGCTTGCCGCCAAGCCGACACTGGCTATCAAATCCGTGGTCAATGTGGGGTCGGCGAGCGGACATACGGGATCGGAGTTTCCCGCCTATGCTGCTAGCAAGGGCGGCGTTATCGCCTACACCAAGAACCTTGCAAACCGCCTGGCACCGCAGGCCATCGCCAACAGTGTGGACCCGGGCGGCGTTATCACGCCGCTCAACCGTTGCGTGATGGAAGACGAACACCTGTGGAACCAGATTATGGAGCTCACGCCGCTTAAGCGCTGGGCCACCGCCCAAGAAATCGCCGAGTGGATCTACTTTGTGGGCGTGACCAACCGGTTTATGACCGGGCAGAGCCTGCTGATCGATGGCGGCGAGGCCGGCCGCACACAATTTATTTGGCCCGAATAGGAAACGCGCCCTATGGATGAACTGCACCCCAAAACCTGGACGGCTTAAATAAGAACTACGCCGCAAGGGACTGTCTCCGGAACTCCTCCGGGGTCAGTCCCTTCAGTTTAACCTGGCGCCTCCTCGTGTTCCAATGGACCACGAAGTCGTCGAGGTCCGCCTTGAAGGACTCGAAGTCCGGCCATGTCCTTCCCCGGAAGAACTCGTCCTTGATGTGGCCGAACACCTGCTCGGTGGCGCCGTTGTCGATGCAGTTGCCCTTCCGGGACATGCTCTGCACCACGCCGGCCTCCTCCAACCGCCTGCACCAACCGGCCTGCTGGTACTGCCGGCCCATGTCCGAGTGCAGGACCGGCCTGGAGCCCTTGGGCTTCTTGGACACGAGCTGGTCGAGCAGCTCGTGCTGCTGAGCCATGTTGGGGTGCAGCGACGTGGACCAGGCGACGATCTCCTTGCTGCCGAAGTCGTAGACCGGCGCGAAGTAGGCCTTGCCCCAGGGCTGCTTGAACTCGGTGACGTCGGTGCCCATCTTCTCCCACGGCCCGTCGGCGGCGAAGTCGCGCCCGATGACGTTCTCGAAGGTCTTTCCGACCTTGCCCCTGTACGAGTTGTACCTGTGGTAGTCGGTCTCGCGGCGGATCCCGCAGCTGATGCCCATCTCGCGCATCATCTTCAGCGTCGTCTTGTAGGCTATGCGCACGCCCTGCTCGGCGCGCAGGCACATGGCGATCTGCCTGTGGCCGCACCCGTTGGCGGTGCGCGAGAAGATCTCCGCCACCGCGCCCCGCAGCTCCGGGCGCGTCGGCCTGCCCGGGTGCGACAGCGCGTAGTAGTAGCTGGACCGGGCCAGGCCGGCGCACTCCAGCAGGCGCCCCAGCCCGTGCCCCTCTTCGCGCAGGGCGCTCACGGCCTCGACCTTCGCCCTGGTCAGAGCCCGTCCCTCTCGACCAGGGCACGCAATTTTTTAGGTAGGCACCTCGGTCTCGAGCCTTCGGCAGCGCTCCTCGAGCTCCTCCTCGCGGGTCCGCGGCCTCGCCTTGGAACCGCTCGGCCGGCCCTTGGGCCTCGGGCGCAGGGCCTCCGCGCCGCCCCGGCGGTAGAGCGCGCACCATCTCTTGAGCGGCGACATCGACATTATGCCGAACGCCGCCATCGCCTCGGCCTTCGTCATGCCGCCGTCGACCACGGCGGAGGCTGCGGCGACCTTCTGCTCGTATGTGTACCTGGCCTGCTTGCCGTCCATGGATAGCAGCACCTCGCTTCCGAACGACCGGTATACGCAGAGCCATTGTCTCACGGTTCCGCGCGGGACCGACAGCGCCTTCGCCGCAGACTTGTAGCCGTGGCCTCGCTCGAAGAGCCCGATCGCCGCCTTCCTGGCCTCGATGTCGTGCTTCACCCTCAAGTCGACACGCATAAAAAGTGGAGTGGGAAGGATAAACTGGACTTTCTTTTAAGGATCCTCAAGCGTATTGCCGCTCGTATTCCACTGGAGACATGTAGCCCAGGGTGGAATGCATGCGCACCCTATTGTAATAGAGCTCTATGTACTTGAAGATGTCCTGCTTGGCCTCGTCCCTCGTCCCATAGCTCCTCTCTTTCACCAATTCCCTTTTCAGCGTCTTGAAGAACGACTCGGCCACCGCGTTGTCCAGCGGCGTGCCGGGCCTTGATACCGACTGGACTATGCCATGCGAGTCCAGACACCGCTGGAAGGAACGGGAGGTGTACTGCGCGCCCTGATCGTCATGGAAGACGAGGCTGCCGTCATCTGGCGGACCCTCCCTGCCGACCGCCTGCTCCATCGCGTCGATCGCGACCTTCTCGGTGATGCGCTCGGACATTGACCAGCCCACGACCTTGCGGGAGAAGGCGTCTATCACGGCTGCGAGATAGAGCCACCCTTCTCTTGTGGGTATGTAGGTGATGTCGCCCACCCAAAGCCTGTTGCGCTCGCCCACGGTGAAAGCGCGCTCTACCAGGTTCAACCGAGGGTCTCCCGGCTCGACCTTCTTCTGGATGCGGTGTTTTCGGGTCGCGCCCTTTCCGGCAAGTCCGAGCTTCTGCATGATGCGGAGCACGCGCTTCTCGCTCACGACGATGCCGCTTTTTCGCAGTTCGCGGTTGATGCGCCGGTAGCCGTAACGGCCCTTGTGCCGCTCGAAGGCCTCGGCGACGAAGCCTTCGATCGCCTCCCGCTCTATCTGGGCGTCGGACTTCTTCCGGCCGAGATACTCGTAGAAACCGGATTTCGAGACTTTCATCAGCCCGCATGCCTTCTTGATGGGGCCGATCTCGCCCCTATGCTCTTTGAGGAACTCGAACCTCACGCATGGTCTTGACTCAAGAAGGCCCGGAAATTTTTTAGTATCTCGTTCTCGCGCTCGAGCTCCTCGACCTTCTTCTTGAGCTTCACGATCTCGTAGTCCTTGTTGATCTTCGGGGAGCCGTTTCCGGGGAACGCGCCGTCTCCCATCTCCTCGTATTCGCGGGCCCATCTTCTCAGCGTCGAATCCTTTATGCCGAGTTCCTCCGATAGGCCTTTGACCGTCATTTCCCCGGACAGGACCACCTTTGCCGCCGAGACCTTGAACTGCCTGTCGTATCGCTTTCTTCTTTGGGTCATCTTGAACACCTTTCGCTCTTAAATAGGTGTCCAATTCATCATACCCACTCCATCTTGGCCCCGTCTTGAGCCGTCCGGAAAATGCATCCCAGTTCTCAGCCGAATAATGGGATGCGCTTTCCCAATGGGGCATACTGCGGAAACTGCATCCCAGAATATTGGCCCAGAATGGGATGCAGTTTCCGAATCGACGCCCAAAGGGAAACCGCATCCCGCTTTGGAACGCCAAAACGGGATGCGGTTTCCGCTGTCAGTCTAAGTTACGCCTAAGCAGGCGGCCGGAGCTTGGGCCCCGTGCTCGGGTTAGCGCTTCTTCTTGTTCTTCTTCTGCTTGCGCTGCTTGCCCTTGGTCTCCTGGGGCTTGTCGCCCTGTTTGGCTTCGGCGGCGGCCTTTTCTGCCTTCATCTTCTTGCGTTTGGTCTCGATGCGGAGTTTTTTGTTGATGCGCGCCTTAAGGAAGGGACCGAACTGCTCGGCATCGCCGCGGACAAAGGTGTCCTTAGGGATCGTCACGCCCTGGTCGGCGAACATGGCCACAAAGATGCGCTCGCCGTCGAGCACGTGGTCGAGCTTTTCAAACGGGAAGAACTGTGACTTGCCGCTCTTGCCCCAAACCATCAGGCCGTCCTCGTTGGCGGCGATGCGGCGATAGCGGCCACCCATGGACTCGTCGGCCTCAACGGCGTCGATAAAGTCGCGGGCGAGGGTGTGGTGCAGGTTTTTGCTCCACCAGGCCAAAAAGGCGCCGAACACGATCAGCACGACGCCAAACTTGATCCAGTTGCCGCCGGCCACCAACATGCCGATGCCGATGAGCGCGGCAATTGCCGCGGCGACATACAGCGAGCCGCGACGCCTGGGCGAGGCGACCAGGCGGGCGAAGTCGGTGACCAGGTCGTTTTCGTACTGGTACTCGTTGAGGTACAGGATACCGTCGTCGGCTGCGGCCTGCTTCTCGAGCGCGACCTCGACCTGGTCGGCTGCTTCGGAGGGAACGAGGTTGCTCTCTGCGTCTGCCATGCTCTTTGGACTCCTATCGCGGCGGGCTCGCCGTACGGGTATTATGGAATGCAGTATGCCGTGCGACCGCATGGCCGCCGCGGCAACAAGACTCAGTATACCCGGGGGAGCACCCATGGAATCGTTGTACCGAAAGTATCGCCCGCTCACCTTCGACTCCGTGGTGGGCCAGCAGCATATCGTCTCGACGCTCGAGCACGCCATCACTGAGGGGCGCCTGTCCCACGCCTACCTGTTCTGCGGACCGCGCGGCACGGGCAAGACCACCATGGCGCGCATTCTGGCCAAGGCACTGCTGTGCCGTAATGCTGAGGCAGCGCGCGCCGAGGGTGCAAGCGGCTGCATGCCCGACGGTACTTGCGAGGAGTGCGAGCTCATTGCCGAGGGCAACCACCCGGATGTCTACGAGCTCGATGCCGCAAGCCGCACGGGCGTGGACAATGTGCGCGAGGAGATCATCAACTCCGTCAACTTTGCCCCGGTGCGCGGCAAGTACAAGATCTATATCATCGACGAGGTCCACATGCTCACGACGGCGGCGTTCAACGCGCTGCTCAAGACGCTTGAAGAGCCGCCGGCACACGTGATCTTTGTGCTGTGCACCACCGACCCGCAAAAGATTCTGGAGACCATCCTCTCACGCTGCCAGCGTTTCGATTTCCATCGCATCGGCAACGAGGATATCGAGCATCGCTTGGCATACGTGTGCGAGCAGGAGGGCTTCGATTACGACGACGAGGCGCTGACTATCGTGGCGCGCCATGCAAAGGGCGGCATGCGCGACGCGTTGTCCACGCTGGAGCAGCTGAGCGTCTTTGGCAACGGTTCTGTGCATGCGGACGACGCCCGCTCGCTTTTAGGCGAGGTTTCGGACCAGATCCTGGGCGAGTTTGCCCGCGCCATTGCCGATCGCGATGTTGCCGAGCTGTATGGGCTTATTCGCGCGCAGGTCGAGGAAGGTAACGATCTGCTGGAACTGACGCGCGACCTGGTGGCGCACGTGCGCGACGTGTATGTTGCCTGCGTTGCCGGCGCCCGTGCCGAGTTGTTTGAGGGCGGCTCCGAGCAGGCCGAGGCGCTTGCTGCCGAGGCCGCTGCCTTTGGCGAGCATCCTGCCGACCGCCTGGCCCGTGTGCTGACGGTGCTCGACGATGCCGCACTGGAGATGAGGGGCGCGAGCGACGTGCGCCTGGTGCTCGAGATTGCCTGCACGCGTCTGGCGCGTCCCGAGGCCGATTTAACGATTGAGGCATTGGCCGAGCGCGTGGCACGCCTGGAGGCCATGGTTGCCAACGGCGCCGTGCCGGCGAGCGTGGCTGCTGCTCAGGCCGCCGCGCCTGCAGCATCCGTATCCGCTGCTGCCCAGCAGCCGACGCTCATTTCGGGCGCCCGTGCTGCCGCCCCGGCGGCATCCGCTGCCCCCGCTGCTACGTCCGCGCGACAGGGCGGTATGCCTTGGGACCGTGGTGCTGCTGTTCCGACGGCTCAGCCTGCGCCCAAGTCCGCGGCTCCTGCGCCGGCTCCGACGCCTCAGCCCGTTGCGGCCCCCGCGCCTGCCACCGCTCCGGCACCTAAGCCCCAGTCCAACAATGCCGCCCAGGTTGCCGCCGCCGGTGCTGCCGAGACGCCCGCGGTCGAGGATGCCGGAGAGCTGCAGCGCAAATGGGCCGAGGTTGTCGAGCGTGTCAAGGCACGTCAGGCTTCCTACGCAGGGCTTTTGCTCAACGCCCGCGCCACGGCCGACGACGGCTCCAAGCTCACGGTCTCGTTCCCCGCGGGTTCGACTTTTGCCATTAAGATGCTCGGTCGCGCCGATACGCAGTCGGTGGTCCTGCCGACGGTCTGCGCGGTCTTCGGTCGTCGTACCGTCGACTACGTCCTGGATGGGGGTGGCACGCCGGCTCCTCAACATGAGGAGCATTCTCCATCTGCACGGGCTGCGGCATCTGCGGACCCGCAACCCGTGTCCTCGGCGGCCCCTGTATCCTCGAGCGCCAGCGCGCCGCAGCAGCAAGCGGCGCCGGTAGCGGCATCGACCCCGTCGGCGCCCAAACCGGCTGCTCCGACACCCGCGCCCAGGTCGTCTGACCTGGGCAAAGCCCCCTGGCTACGCTCCGACAACCCCGCCGGCGCTCCTGCCACGGGTAAGCTCCCGACCGAGCCCGCGCCCCGAGCGTCCGAGCGCGCGTCCGTTCCCAAGGCTCAGCCTGCCGCGCCGTGGGAATCCGAGCAGGTGCCCTACGACGACGCCATGGTCGGCGGCTTTGCCGGCGATGCGAGCGGGGACGATCTTCCTCCGTTCGACGTGCCGGGTGCGGCGTCCGCGCCCAAGTCCGCTGCAGCTGCCCCCAAAGAGGGGGACGCCCCCGCTGCCCCTTGGGAGTCCAACCCCGGCGCCGGCAGCCCCTTCGGCCATCAGGGCGCAGCCCCGAGCATCCCGCAGACCGAGGACGAGGCCAAAGCCCTCATCCGCAACGTCTTCGGCCAGGCCACCATCTTCAAACCGGTGGAGTAACCGTGCGGGCGGGTATACTGCTCAAGAAGAGATCTCTTTGTCCGGGCGCATCTGTATTTCGGACATGTGCAACGTGGTGCCGCGTATCTCGCATTCGAGCAGGCAGGTACGCGACGGTCGGCCTAGGATGCTGAGGTCGATACGATACGCCGCATAGCTGTCCGTGTACTCGACTTGCTCGGCGTTGAGGGTTGCTCCGATTGTCAAGAAAGCGCCTGGTTCGGCATCGACAATCTTGGAGTCCTTTATCTTGACCCTGAACTCTTGGTAGAGGGACGGGCTGTTGTAGTAAACGGTTCGGGTTCCGTCGGTGCACTCATCGGTCGTCTCCCATTTGACGACGGGCTGGTCCGAGCTGGCTATCAGCAGTTCTGCTCCAAAGGCTATAGCATGGGTGATGACAACCAGTAATGCCCAGCCGACAAAGAGATAGAGAACCACATATGCAACGGGGTGTTTTGAGCGGATGTTTTGGAGCGCGTCGGGGGCATTCATGGGGGCACCTCCAAATTGCTGTCTGTGACAATCAAATTATACCCTGCCATCATGAGCGCCGCCTCGAGCAGCGGTTCGGCATTTTGTTATCTAGCTGGATGCAGAAAATGTCGGATTCCGGCTCTACAAGATTTAGCTTTCAATATTATGCAGATGCGAATTATTCAACTTCGCATAATCTTTGGGTGCGGTTTGCACTCCAGGACATGTATATCGACTGAGGTAGCGTGTCCGCCCCGCTTGCTTGCCCCGCGCCGTGGTACGATTTTTGAGTTTGAAAGTCCCGCCGCGCTCCGGCTGCCCTTGCAGCTCGGCGTGCGGCCGCACGTAAAGGAGCCATCATGGCCGGTATGAACATGCAGCAGATGATGAAGCAGGCTCGCAAGATGCAGGAGCAGCTTGCCGCCGCGCAGGAGAACCTCAAGTCCCAGACCGTCGACGCCTCTGCCGGCGGCGGTATGGTCAAGGTGACCGTTAACGGCGAGATGGAGCTCGTCAACCTTACCATCGACCCCGATGCCCTCGATCCCGAGGACGTCGATATGCTGCAGGACATGATCATGGCTGCCGTCAACGAGGCCGTTCGCGGCGTCAACGAGCTCGCCAACAAGCAGATGGGCGCCATCACCGGCGGCCTCAACATCCCGGGCATGCCGTTCTAAGACGCGCATATAAATGAGTGCCAACCATAGTCTGCAAAAATTGCTCGATGAGCTGGGCCGCCTGCCGGGCATTGGTCCCAAGTCGGCCCAGCGCATCGCCTATTACCTGCTCGAGGCTGACGCCGAGGAGGCGCGCCGCCTGGCCGAGGCCATCCTGGAGGTTAAGCAGGAGGTTCACTTTTGCAGCCGCTGCTTTAACTACGCCACGGCCGACGAGTGCTCCATCTGCCAGGATTCGATGCGCGACACTACTCGCATTTGCGTGGTGGGCGAGCCGCGCGACGTCCAGGCAATCGAGCGCACGGGCAGCTACCATGGCCTCTACCACGTATTGGGCGGCGTGATCAGTCCCATGGACAAGATTGGCCCCGAGCAGCTGCACATTCGTGAGCTGTTGGCGCGCTTGGGGCACGAGGATATCCACGAGGTCATTATCGCCACCAACCCCAATATCGAGGGCGAGACCACGGCGAGCTACCTGGCGCGTACCATTAAGCCGCTGGGCGTTGAGGTGTCGCGTCTGGCGAGCGGCCTTCCCGTGGGCGGCGACCTGGAGTATGCCGACGAGCTTACGCTTGGGCGCGCCATCGAGGCCCGTCGCACGATTTAGGTGGCGAGCCTGCTCCTGCCGTATGTCTTCATCGCGACGCACGGGGTAGTCATAATTCCCCGTGCGACTGTAAGTTTGTTGTGCAACAAAGATGCTTTGTATCCGCTTATCGCATGGATGCTTCCACTCGCATCCTTAATTTGCCCATTCGTTGCGCAATCTTTTGGGTTCGCTGATACACTCAAATATGGATTCGAATGAATGCGCCGCTTCTGAGCGGCGTGTTTTTCTTGGAGGAGAACGCATGCGGCCCGGTGGCACTCAGACAAAGCGCGGCGCCGCGGTGCGCATGCGACGCCGACTGGGCTTGGCACCGCGGGCGTACGCACTGCTGTCTTGCTCGCTGGTGCTGGTCATAGCTGGCGTTTCTGCCTATGGCATGACCGTGCCGTCCATGATGCAGGCGCATGCCGCACGCGAACCGCGTGTGGGGCATGAGGTCAAAAGTGATCTGGGTACCACGACTGGATATGCTTGGGCAAGTGTGGTCGCGCATATTGTGTTTGGCACCGACGGTGCGGACGGCGCCGAGGCCCCGGACAACGAAGTCACGCTTGCCAATGGCAAAACCATCGTGCTCACCAACACCAAGATCATCGATCGGTTGTCCAACAATAGCGTGGCGGCAACGGTGAATAAAGTCGAGCAGCAGAAGGAGCAGGACGCCCAGCAGTCCGGAAAGCCCGGTAGCTCGGATACTTCTGGCTCTGGCTCGGATTCATCGAGTTCGGGCGGCGGCTCTGGGTCGGGCTCCTCTACCGGAGGGTCTGGAAACGGCGGCTCGACGGGCGGCAACACTGACAACGATGCAAACTCCGGTGGCCTTTCCGCTGCTGAGGAAGAGAGCATTCACAGTTGGCTTGTGACCAAGTACAACATGCTCGACGGCTATGTTTCCCGTGCCAATGACGTGGTCTCGACCTATAACTCTACGGGAGATCCCAGGCCGTGCGACAGCCTGGTCGGGGAGATGTTTGTCATTCGAGCCGAGTTCGGTCGTCAGACATTCTCGCCCCGGTCAAAGTGGTATCAGCAGTATGCCAATCTGTGGGGCTGTTACACCAACCTATGTCAATGGGTCGGCCATTACGGCGATGATGACGTCGCGCTCGGTAACTTCAACAATAACGTGGCGGCGCTTGCCCTATGATGACCGATCTTGCATCCATCACACCACAATCGCTCGGTCGCGATCCCATGGTCGGCCTGCGCCTGGCGCGTGTCGACGGGTTTGAGCCGGCCATTGCGCTCGGTCAGGACGAACTGCCTGCCTATCTGCGCCGTTTTACGATGCTGTTTGCCGACGATGCCACCATGCGCCGTGGCGGTATCGGCCGCGTGACGCGTGCCATCAACGCCCAAGGCGAGGCCGTGGCACTCAAGCAGCTCATCTTGCCGACACGCGATGAGTTTGATGACGATGCCGCTCGCGAGGCGCTGGTCGCCAAGTTCAAGGCAGCGTTTCGCGAGGAATACGAATGCCATCGCGCCCTTTCGGGCCTCAAGGGCTTTCCCCGCCTCTATGGCTGGGGCGAGGTCGACGGTGTGCCTGCAATTGTCATGGAATGGGTCGAGGGCGAGACGCTTGCCCGCTTGCGTTCGCGACTTGCCGTGGACAATGCCGGACGCCTGTCGCCGCTTGTGGCGGCGCGTCTGGGTCGCGACCTGTTCGATCTGCTCTGCCGTATGAGCCTGGTGGGCGAGGGCTTTGTCCATCGCGATATCTCGCCCGCTAATATTATGGTGCGTACGGCGCGTCTACCGCTTGGCCGGCAGCTTGCCGAGGGCACCTTTGACCTGTGCCTGATCGACTTTGGCTCGTCGCTGGCGCTTGAGCCTGCGTCGGCCGTGGCCGGTACCGGCGGCAAGGCGTCGTTTACGGAGCGTTATGCCACGCTGCGTCGCGCGACGGTTGCCTACGCCCCGCCCGAGATGCTCACCGACGATATTCCCGACCTACGCGCTTTGCGTATGTCGCCGGCGATTGACGTCTATGCCGCGGCAAGCACGGTTTACGAGCTCATTGCCGGCGTCGCGCCATACGAAGCCGCGCCGAGCACTTCGGGCACCTCGGGTTCGCGCAAAAAGACGCGCGACATCGCCAGCCCCTACCGTCTTAAGATGGACACGCGGCCCGACTATCCCATTGGTGCCCATGCGCCCGGTTGCGATTTGACTCAGCTGCTTCGTCGTGAGCCCGATGTGGCGCTCGCCGCGGCCGAGCAGGCCCAGCAGCTAGGGCTTGAGCCGGATTCCGAAGAGCTACGTGATGCGCTGGCGTTTGTCGATGCCCAGCTGTTCGACGTGGTGATGGCCTGTCTGTCCAGCCATCAAAAAGATCGTCCCGAGCCGGCGGCGGTCGAGGCGGCGCTCTCGGCGTTTTGTGATCACTATGCGCAAAATGTCGGTCGTTCGCTCCGCGGCGAGCCGCTTACGCCGTGCCCCATGGATGCGTCTGGCCGCGCGGTTCGTCGCGCGCTGATGGTCGGCGCGACGGTCGTCTGTGGCGTGGTTTGGGCTGTGGTCGTGGTTTCGGCCGCGCTGCTGGCGTCGGGCGCTCGCGTGACGGCGACTTTGGGATCGCTCGTGTGGTCTGGGTCGCTACCGGGTATTATTGCCGCACTGGCGTTGGCGCTGCCAGGCATAGCCGGCGTTGCCGCGGGGGCACTTGCGCGCGATCGGCGCTCGGGCTTCCTGCAGGGTGTGCTTGCGCTTTCTGCCTGCGAGGTTCCGGTGCTGGTTGTGGCTGCATGTAGCGTATTTTCCCAACGCGCCGTGATGGGCGGCCTTGTTGCCGCTCTGGTTGCAACCTATACGCTTACGTGGTTTTTGCTTGCGATGGGCTTTGCCTTTGAACTTCCCGTTTCGGCACCGCGACGCACAAAAGCCCAGATGGCGACTCCGCTTGCCGGTGGAGCCGCAGCTGTCCGTACTTTTGGCGGACCTGTCGAAGCATCGTCCGATTCTATTTCTACGACCAAGGAGGCCTAGGTCATGGCATCTCAAGTTGAGCTCACCCCATGCGGGGCCATGTTTGACATCTTTAAGCGCGCGGCGCATCTGAGCCATATCGAGCTGTGCGGCTTGGTGCTTTCGTCCCGTCCGCTCGCCGACGGCCGCAGCCCGCAGAGCCGAGCCGCCGATCGCTCTTGGGTTTCCCGCTTTATCGTTCGCGCGCCGGTCGGCACGCTTCAGCAGCGCTACTTTGCCGAATACGGTACCTCGGCTGCGCGTATTATGTCGCAACTGGCCCTGCGCCAGCGCAATCCCATGGACTCCACGGCTGTGATCAATATGGTGTGCGGCCCTGCAGGTGAACCGATGGTACGCGCGCTCGAAGAGTGTCACCAGGACACAAATCTCTATCGCAACGCGCTCGATCGCCTGTCCCAAGCGGCGGAGCTCATGCCCGCCGAGCGCGCCGAGGCCGTGCTGGTGCTGTTTGTCGCCGTCGGTTGTTCGGCGGATGTGCGGTCCTCGGTGAACTATGCCATCGACTACGCGAACGCGACCTGTGGCGGAGGCACATCCACGCCGCGTTCGCTTGGCATGTCGATGACCGCGGGCGAACGCGAACCCGCCCCGGCGCACCCCTTGGGCTTGCTGCGTATACAAAACAGTTTTGTCGTGAGCGCCCCGCGCTGGATTCAGCCGAGTGAGCAGGGTGTTGAGATTGGCGCGCTGGCCACTGGTGAGGGCGATATTACCGACGTCGGCGACGATGTCTCGGCCCGCCATGCCCATATCTGGTGCGATGCTCAAAATATCTGGCACGTCGTGGACTTGTCGTCCACCAACGGAACCGTGGTGGTAAACGGGGCCACGGGCGTCTGCATTCAGGTCGAGCCCGGTCGTTCCGCCCAACTCAATCCCGGCGACGAGCTCAAGCTCGGCGAATCCACTACCTACGCCATCCTCTTCGGTGCCCTCTAGCCGGCAGATAGGGACGTTCCTTTTAATATGAGCAGGACATTGTCAAGAGGCAAAATCGGGCCTGGCCCCAACGATATGGGGTCAGGCCCTCTCCCTATATCAACCCGTCCGCGGCGACCTCGGCGTGTCTTACCGACGCTCGTCTTTGCAGTTTAATATCCGCCCGCGGCGATCTCTCGCTGGGCAATCCGTTGCTACGGCTGAGGCTTCTACGTCGAACCGACAGTCTGTGCACGCGTGTGGCGCCCTGGGCGCTCGCAGAAAAGGGACCTGAGGTTCGCCTCAACGGCTTCGGATCGAACCGCTTCCGGGGTGACTGGCTTATGTGCGGGGGACCGCCCCCCTACGCCTCCTCGGCCATGAGGCCGACCGCCCATACCCAGCAGGCGAGCTCGCGCGCCGTGGCCACGTTCGCCTTGTTGCCGTGGACCCCGCGCGCGAGCAGCGCCTCCCGCCTCTCGACCAGCCTCCGCACGCCCTTGGCGGCATGCCTCCGGGCGCCCCGGTCCGGGGCCTGGCCCTTGGCGAGGCCCTTCGGCCGCCCCGAGCACGTCAGGTAGTGCCACGCGGCCTCGACCAGCGTCTTCCTCAGGTGCTTGTTGCCGGCCTTGGTGATCGCGCCCCTGCGGTCGCTCTCCCCGCTGGAGTGCTCGGAGGGCGTCAGGCCGACCCACGCCGCGAACGAGCGGGCGTTCCTGAACCTCGAGAACTCGCCGGCCTCGAACACGAGGTCGGCGGCGGACGCGGTGTCTACGCCCTTGAGGCAGCGGAGGGAGTCGACCCTCCTCCTCCACCTGGGCTTGCGGGCCTCGGCCTCGACGAGCCCCTCGAGCCTCGCCTTCTCCTCCGCCGCCCGCCTGACCGCGTCGACGTAGTAGGCGAGCACGTCGTTGTCGGCCCCCTCCGCGAACCCTATCGACTCGATCCAGGACCAGTGCGCCCGGGTCCAGTTGCCCTTCCTGCGGCCGGTGGGCGTCCTCTCGTCGAAGACGAGCCCGTGCCTGAGCAGGAACTTGGAGAGCCGCTGCTTCGAGCGCGAGAGGTCGTCCCTCGCGTCCTCGAGCGCCCTGGTCAGGTCGCGGGCGGCCTCGCACTCGTCGTCGGGTGTTAGCGCTACTGTAAAAACAACCAATTTCGCCATCGCACTTTAGCCGATTCCGCCAACGCAATTTCCCCAATCAC
>UQIB01000007.1 GCA_900541015.1 uncultured Collinsella sp. | reverse complement strand
TTCGGTTGGATTCGGTAGGCGGCGAAGCCCCCTCGTCCATCCGGTGCTCTACCTCCGGCGGTGAACGCGCGACGCTAGCCCTAAAGCTATTTCGGGGAGAACGAGATATCTCCGGGTTTGATTGGCCTTTCACCCCTATCCGCAGGTCATCGCCGCCGTTTTCAACCGACGTGCGTTCGGCCCTCCACGGGGTCTTACCCCCGCTTCAGCCTGCCCACGGATAGCTCACCCGGCTTCGCGTCCGCGGCGCGGGACTCAAGTCGCCCTGTTAAGGCTCGCTTTCGCTCCGGCTCCCTTTCGGTTAACCTCGCCCCGCGCCAGCGACTCGCTGGCTCATTCTACAAAAGGCACGCCGTCACAACTTAAAGTTGCTCCGACTGCTCGTGGGCGCACGGTTTCAGGTACTGTTTCACTCCCCTCCCGGGGTGCTTTTCACCTTTCCCTCACGGTACTGGTGCGCTATCGGTCACAGGGTAGTACTCAGGCTTGGATGGTGGTCCACCCAGGTTCGGACCGGGTTTCACGTGCCCGGCCCTACTCAGGGACCGCGTCGCGCCGTCCGGTCTGGGTTCGCGTACGGGGCTGTCACCCGCTGCGGCCGGCCCTCCCATGCCGTTCCGCTCCCCAGCCGGACCTGCGCCCGGGGGCGGCAGCCCCCGGATGCGCGGCCCTGCAACCCCGTCGGCGGAACCCCTGCCGGGTATGCCCGCTCGACGGTTTGGCCATCGGTCCCCTTTCGCTCGCCGCTACTCGGGGAGTCTCGAGATTGATTTCCTCTCCTCCGGGTACTTAGATGTTTCAGTTCCCCGGGTTGTCCTCCCCGCCCCTATGTGTTCGGGGCGGGGATATGCACACTGCTGTGCATGGGTTCGCCCATTCGGAGACCCCCGGGTCGAAGGATGTGTGCTCCTCGCCGGGGATTATCGCAGCTTGCCGCGTCCTTCATCGGCTCCCTGTGCCAAGGCATCCGCCGTGCGCCCGTGGTATCTTGCGGGACCGCTCTCGGGCCCGCGGGATATCCACGTGTCGCTAAAGTTAATTAATCGATATCATGAATAGCGCTCGTATGTCGCAATTCGGGTATCTCATACCGCGGCACAGTGTCTTCACTGTGCTCGCGATCAGATGCTCCTCACTCATATATAAGTGAATTCTTCTTGTTTGGATCGGATGAATGATTGCTATCATTCTGTCTGATAAATCGCAGAAAAAGAATCGAGTCTGGAAGAATTGGATCTTCCATCTCTCTCCTATCGCTATGCGGCTCTCAAGGTACGCGGGTGCGACCCCGGGGACCGGGTGCTGCGGGGACTTACTCCGGGCGACATCCACCGGACGGGCTCCTGCCCTCCATTCGAGTTAAAGTGTTTTCTCTCTAAGAATGTATCTCCCTAGAAAGGAGGTGATCCAGCCGCACCTTCCGGTACGGCTACCTTGTTACGACTTCACCCCCCTCACCCTCCACACCTTCGGCGCCTCCCCCCTCTCGGTTGGGCCGGCGACTTCGGGTGCAGACGACTCGGGTGGTGTGACGGGCGGTGTGTACAAGGCCCGGGAACGCATTCACCGCGGCATGCTGATCCGCGATTACTAGCAACTCCGACTTCATGGGGGCGGGTTGCAGCCCCCAATCCGAACTGGGGCCGGCTTTCCGGGATCCGCTCCCCCTCGCGGGGTGGCATCCCTCTGTACCGGCCATTGTAGCACGTGTGCAGCCCAGGGCATAAGGGGCATGATGACTTGACGTCGTCCCCGCCCTCCTCCGCCTTGACGGCGGCGGTCCCGCGTGGGTTCCCGGCATCACCCGATGGCAACACGCGGCGGGGGTTGCGCTCGTTGCGGGACTTAACCCAACATCTCACGACACGAGCTGACGACAGCCATGCACCACCTGTATGGGCTCCTCTCGGCCACGGGGTCTCCCCCGCTTCACCCATATGTCAAGCCCTGGTAAGGTTCTTCGCGTTGCTTCGAATTAAGCCACATGCTCCGCTGCTTGTGCGGGCCCCCGTCAATTCCTTTGAGTTTTAGCCTTGCGGCCGTACTCCCCAGGCGGGACGCTTAATGCGTTGGCTGCGGCACGGGGGGATCGTCCCCCCACACCTAGCGTCCATCGTTTACGGCTGGGACTACCAGGGTATCTAATCCTGTTCGCTCCCCCAGCTTTCGCGCCTCAGCGTCGGTCTCGGCCCAGAGGGCCGCCTTCGCCACCGGTGTTCCACCCGATATCTGCGCATTCCACCGCTACACCGGGTGTTCCACCCTCCCCTACCGGACCCAAGCCGCGGAGGTTCCGGGGGCTTCGGGGGGTTGAGCCCCCCGCTTCGACCCCCGGCCTGCCGGGCCGCCTACGCGCGCTTTACGCCCAATGAATCCGGATAACGCTCGCCCCCTACGTATTACCGCGGCTGCTGGCACGTAGTTAGCCGGGGCTTCTTCTGCAGGTACAGTCTTGACTCTTCCCTGCTGAAAGCGGTTTACGACCCGAAGGCCTCCGTCCCGCACGCGGCGTCGCTGCGTCAGGGTTCCCCCCATTGCGCAAGATTCCCCACTGCTGCCTCCCGTAGGAGTCTGGGCCGTGTCTCAGTCCCAATCTGGCCGGTCGGTCTCTCAACCCGGCTACCCGTTGTCGGCACGGTGGGCCGTCACCCCGCCGTCTACCTGATGGGCCGCGGAGCCATCCCCTCCCGTCGGGGCTTTAGCCGGGGTGCCATGCGGCACCCCGGGGTATCCGGTATTACCCGTCCTTTCGGGCGGCTATCCCGGGGGAGGGGGCAGGTTCTCCACGTGTTACTCAGCCGTTCGCCACTCGCTTCCCTCCGGAGAGGGGTGCCGTTCGACTTGCATGTGTTAGGCGCGCCGCCAGCGTTCATCCTGAGCCAGGATCGAACTCTCCGTCCAAATATGTTGGGCTTCGAGCCCGTCCGGTCCTCTCAGTTCATCGCTGATCGGTTCCGTTCGATTCATATGGTTTTAGTATAGGAAAAGGAATTTCTCGGGGCCGCCTCTCGGCGGCCTTGCGAAAAACAAATCCAAGTTAGACCATTTCAAATGGTTCGATGTCTGCCCGGATGCGACACAACTGGTGTGTCCATCCTCGCAGTATCCGGTTCTCAAGGTGCACGCCTGCGCTGGTTCCCGGTTCCACCGGGCCGCGCGGCAAGGAGATATATTGCCAGACCGGAGGGGCGCCGTGGGCGGGAATCGCGCACTCCATATTTTGTTCACAAATGAATAGGTCCCTCAGTCGCATCACTGAGGTTAAAACTGAAGCATTGGCTTCTGATATTGGCGATGACCAGCTGTTTTATGAGTATTGAGACATCGGTCATCTCTGGAGCGCTACTTTACTCCAAAGGCATCAGCCATTTGTTTCCCATCGGTAAAAGGCAGGTTTTGTTCGCCAAGCGTTCTTATATATAGACAGATACGGGTTCGAACCCATGAAACGGCGACAAAAAAGACGGCCAACCGAAGTTGACCGTCTCGGCAATCTTTGGGTGGGCCGTCAGGGGTTCAGCCTGCTTCGCAGGCGGCCGCTGCGGCGCTTTCTCGCCTTGCGCGCTGCGCTGGCAAACGCTCACGCGTTTACTCAGCTCCGCGCCCCGACGGGTTTGAACCCATGTCGTGGCAACAAAAAAGCGACCAACCGGAGTCGATCGCTTTCTTTTCTATGGTGGGCCGTCAGGGGTTCGAACCCTGGACCTTGGGATTAAAAGTCCCCTGCTCTGCCAGCTGAGCTAACGGCCCGCGGGTGGCATTGTACCACGGTCTGGGACTATTCCCAACTCCATTGGCCGTTCTGGAAAATCACAACTTCACGTCCATCAGGCGTAATGCCCGTAATATCGATGTCGTCCGTGCCGATCATAAAATCGACGTGTGTGCTCGAGACGTTAACGCCATGCTCCAGGAGCTCCTCCTTGGACATGTCATACCCACCCTCGATGCATTCGGGGAAACCGACACCTAGCGCGAGATGGCAGCTAGCATTCTCGTCATAGAGCGTATCGTAGAACAGAACACCACTTTCGCGGATCGGCGTGTTCTTGGAAATGAGCGCGACCTCTCCCAGGTGAGCAGCGCCCTCGTCAGTATCGATGATACTTGCGAGCGTTGCCTTGCCCACGCGGGCGTCGTAGTCCACCACGCGGCCGCCCTCGAACTTAATCCAAAAATCTTCGACCTTATTGCCGTGATGGATGAGCGGCATGGCCGAGTACACGATACCGTCGGCGCGCATGCGATCGGGCGAAGTGAAGACTTCCTCGGTGGGAATGTTGGGGAAGAAGGGGTGCCCATCGGGCGTCTTGCCCTTGCCGCCGGCCCACTCGTGACCTTTCGTCATGCCAATCGTCAGATCGGTTCCATTTGCCGCGTTGTAATGCAGGTAGTCGAAACGATTGTCGTTCAGGAAACGCAGGTTCTTTTCGAATGCGGCGTCATGGAGTTCCCAGTCGCTCTCTGGGTCCTGGCCATCGGCGCGCGCGGTGTGCAGAATCGCATTCCACAGCTTATAGATTGCAACCTCATCGGCGTCTCCTGGGAACACCTCGTGCGCCCAAGCCACGACCGGAGCGCCGGCGATGCACCACGGATTGATGTTGTAATCCAGTCCACGGCGGAAAACTTTGCACTGCGTATTCCTCGCCTTTGATGCCGCGGCCGGCTTGGCTGGATCGATGCCCTTGAGGGCCGCAGGATCCGCACCCTCGATAAAGACAAAGCAGGCACCATCCTGGGCCAAGGAATCCAGCTGCATGCGCTTCCACTCGGGCGTCTGCTCAAAATAGCTTTTCTCGACATGCTCGTACGTGAGCCTCGTCACGGCATCATCGGCCCAAATGACCGTCACGTGGCCGGCGCCGGCAGCATAGGCCTCCGCGACCACCACGCGCGCAAACGGCGCGCACTCGACCGGAGACTGAACGACGACCTCCTGGCCGGGCTTGACGTTTACGCCCTTGCGGACGACCAGACGCGCGTAGTTTTTAATCTTGGGCTCCAGGGCCTTCATGCCCTCCAGAGCCTCTTCGACCGTCAGGGCAGCTCGAATCATGTGCCACTCCATCTATCTATAGAACAGTAAAAAGGCGCGCCGCAAAAACGACGCGCCTTATATCTTAGCGATAAGTATGTATGCAAACGCTACTTCTTCTTGGAGTCCTTCTTGTCCTCCTCGGCAGCCGCGCGCTCAATAAGAGCGTTGAGCTTGTTCTCGGACATGCCCTCGGCCTGCGCGCGGTACATGTTGCGCAAGGGACGAATACGAGCGAAGTCATAGATAAAGTCGCCCAAAATGATGACGTAGGACAAAACAATGCCGACCATCTGGACAGGGCTGGACACCATGCCAGCGGGAGCGAAGTACAGCGAGGCCCAAATTGCCACGACGAGCACCATGCCAATGGCGAGCACAATCCACCAGATGCGACGGCGCTTGGTGTAGTCCTCGTCCTGCTTGAGGAGGATATTCGACACCGTATAGATGCGGTCCTCCTTGGCGCGCTGCTTAGCCTTACGGGCGCGCTTCTCCTCTTTAGAGAGGCCCTCGAGGTTCTCGCCCTTCTCGAGCTCTTTGCGGCGTGCCTTAGACGAAGCCGGCACGACGCGAACGGAGCTCGCTGCTTGGCGGGCGGGCTTAGCAGATGCGGCAGACTTGCGCGCAACCCCGGTAACTTCGTGGGATTGCGTGCGCTTGTTCGTGGCGCTACGGGTACTCACTTATGCGTTCTCCTTCATGCTTGTGAACTGGGAGCCCGTGATGATCTGGAAGGCCTCGCGATAGCGCTCGGACGTGCCATCGATGACCTCGGCGGGCAGGTGCGGGGTCTCCCCCGTCATATCCCAGTTGGCCTTGAGCCAATTGCGGACGAATTGCTTGTCGTAGCTAGGCTGGATCTTGCCCTCCTCGTAGCTGGCAGCAGGCCAGAAACGGCTGGAGTCGGGCGTGAGGCACTCGTCGATCAGCGTGACCTTGCCATCAATAACACCAAACTCGAACTTGGTGTCGGCAATGATGATGCCACGGGTCGCGGCGTACTCGGCGGCAGCCTTGTAGATCTTGAGGGAAAGGTCACGAATCTGCGTGGCGATGTCCTCGCCCACGATCTCGCAGCAACGCTCGAACGAGATGTTCTCGTCGTGGTCACCGATCTCGGCCTTCGTGGACGGCGTGAACAGCGGCTCAGGAAGCTTGGAAGCCTCGGTCAGGCCCTCAGGCAGCTGGATGCCGCAGACGGTGCCGTTCTCGTCGTAGGTCTTCTTGCCCGAACCGGTCAGATAGCCGCGGACGATGCACTCGATAGGAATCGTCTGGGCCTTCTTAACCAGCATGGCGCGGCCAGCGAGGTAGTCACGATACTCAGCAAACTCCTCGGGGAAATCCGCCGGGTCGATGGAAACGAGATGGTTGGGGACGATGTCGGCAAACTTATCGAACCAGAATGCCGAGATGCGATTGAGTACCTCTCCCTTAAACGGAATCTCGTCGGGAAGAATGAAGTCGAACGCAGAAATGCGGTCGGTGGCGACCATCAGCAGGTTTTCACCGGCATCGTAAATATCACGAACCTTGCCACGGGAATCCGGACGACGCTCCATCGTTGTCACGTGAGTCACTCCTTACCTAAATACGACAGAAATGCGGGTTCTTTCCCGCATGTTTTCGCAAACTCGGAGCGGCAGGGACGCGGCCCCTCCTTCACCGAATAGCGAAAAGCTAGTGCTCCATTGTAGTAGATGCCGCGTCTGCCGTGTGCTCGCGGGGCAGATGAATTGTAAAAGTCGTACCCTTTCCAAGCTCCGACTCCACGGATATGTAGCCATGGTGACGCTCGACGATCTGCTTAGTCACGGCGAGGCCAACGCCCAGGCCGCCAGCTTCGCGGGCGCGGCTGGCATCGGCGCGCCAAAACCGCCCGAAGATGCGCGACAAATCGTCCTTGGCAATACCGATGCCGGTATCAGAAACGGCAATGCTGACGTGCCTGCGGTCACTGAGCACCGACACCACGACCCAACCGCCCTCGGGGGTGTAGCGCATGGCGTTGCTCATGAGGTTGATAACACATTGCGTGATCATGTCGGGATCGGCCTCGACGACATCGTCGTGACCCTGGGTCTCGTCCGCAAAACGCAGGCGCAGATCGCGGTCGACAAACAGGCGCTCCTGGGCATTAACGATGGAACGCACGAAAGGAACCATGTCCACCGGCTCAAGGTTGAGCGGAGCCGTGCTGTTTTCCATGCGCGACAGGTCGAGCATCTGCTGCACCAGACGAGCCAGGCGACGCGTCTCGGAAGCAACGGTTTCCAAATGCTCATCGTCGGTGGGATACACGCCATCCTGCATGGCCTCGACCGTTGCGAGCATGGCCATAAGCGGCGTGCGAAGCTCGTGTGCAACGTCTGAGGTCAGGCGCTTCTCGTGTTTCATATCCTTCTCGAGCGAAGTGGCCATCTCATCGAAGGTCTCACCCAGCTGATCGATCTCGTCATCACCGCGCAGTCCCGTGCGAGCCGACAGGTCGCCGTCACGGATTTGCTTTGCGGTACTGGTGATGCGATGAATCGGCTTGGTGAGCATGCGCGACACGAGCGATCCGATAACGACCGAAATGCAGATTGCAACAACCGCGGCGAGGGCCATGGCGTTAAAGGTCTTCTCCCTAAACGCAGAGTCCGCCTTGGTGAGCAGAGCGTCGGAGCCGATGGCCCACAGCTTTACCTGTCCGACATGCTCGCCGGAAGACGTTACAATCTCGACGTTAGCAACGCTATCGGAGTCGGTTGGAGCAGACGAGACCGGGCTATGCGATGCCCTCTTGCCGCTCGTGTCGTCGGTCGTAGCCTGGTTTTCGCGTACATCGGCGGTGGCGCTTGCCGAGGGCCAGGAATCGTCATAAACGATCACGCCCTTTTTATTGACGACCTGCATACCCAGATCGTCGGAAACCAAACTCGACGTTGCGACCGTGCGCAGTTCTCCCGCGGTCCAAGAGCCGTTTTCCTCATATGAGGTTGCCAACTTCTCGGCAGCGGAATTTGCGATTTCGACGATATTGGAGCGTGTGTAATCCGAAAAGACCGTGCCCCACACAACAGAGACAACGCCCACCAGCACCAATACCGTCATGAGCGATGTCAGAGCAAAAGCAAGTGCCATGCGCGAGGGATAGCTCATCGTTGGCCGTGAATCGGAACGAGGCGTGTTCCAACTAGCCTTGGAACCCGCCTCGCTCTCCTGCTTGTGCTTTTGTCCGATTTCAAAGCGCGCAGGTGTCATATGTGATTTCCCTATTTCTCGTCCGACTTATCGGTCTTGGCCGGAGCCTCGAAGCGATAGCCGACACCATGGACGGTGTAGAGCCACTTGGGCTTCTTGGGATCATCGCCCAGCTTGGCGCGAAGATTCTTCACGTGGCTATCGATGGTGCGCTCATAGCCCTCAAAGTCATACCCGAGCACTTTCTCGACCAGCTCCATGCGGTTATACACACGGCCGGGATGGCGGGCAAGCGTGGTGAGCAGCTTGAACTCGGAAGCCGTCAGATCGACTTCCTTGCCCTCGACCAAGATCTTGTGGCCCGAGATATCAATGACCAGATCGCCAAAGTCGAGTACCTCGACGGCGGGCTCGTCGGCCTGATGGGCACGGCGGAACAGAGCGCGAACGCGGGCGACGAGCTCGCGCGGCGAGAACGGCTTAATCAGATAGTCGTCGGCGCCGAGCTCAAGACCGATAATACGGTCCTCGATCTCGCCCTTAGCCGTCAGCATGATGATGGGGACATCCGAGGTATCGCGAATGGTGCGGCAAACGCGCTCGCCGGGGATCTTGGGGAGCATAAGGTCGAGCACGACCAGGTCGAACTGATGCTTCTCGAACTCCTCGATCGCGGACTGGCCGTCGCCGACGCCCACAACCCAGTAGCCTTCGCGCTCGAGATAGGCAGCGACGGCGTCACGGATTGCCTTCTCATCCTCGACCAGCAGAATCTTTTTTGCATCTGAAGCCATAACACGGCCCCCCTGTCTCAATTAGCTAAGAACAAGCCCATTTTAACGCACCTGATCCCGCCAGATGCCGCTATGACGCGGCAGCTCGGCGGGCGGTACTCACAATTACAACGCGTTTATTCCCCTGTTGGCGCCTTTTTAACCCCTCTAAGCTTAAAGAGAGAATAGGCGTGCAGTGACCGTCTCTGGTATACCCTGGCTGTTGCGCACCGTGGCGTACGTAAGGAATGAGTCCGATTTTCCCGCCGTAGCTGGATAATCGCCATACTCCAAAGCGCGGTCGGGCGACAGCAGCGAGCCATAGGTCTTGGCAGAGGTGTCGATCAGGAAATGCGACGCCTGTACCTTAACAAGGTATTTATTCTTCTTGCCAGCCGCACATGCGAGCGGCTCGCGTGACAGGAAGAGGTACGGCCCTCCCTCATTACCGATATACGTGCCCATATTGCCCAGGCTGCCCACGCCACTATAGGCCGCCTCGATAGAAAACACGAAGGTATCGCCCATATATACGGCCTCGAAAGGCGAAACTGACGAAGGAAGGACCAACTGGGCACGCTTGGTGTTGTTGCCGTCGGTCAGATCGATTGCCGTTATGCCGTAGTAGACGCCCTCGTCGTTGCGGACACGCGGCGAGATGGTCAAAATGCCGTCGCTCGCGCGCGGGGCCGATGCAAAGCGGCCCGTCGATTTCCAAATTGTCTCGGCCTTGGATTCATCAAGCGAGCGACGATAGCAAAACGAATCGCTACTCGTTTTATTGCCACCTGCCGAGGGCATTTTATACCAGATGACTGATGACCCGAACGCCGTAAACAGCGGCGGATCATAGTCCTTGCCACCTCGATCGAGCTCAACCACGTCGCCAGAGAGCGAAGCGCCCGACAGATTTTGACCGTAGAGCTTCCACGATGAATTGGCAAAGTTCATCTCAACCCACGCGAATACGCTGTCGCCGGCACGGACATCGTAGAATGCGTATCCCGTGCCCTCGATAGGATCCTCGATTAATGTGGTAAGCGAGCCATCGCCCAGGTTGAGCACACCGAGTGTGTTGGCGTGCAGTGCCGATGCGGGCGCCATCATCGCCGCGGCGTAATCGCCGTCGCAGTAGTACAGCAGCGTACCCAGAGGCAGCGTCCATGACGCCGCCGGCTCAAAATCGATGTCGACTGCCTCGTACTCATCCGTAATCGAGATGATTTTGGAATCATCCTTGATAACCTGCGGCTCGCCGGCGGCATCATCGCTGGCGCCCGTTTTTTTCGAGCATCCGGCAAGCACCGTGGCAGCGCCCGCGGCAGCCCCACCGAGCACGAAGCCGCGACGCGATATTCCGTTCTTGATGTGATCGGCGATACCCATTAGGCGATCTCGGTGCGAGCGGCCTCGATAGCGCGTGTAAGCTGGTCGGCGCAGGAGGTCTTTTTCATACCGCAGGTATTACCGGCGAGAACCTCGATTACGCGATCGGCAGGAGCGCCCTCGACCAGCTTGGAGATAGCCTTGAGATTGCCGTCGCAGCCGCCGGTAAACTCAACGCCCATCACCTTGTTGCCGTCATCGGAAAGATCAAGGTGAATATTGCGAGCACACACGCCCTGAGGCTTGTAATCAAACGAAATCATGCGATCCCCTCTCAGAATGTTATTCGAGACGACTATTATCCCCGTCTTTCCCTAAATGCAACGAGGCGCTTTGCCGGCAACACACATTACCAGCAAAGCGCCCTAAAAAGCTAACGTTATGCCCGAACCTACTCGAAGCTCAGCTGCTCCAGGCGATCGAAGACCGTGTCGATACGGGTGAGGAAGTCCCACGGATCAAAGATCTCGTCGAGCTTCTCCTGACTGACGGTGCAGCGCGGGTCGGCCTCGAGACGCTCCTTAAAGGTGGGGCCGGAGACACAATCCTGTACCTCGTGCCAGGTTGCCATGGCGTTCTCCTGCACAATGGCGTACGCGTCCTCGCGGGTGATGCCCGTGTCGACGAGGGCGAGCAGCACCTTGGAAGAGAAGATGAGGCCGCGGGTCTTATTGAGGTTGGCCATCATGCGGGCGGGATACAGCTGCAGGCCGTCGATAACGCGGATGAGGCACTGGAACATGTGGTCGAGGGCGATGAAGCTATCGGCCTGGGCGACGCGCTCGGCAGAGGAGTGCGAAATGTCACGCTCGTGCCACAGGGCGACGTTGTCGAAGGCAACCTGCGCGTTGGCCTTCACGACGCGCGACAGGCCGCAGACTTTCTCCATGGTGATGGGGTTGCGCTTGTGCGGCATGGCGGAGCTGCCCTTTTGGCCCTTATGGAACGGCTCCTCGGCCTCGAGCGTATCAGTCTTCTGCAGGTTGCGGACCTCGGTAGCGATACGCTCGCAGGTGGCCGCGGTGGTGGCGAGAACGCCGGCGAGATAGGCGTGATGGTCGCGGCTGATAACTTGCGTGGACAGCGGGTCGTGAACCAGGCCCAGGTGCTCGCAGACGTACTCCTCGACGAACGGCTCGATGGAGCTGTAGGTGCCGACGGCACCGGAGATGGCACCGAAGGCAACATTCTTGCGGGCGTCCTCAAGACGATCCAGATCGCGCTTGAGCTCCCAGGCCCAAGAGCCAAACTTCATGCCAAAGGTCATCGGCTCGGCGTGGATGCCATGAGTGCGGCCGGCACAGAGCGTGTTGCGCTCCTCAAAGGCGCGACGCTTGCAAATCTCGCCGAGCTTCTTGACGTCCTCGATGATCAGGTCGCAGGCCTGGGTGAGCTGGTAGCACAGGGCCGTGTCGCCCAGATCGGAGCTGGTCATGCCATAGTGAACCCAGCGGCTGGGCTTGGGGTCGCCCTCGGGAACATCGGCATCGATGTATTCCTTCATGTTGGTCAGGAAGGCAATGACGTCGTGGCGCGTGACTTCCTCGATCTCATCGACCTTCGCCTTCTCAAAGTTGGCATGGTCGCGGATCCACTGGGCCTCGTCTTTGGAAATACCGATCTTGCCGAGCTCCGCCTGGGCCTCGCAGGCCAGAACCTCGATCTCCTGCCAAATGGCGTACTTGTTCTCGAGGGAGAAGATGTGTCCCATCTCCGGGCGGGTATAGCGATCGATCATAGCGGCTCCTTTTTGGTTATTGGCACGTTGGTCGTAACCCAACCATTGTACCGTGAGCAGGTGCAAGTATGGGCAGCAGGCATTAACCTAACATTTTGGAATTGGAGCGGGCATGGGGACGTCCGCGTATTCGCTTCGCAAATCCGCACCGGCTTCAGGCGAGCCCCTCAGCCTCACGAAGCCGCGGGGGAAGACTTTGTTGAATTGGCCGTCCCCATGTCTCCCGCACTCGATGGAGCGGGCAACGGGACATCCGCGTATTTGCTTCGCAAATCCGCACCGGCTTCAGGCGCCTGTCGGCGCCTTCGCCTGCTCGCTACAAACGCTTCGCGTTTGCTTTACGCTCGCACCCTGTCGGGTTCGAGTCCCGGCACTTTATTGAAAAAGGCACGGTAACGAAACGTTACCGTGCCTGAAATTCGAATGGAGCGGGCAACGGGACTCGAACCCGCGAGTGTCAGCTTGGGAAGCTGATGCCTTACCACTTGGCAATGCCCGCATATGTGGGGGATAGTATAACGCGGTTGTCTTGTTCGGTACAAGAGTAGCGATGCTTGTTTTAGCTGTGGAGATTCGTTTGAAAATCGCGTCAATTGTGGAGATGAGGACCTTTAACCTCCTGTTCTCCTTATCTTCTACCTGCGCTTTTGCTTGATTGTTGTATTTGAGCTCAATTTGTCAGGAATTGGGCAAGCTTTTGGTCAGGCTCCGGTACTTACCCGCATGAACCTCGGGGGTAGCCTCATCCTACGCGTCGCAGCCTCCCCGTGCGACGCACGAGGGATAAGGAGCAGCCATGTCCAACGCACCCACGCACTCTGTCCACAGCGCAATCGCAACAGGTCCGCTGCTCCTGCTCCTCTTCCTGCTTTTCGGCTGCCTGGCACCGGGAGCCGCATTTGCCGTCGATGGCTACGACCAGCTCGGCTTCCGCACTATTAGCGATGATTGTGGGCCCTTCTTCATCGGCAAGTATGAAGCTCAAGACGCCTCGATTGCCTACTGCATGAACCAGGAGCGCCCCGGCCCCACCAAGCCGGGCGGCCCATGGCTCAACTTTGATCAAGGCTGGGTGTGGCTCGACGACGAGTTCGCGGCAATCGTTTGTCACGGATATCCTACCGCCACGTCGTTTGGCGGTTACCATCTTTCACCCGATCGCGCCCGCGCCGCAACCCAGCTTGCCGTATGGATGCTCAACGGCACTACCCATGTCGACGGTACTTACTCTTACACGACCGCCCAGGGCAAAACCAAGAGTGGGCACTTTACCACTGACAATGAAGTCGTGGCGGCGGCGCGGTGGCTCCACGACAGCGCAAAATCAGGAAGCATCAAAGCCGCTCCGCACCGCGCGCGACGCTATCTAGGAGCCATATCGGGCGGCAGCAAACGTCAGGACATGCTCTATGTACTGCCGGCGGTCTCTGTTTCCTTCCAAAAGCAGTCTGCAAACGCTGCCATTACCAGCGGAAACAATACTTATCAGTTTGCCGGGGCAACATTCGATGTTTTTGAGAGCGCCAGCGACGCACGTATTGGCACCATCCAGATGGACAGCAACGGTCGGGCGCAAGCAACACTTCTGCCCAACACGGCATACTACCTAGTTGAAACGAAGGCGCCGGCCGGCTATGTCCCCCGTCGTGATCGCATCGCCTTTACCACGGGGAATGACGGTGGGCAGGTCGCCATTGATGAACGGCCCGGCACCATCAACCTGCGTATCGTAAAACTCGATGCCGCGACGAATGCCGGCCCCCAGGCGGGATCTTCACTCGCAGGAGCAGAGTTCACGTGTGTGTCGCAATCAACCCCTGGATGGGCGCAAATCCTCACGACCGACGAAAGCGGTCGGGCTACCCTCGTCGATGTCCCCTTAGGAACCTTTACCATCTACGAATCAAAAGCCCCCGTGGGCTACCTGCCATCCAACGACAGCTGGACCTATACCGTTGGAGCCGACCAGCTCGGCGATTCAGGCGTAGTCGAGATCGAATCTCGCATTTCCGATATCCCCATTGCGTTTGACCTTGAGATTTCCAAATTCAAGGATTACGGCAATAGCGACCAATCCGGCCTGGAGCAGCCGGCGGGTGGTGTTGTCTTTGAAGTTGTCAGCAACGGCTCTCAGCAGGTTGTTGGCACACTGACCACAAACATCTATGGCTTTGCCTCCACCAAAGATCAGCCCGAAGCATGGTTCGGCACAGGCAAGCGACCCGCCGGTGTCCACGGAGCCGTCCCATACGACCGTGCCGGCTACACGATTCGCGAGGTTCCGGAAACCGTCCCCGAGGGTTTTAAACGTGCAGGGGAATGGACCGTCGGGGCCAATCAGATTTCCAACGGCGCCGTGCTTCAATATATCGTGGACAACCACGCTCTGTCGACGCATCTCCAGATTGTAAAACGCGATGCCCAAACAGGCGCTTCTGTTCCACTAGCCGGATTCACCTTCCAACTCCTCGACAGCAATCACGAACCTGTCTCACAAACTTGCTGGTATCCAGCACATAACGTAATGGACACCTTTACGACTGACGCGACCGGGACCGTCACGCTGCCCGAATCGCTCGTGCCGGGCACCTATTATGTACGCGAAACCTCGGCCAAAGAGCCCTATCTTGTCGGCGAAGAGATCGAGGTAAACATACCCGCCGACATGAACCTAACGCCCGTTGCAATCGCCTCGTATTATGACCACGCCGCGACCGGAAACATCAGGATCGTTAAAACCGATGCCATAGACAGCAGCAGCCTCGCGGGCGCCGTCTTTGAGATCCGTGCCTCGAGTGATATCGTGCGCCCCGACGGTAGCATTGCCGCGCTCGACGGTGAGACTGTCGCTACCGTCACGACGGATGAAACTGGAGAAGCACGCGCGGACAACCTCCCGCTGGGACTTGGCACCGCACGCTACGAGGTTGTCGAGACTCAAGCGCCGGCAGGCTTCTTGCCAGATCGGACAACCCATATTGTCGACCTTACTTATGCCGACCAGAAAACACCCGTTGTAGAAGCACGGCTTAACGTATCCGACGATTACACCAAGGTTGATATCTCCAAGGTCGATGCAAGCGGTGAGCAGGAAGTGGAAGGCGCACAACTCACCTTATATGGTCCCGATAAAACCGAAATAGACTCCTGGACCTCATCCGACAAGCCACACCGCGTCGAACATCTTGCACCCGGCACCTACTCGTTGCGCGAAATGATGTCTCCGCGGACCTATGACCTTGCCGAGGAAATAACGTTTGAAATAAAGGATACGGGAGAAGTCCAATCCGTCGCGATGAAGGATGCGCCCATCGAGATCAAGGGACAGGTCGACAAGCGTCAGGAACTTGTCCAACCTATCGAAAAGGGCCTGTTGGCTAACGGCGATGGTAAAAACCGCGCCACGACGCAAACCAATAGTGATGGGCTTTTCTCCTATACCATCGATGCTCGAAACGATTCTGCTACTTGGGTTGATGAGTTTACGATTACCGATGATCTTGAGTGCGCCAAAGACGGCGCAGCGAGATTCGTCTCAATCGAAACCCCCGTCGCCATCGGCGACCTCAATGGTCTGTGCAACGTGTGGTATCGCACGACGCCGCTGGACTCGACAGACGTCGATGAGCCGGCAAACGCGACACTTGACGATGGGCACGAAAATCCTTGGCTTGAGTCCGACGAAGTAAGGGAAAGTCTGGGTGAGGGTTGCCGCCTCGTCGATTACGACGGCTGGCACCTCTGGAAGGCGGATGTCTCGACCACGGAATCCACCACACTCGAGGCGAAAGAACTCGACCTTGCGTCCAATACCGTCGTAACGGGCATTCGCATTGAATACGGTGCGGTAGCCGCCGACTTTACGACTCGAAGCGATGCGGATTCTTGGACCCGCGATGATCTCAAAGATGAGCACGACGACCTTGACGATGCCAAAGCAATCCTTGGCACAGACGCTCGGGGCGCAATCGTGCACATGCAGGCGACGTCGGCTTATACGCCCCAAACCGCACTCACCAACAGCGCACGCGTCGATCTTTGCCGCAACGGCGGCGGCGATAAACTTGAGTCACATGACGAGGACCGTGTCATCCAACGCTGTACCCTACCGCAGGACCTACCGGCAACAGGAACAGTTCCCATCGCCGCTTGCATCACCGCGCTCCTGACCTCGGGTGCCGCAGCCCTATGGTTCGCTCGCCTTAGGTCGACCCCAAAGAAGCGCTAGCGCGATGAAAAAGCGGGCGAGCCAGTCCCCTGGCTCGCCCGCTTTCAATCATGTAAATCGCCGTATCTACTCTGCAGACGAAGATCCACCATCAACGATTGCCTGCTCGGACTCAGGAATCCCATCGGCACCCGTGCTCTGTTCTTGCTCCACCTCTTCGCTGATTGCGGAGGCGGGGGTCGAGCCCTTTGCACCCACGATGTAGGCAGCCCCAAATCCTAACGCAATGGCAATCAAGGTCAAAATCACGTAGACAGGCCAATGGCGCTTAATATACGAAAACACGTTGACTCCTTAGAGCTCCGTCTACGAACGGCGGATAACCTCGGTCACGACCTCGGATACCGTGGCAATGTTCGTCGGGTTGACATTGTGGGGCAGGTCGTCCTCGGTACGAGCGCAAGCCAGACGCGTGCCGTCCACGCCGGCGATGGTGAGGGCTCGGCGGCTCGCCTCGAGCGCGGCATAGGCATCGGTCTTGGCATAGGGCATCTCGAGCGCGCCACAATCGACATGGAACGACTTGCACACCTTGCTGACCAGGTTCATGATGCGGCGATCGCCCTTGAGCAGCTGCTGTTCGCCCTCAACCGTCACCACCGAAAGCCTACCAGCGCCGACGGATTCAAGATTGATGAAGAATACGCCGCGGAGCTTATCGCGATGCGAAGCCAAGAAGGCCTTCATACCGGCGCCATCACAATCCGAGGCGCCCGTTGCCACAAACCAGATATCGTGACCGAGCAGCTCATCATCGCCCATAGAGGCGACAGCCGAGAGCATATCTTCGGAAGAAGCGCCGTCGGAAGACGTAGCGCCACCCTTCCAGCCATCGTTATCGTCCTCGAAATTATCCCACGAACCGATGCCGCGACCGGACTTCTTGGCATCGTAATCGTCTTCGACGCCCAGCCAATCACTCATGCTGTCCTGTTCGTTTTTCTTTTTACGACCGAACAGGCCGCCCAGGCCGCGCTTGCGAGACTTGGGTGCCGCAGGGGCGGGAGCCGAAATGGTCTCGATCGGCTGTGCGCCCGACGCAACGGGCATAGGAGGCGCAACGGGGGCCGATGTGGGTTCGGGACCCTGAGCGGTAGCAAAGGGGTCGTTGACCTGTGCGGAGGGGTCGGGAAGGTCGAACAGCGACGTGCGAGACGCAACGTTTGCCTGCTTCATCGACGGCAGTGACGGATCGGGGACCGAAGCCAGCGGAGACGAGGAAGGTGCAGGCGACGGAACCGACGCCGGATCGGGAACATTCATCTGCGGACGCGGCGATGCCTGGGAGGAAATCTGGGCCATAAGGGAATCGACCGTTTCGTCCTGGGTGGGAGCAACATCGGCAACCGTGGCACCGGAACCACTCGGGGTCGGCATGGTGAAAATCTGCGTGGAGTAAGGCCTCGACTCATCTGTCTCGGGAGCCTCAGAAACCGCAGACACTTCCTCCTGCTCGACCTCGGTCGAATCATCTTGCTCGGCTGCCGCGTACTGCTCTTCGTCAGAGTTGGCCTCGACGGGCTCGTCCTCGGCGGCATCTTGGATTTCGGCGGCATCAATAGGCTCGTCATCGTCTGCCGCGTCGCCCTGCTCATCGGAAACAGGAAGGGGCTCGGCAATCGCGGTGCCTTGCTTTTCAAACGTTATCGTGGAATCGAACTGCGCGGCATCAAACGACATGGTGCTATCGACGTGCTGCTGAGCCTCGAAAGACGTCGTCGCCTCAACAACATCCGCGGACGCCGGTTGCTGGGACTCAAAGGACGTCGTAGCTTCGGCAGCGTCGACGGGCGCGGACTGCATAGCCTCGTTCTGCTCGAACTCTTGCGCCGCGCGCTCACGTGCCGCCTCGGCTGCCTGCTGCTGAGCGATAGCCTCCTGCTCGGCAGCCTCGCGTGCGGCAGCGCGCTTCTCCTCGAAATCGTCGACAAATTTCTTGCCCTTTGCAAGCGCACCCTTAAAGAAGTTGGAAGCGCTGGCGCCAATCGACGAGAACGCGGATGCAATGTCGGCATGGGGCGTTGCCGCGGGAATCTCGGCCGAGAAATCAGTATCGCTCTCGTAAGACACGCGCCTCGGCTGTTCAACGTAATCGTCGTCAGACTCGTCCGCAACGTCTTGCGCCGGTGCGGCGGGAGCCAAAATGTCCAGTCCTGCCGCGGGATCGATCGCGGACACCGCCTCGGGCTCGGCAACGGCAGCAGTAACCGCGGCAGACTCATCATCCACGGTGACAACGGGGGCAGGCTCGGGCTCAAACGTCGGCTCCTCGCCCTCCTCGTAATCGAGCGTGCAGGACTCGGGAAGCATTCCGAGCGCACGGATGGCATCCGAACCAAAGCGGATGTTGCCGGCGGCATTGCGATAGAGCTTGGGCTCGGGCTCAGCCGCGGCAGGCTCCTCCGCCGGCTCGGCAGCGGGAACCTCGTCATTGAACTCTTCGGCCTGGACAGCCTGATTCTGATCCTCGGGCACGATGGCGCCAATCAGCGTCTCGTCGGCAGACGCACCCTCAAAGCCCTCGATCTGCTCGTCGAAAGCCTCACCCTGTTCGGGCTCGGTCTGAGCGTCGGGAGCAATCGGCTGACCGAACTCGTCCTCGACGTAGGTAGGCTCTTCGTACTCGATGGTGTTGCCGTAGTCGTTTTGCTGCTGGGCCGCGGCATACTCCGCCGCTGCGCGCGCCATTTCCTCGGCACGACGTTTCTGCTCCCCAAAATAGGTATCGAACGGAACATCGTCGGGAAACTCGTTTTCGCCCTGGAAGGGAGCAACGTTGTCCATAACGCCGAGCATAGCGGCGACAGAAGACTTGTTGCACACCGCGCCGGACGTATAGGGAAGAATATGGCGGTTAGAGATGATGTTTGCCGCGTTGGCAAGTGCAACGAGGGAAGCGAGGATCGCGAAAATCCACAGCAGAACCTTGAGCGCGCCGGGGAGCGGCAGGATACGCAGGATGGCGGCGGCAGCGGGGGCAACCGTGGCAACGGGCAACAGCTTGGCGATGAGCGCACGATACGAAGCATAAGGCTCGCGGGCGAGCAGCTCAGCACGGGGAGAGTCGTAGTGTGCGACAACGACCACCGGGCGGTTACGCGGGGACGCGAGCGGGCCCGAGGCCTTGTGGTAGGCGATGACATTTTGGCTCACGCCCGTCTTGCCCAGACGCGAAACCACGGGGTGGCCCGTGCGCTCGAGCACGTAAAGAACGGCGCCGACAATGGCCAGCAAGGTGCCGACCAAGCCGATACCGCCGCCGATGCCCATCAGCAGGGCACCGGCAAACGCAAGAATACCAGTAACGGCAAATGCCAACCTACTGGGCGCCGGGGCATTGAACTCCTGAACCTCGGGATCAAAGCCGTGGTTGCGGAAGATCTGAGCGATATCCTCGGCAGCCAAGCGCTCTTCTTCGCTGCATGCCGGCGTAATGCCGGTGTTCTGCAGCAGGTGGTTAATATAGTTCTGGGTGTTCGCCATGTGCGCTCCACATCCATAATCCGACAAATAGGCCCAATGCATGCACATTAGAACCGTATATAGTCGAAAGTATACCCCGAGCGAGCGCAAACGACCGAATTCGGGCCATCTTAACGCCCCGAGCGGACAAGGATATAGCCTAATCTCCATATCGGACTAAAATCATGGCAGCAAACTACCTTCTCATGCGAGGATTCTATGACGGCAAGCGACGCGACCGCGACAATTAAAAAGGGAAGTTCGGAGCCCAGTTTCGATAAAACGGCTCAGCGCATCCTCAACCTTTTCTTTGTGCTCAACAGCTCCCCCGAACCGCTGACGACCGAGCAGATCGTCTTGGATTCCGACCTGGGATATGGCTCCGGCAACATCGACTCGGATAAGCGCAAGTTTCGGCGCGATCGTGACAAACTGCTCGAGCGTGGCATCTTAATCAAGGAGGTTCGCCCCGCCGGTGCGCAGGAGACCGAGGAAAGCTCGTGGACAATCGACCGCGAGCACACCTTTGCAGCAGGCGGCCTCATCACCGCAGACGACGCCGATATCCTGCTCAACGCCATCGACCAGACACTAGCGGCCGGCTCTTCCACCTTTGCCGCACCGCTTGCCGATATTCGCTCCAAGATTGCCTATCTCACCGGTAGGACGACGGTGGACGAAGCACCAATCCGCCGCTCTCCCACCGTCGATGCGGTATGGAGCGCCTTTGCCGAGCGATGCGCGCTGCGATTTTTATATCAGAACGGACGCGGCGAGCAGAAAGAACGTACCGTCTGCGTCTACGGCATGTTCGAACGCGAGGGCGTGGCGTACTTCTGCGGCCTCGACAATGTCACCGACGGCATCAGGACATTCCGCTGCGACCGTATCGTTCGCGCTTGGCGTCCTTCGAAGGCCTACGCCATCCCTGCGGACTTCAATCTCAACGACTATCTGTTCTTTGAATTCGATTTTGCCGACCGACCGCCCGTTGCAGCCACGTTCTCGTTCGCCCCTCAGACGCAGATCGATATGATCAACGGCCTCACGCGCGGGCGAGGTGAGCTCGCACACACCGATGCGGGATGGACCTGGACCGTTGACGTGCGTGACCTTGAAGCCGCCGCCTCATTTTGCATGGCCCACGCCGTGGACGGCATGAGGCCCGTGGCCCCCAAATCGCTCAAGCAGGCGTGGAACCGCCTCATTGAAAGGACGGTGCACGAGCATGCCCGTGCGTAAACTCACCAGCGAGCAGAGACTCTCGCGCGCCATCGACATCATGGAGGCCCTCTACGCCGCCGGCGAGAGCGGCATGACACGAGCCGAGATTTGCAGCCGCTTTGACATCACAGGGGTGTCGCTCGACGAGATTCTCGAGATCGTCTCGACGCTCGCGGACCGAGAATCGGGCGCGCGCATCATCTGCGAATGCCGCAGCGAGCGTGTGGTCCTCACCGGTGACGCCGGGCGTGTGCTACCGTTGCGCCTGAGTGCCGCCGAGGGCGCTGTGCTCAACCATGAACTTGAATCGTTGGGGATTGAGCCCCAGGCGGCGGCTCGGATTCGACATGTCCTTCTACCCGAAGAGCTCGGCTATAACCAGCGCGTCTTTGACACCGTCAACCACGGGTCGCACTGGCAGCAGCTGAGCTGCGCCATTCAGGACGGTGTTCGTTGCCGCATCTCGTATCGCTCGATGGACGATGCACGGCCACGCGAGCGTCTGGTCGACCCCTTGCGCATTACGGCAAACGGCGACCAAACATACCTGATTGCCTGGGACATCGCGGTCGATGAGCAGCGCACCTATCGCATGGATAAAATCGAGGGACTCACCTTGACGGAAGACTCCGTCGTGTCTCACGCACCGGACGTCGCATCCCTCCACGATTCTCTTGCCCGGACGCAGCATAGCGCAAAGCTCCTGATGCCATTCGATATGGCGGAGCATCTGGACTGGGCCGGCATCACCCTAATCGAGCGCAGCGGGGCAGACATGGCAACGGTAACCGTGCATTACGGCTCCGAGCGTTGGCTACTGAGCCAGGTAATCGCAGCGGGCGGAGCCATCCGCATCTTGGATGACCCCGCCCTGTCAAAGCGTCTGTGCGATATGGCAAAAACCCTCGTCTGTCCGCTTTAGCGCCGCCGCTCGTGACGTGCGCGCCACAGTTGCAGATAGTGACCGATCTGCGCCGATTCGATGCGCTGGTAGGAGCTCGTGGGCAGCGACGTTAAGAACTTCTTTCCGTAGCCCTTCGTCACCAGGCGCGGGTCGGCCAGAATCAGCACGCCGCAATCGGTCGACGAGCGGATAAGGCGGCCGGCCGCCTGCTTAACCTCGAGCACCGCCTCGGGCAGCGAATAGCGCGCCCAAGCGCGGTCTTCGCGCAGGTTGCGCTCGCACGAGAGCGGGTCCGTGGGGCTCGAGAACGGCAGCTTGGGAATGATGACGCAACGCAGCGTCTCGCCGCTGGCGTCAAACCCCTCCCAGAAGGCCTTAAGCGCAAAAAGCGATGAAGTCGGCTCGTTGATAAACCGATCGCGCAGGCGACGAGGAGATGAGTTGCGCTGCTGGCAGTTGAGCTCCAGACCCGCACGGGCCATCTTGGGCTCAACGCGGGCGTACAGGTCTTCCATGTCGCGCCGATTGGTGAACAGTGTGAGCACCGATCCGCCCATGGCAAGATGGGCGTCGACCAGCACGCGCTCGAGCGCCGTAAGATAGCTCTCGCGATCGCGCGGATCGGGGATATCGCCCGCAACGACTACAGCCATGTTCGAATCGAAGTCGTAGCTCGAGTCCAAGTGCAGCGATGAGGATGTTGAAGCACCGATGCGATCGAGGCCGACCGCGTGGTTAAAGTGTTCAAAGCTTTTGGACACCGTCATGGTCGCCGAGGCAAAGATAGCCGTGTGAACCTCGGGCAGCCACTCGGTTGCCAAGGCCTCGCCAATGTCGATGCGCTCTGCGGTCATTGACTCTCCGCCGGCACGCAGCCTGCGATTGACCTGCAGCGAATACACGTAGTGTTCATCGGTGCCGTCAATGATGAGTTTGAGGTTCTCGGCCAGCTCGTGCAGGCGGCGCGAAATATCACCCAGGTCGACAACAACCTCGGGCTTGTCGGCGGCGACGGCTTGCACCAGCGCGTCGACGCTCTTGTCAGCTTGTTCCAATGCGTCGATGGCAGTGTAGGCCGACGGTAAGAAATCATGCCAGTCGTCAGATTCGCGCAGCTCGGGGCCAATCCATAGATTGGCATTGTCATAACCCCCACGGGCACGGCGGCCGAGCTCGCGAACGCCATCGAACATGTCGGCGATTGCCATGCTCGCGCGCGCAACCGTCGACGTCGCCTTGGCAGTAAGGCCCAAATAGAGCGTAGAGCCCTCGGAGGTTGCCAAATCACGGGAGACCTGGCTTAGCGCACCGGTGCTCGAGCCACCCAGGCGCTCAAACAGAACGCGTGATTCGTCCGCCGACACCACGCGCGCCCACTGACGGCGCGCCTCGCGCTCGATAGAATGAGCCTCGTCGATTACCCAATGACGAATCGGAGGCAAAATCCTGCCCTCGGCCGCAACATTGCGGAACAGCAGGGAATGGTTGGTGACCACCACATCGGCATGCGCCGCACGACGGCGAGCGCCGTGGACCAAACATTTATCAGGGAAAAACGGGCAGAGGCGGCGAGCACACTCGCGCGAGGCCGTCGTAAAGTCGGGGCGGTTGACGCTGCGCCACCGAATGCCAAGCGAGTCGAGGTCGCCATCGGCTGATTGGCAGACGTACGCCATAATGACCGCGACTGCCGTGAGCGTGTCCGCCGGATCGCGCTTGGTGGTAATCTCGACCTGGCCGCGGCTCATGCGCTCAAGCTTGCGCAGGCACGGATAGTGGTCATAGCCCTTGAGAGCGCAAAATGACAGACCACCGTCCAGTTGCTCGGCAAGTTTTGGCAGCTCATGGTACATGAGCTGGTCTGCAAGATTGTTCGATTTGGTCGCAATACCAACCGTGATGTTGTTACGGCGTGCCGCCTCGGCAAAAGGCACCAGATAGGCCATCGATTTGCCGACGCCTGTGCCCGCCTCAATTACACGATGAGTGCCCGTGACCAGCGCATCGCGGACCTCGAGCGCCATCGCGATCTGCTCATCACGTGGCTCGTAAGTGGGATACATGCGATTGACCAGGCCACCCGGCGCATAGTCTGCCTCAATCTCCTCACGACTCGGCATCTTGAGGACCAGCAGTTCGTCGGTGTCCACCCGATCGTCGGCGCGATCGGCCTTGAGAACGTCAGTACGAGCGGCGCTGAGAGAGAAGATAGAACCAGGGTCCTGCCCCGCCAAGAATGAGAAGATAGGACGATAGGACCAAGGCACATCCGGATGCATGTCGGCTAGGCGAGCCATGAGGCCCTGGGGCAAGTCGGTGAGCGCCACGAGCAACACGCGCCATACGCCACACAGGGCGTCGACGTCGGCATTGGCACGGTGTGATACCGAGTCACAGCCAAACAGATCGGCCATAAAAGACAGCTTGTGCGAGGCCAGGCGCGGAAGCGCGATGCGCGACAGTGCCAGCGAATCGATCCAAATATCGCTCACGTTGACGCCGCCTTTGACCGACTCGATAAACGAGCGGTCGAACGTGGCGTTATGTGCGATCACCGGGCAACCACCGACAAAATCGGCGAGAGCGGCGACGGCCTCAACGGCCGACGGGGCATCTGCCACATCGGCATTTGTAATGCTCGTGAGCTCGGTAATCTCGGCGGGAATCAGCTGCTTGGGATGCACGAAGGTATCGAAACGGCCGACGATCTCGCGGCCCGAAAGACGGGCCGCCGAGATCTCGATCAGCTCGTTGTCCTGCACCGAAAGACCTGTGGTCTCGGTATCGAGGACAATCACATCTTCCTCGATGAGGCCGAAGGACTGCGTTTTGGCGCGTTCGGCAAGCGTGGCATAGGAGTCGATGACAAACTGCGGCGTTCCTGGCGAAACCGCGTCCTCGATTAGCATGCAATGCCCGCTCGACGAAGACCCATACGGATCAGGCTGTCACAGACCTGCGGGAACGTCATGTCGTCGGTGTGGCGGATCTCATCCGGATACAGCGACGTATCGGTCATGCCGGGAATGGTATTGGTCTCGAGGATAACGGGGCCGTCCTCGCTCACGATAAAATCGCTGCGCGAGATACTCAGGCAACCGAGGGCCTTGTGAGCGGCGCAGGCAAGCTCCTGAGCGCGAGCGTAATTCTCGGGCGAAATCTGCGCCGGAATGCGATGGATGTCCGTAGGGTCGACATACTTCACGTCCAGATCGTAGAACTCACAGTCCTCGGGCTTGCGAATCTCGACAATCGGCAGAGCGCGCACGTCGTCCTCGCCGTATACGCCGACGGTGATCTCGGTACCCTCGATGCACTTCTCGACCAGCACTTTGTCGCCGTACTCAAACGCCTTGGCGATTGCCGCGGGCAGTTCGGAGGGCTCATGGACCAGGGAAATGCCATAGCTGGAACCGTTGACGGCCGGCTTCACAAAGCAGCGCTCGCCACAAACCTCGACGATATGATCGATATCGACTTCATCGCCCACCTCGAGCGCGAGGCCGGGGGCAACAGGAATGCCCGCCTTGGCGTACAGGAGCTTAGAGACCTCCTTGTCGGCACCGCAGGCGCTGGCAAGCACGCCCGAGGCCGTGTAGGGGATACCCAGGGTCTCCATGGCGCCCTGCATGGCGCCATCCTCACCGCCGGCGCCGTGCATGGCGATAAACGCCACGTCAAAGCCGCCGGTCGCCATGGTTACCATAAAATCATCGGCAGCCGTGTCGAGCAGCTCCACCGAAGTGTAGCCGGCCTCCTTCAAGGCAACCACGACGTTCTTTCCCGAATTGAGCGAGATCTCGCGCTCAGCGGAATGACCGCCCGCCAAGACCGCTACGTGCATGTTCTCTAGGCTTTTACCCGGCATGGGCAGACTCCTCCTCTATAATTTCTGCAGCTGATACCATATTGTAGCGATACCCTCTACGTTTCCCCAAAATCGAAAGGCTTCCATGAATCCCAGGACTAAATCTCAGGACATTCGCGACTTGAGCCAAAACGATATTCGCGACCTTGTGGCCGAACTTGGCCAGCCCGCCTTCCGCGCGAAGCAGCTCATTGAATGGGTCTTTGAGAAGAACGTTTGTTCGTTTGACGATATGACCAACCTTCCCAAGGCTTTCCGCGAACAGCTTAAAGAGGCTTTTGCCTTTGACACGCCGACTGAACAAACCAAGCAGGTTTCCAAAGATGGCTCTCGCAAGTATCTGCTCGAGTACCACGACGGCGTTTCCGTCGAGACTGTCGGCATGCCCCGTCGCAACAAGCTTTCCGTCTGCGTTTCCACCCAGGCAGGCTGCGGCATGGGCTGCGCCTTTTGCGCTACCGGACTCAACGGCCTCAAGCGCTCTCTGACCGCTCAAGAGATCGTCGACCAGGTACTTCATGTATCCAACGACTTTGGCGAGCGCGCCACGAGCGTTGTCTTTATGGGCCAGGGTGAGCCGTTTGCCAACTACGACGAGGTTCTCAAGGCACTGCGAATCCTCAACGACCCCGATGGCATCGGTATCGGCGCTCGACACCTCACCGTCTCTACCAGCGGCGTTATTCCCGGTATTCGCAAATTTGCCGACATCCCCGAGCAGTTCACGCTTGCCGTTTCCCTGCATTCCGCCATCCAGTCGACGCGCAACAAGCTTATGCCCGGTGTTAAGAAGTACACGCTGCTTCGCCTTCACGAGGCGCTTCAGCTCTACACCGAGAAGACTGGCCGCCGCCCGACCTATGAGTATGCCATGATTGAAGGCGTCAACGATACGAATCCCGAGATGCAGGCGCTCTGCGACTTCTGCGAGGGAACGCTGTGCCACGTTAACCTCATTCAGCTTAACGACATCGAGGGCAGCCCGCTCAAACCATCGCCGATTCATAAGGTTGAGGATCTTCAGCGTCGTCTTGAGTCCCGTGGCATCGAGACCACGATTCGTAACTCCCGTGGTAACGATATTGACGCCGCTTGCGGACAGCTGAAGCAGCGCTTCAAAGTTCATAAGAACGCATAGGGGAGTCGCACTCCAAAACGTTTCATGTGAAACATCGAACAGTCCCGGTTGCAGGATATGCAACCGGGACTGTTTCATATATTGACTACAATTTTAGCTTTGCTGCTACTGGTCCCATTTTTACGGGCAAAATAAGGGGTCCTTGTCTCGTGAATCAGACAAGGACCCTTCAAAATATACTGGGTAATTGTTAGGTACCTAATAGCCTACATTTTCCCATTGGTTGCTAACCCAACCTTGATTAATCTTTGGATTCTTCGTTACCTGAGCAGTACGCATAGCAACATCTTCTGTCATAACATCCATTTTCTTCTTGGAAGTATCGACGATATCCTGCGCACCACGAAGCAAACGACCTCGAAGCTCATCGTCTGTCGCAATCTTATAGCCAGCAAAGGCACCAGCTGCGACGGTTATCGCCAATGCAATCGCAGTTAAAATCTTATTCCTCATCTTGGTCTCCTTGATCAAACTGAATCATTTCGCCAAGAATACGAGAGAGCTCTTCCTCGTCTTTAAACTCAATCTCAATCTTATTCTTTCCTCGCGAGCTCTTCACACGCACGTTGGTATTAAAAATCTGACGAAGCACACGGGCAGCCTTTTTAAAAGACTGAGGCGTTGCAGGCCTCGGAGTCTTAGGTGTCTCTCCGGCAGAAAACAACGGAGCAAGATTTTCTGTCGCTCTTACGGAAAGGCCCTCTGCAACAACCTTCTCAGCAAGTCGAATTCGTGCATCCTCATAGGGAACTGCAAGAATTGCACGTGCATGACCAGCAGTAAGTTTGCCCTCAAAAATCATCTGCTGAACAACTTCGGGAAGATCAAGAAGGCGCAGCGAGTTTGTAATTGCAGAGCGTGACTTGCTTACAGCCTTTGACAATGCCTCCTGGGTCATACCGCTGGCATCGATAAGCTGGCGGTAGCCCTTAGCCTCTTCGACGGGATTTAGATCAGAACGCTGAAGGTTTTCGATAAGAGCAAGAGCTAGCATCTCTTCATCATTAACATCTTTAATGATGACAGGCAGTTCCTCAAGACCAGCAAGTTTTGACGCTTGGTAACGACGCTCACCGGCAATGATCTCATAGCCGTTTCCATGCTTGCGAACCAATAGCGGCTGCAAAACGCCATGTTCTTGGATTGACTCGCTCAGCTCACGAAGTTCAGTTTCGTTAAAGTGAATTCGCGGCTGATTAGGGTTGGGAACAATATCCTCAATAGGTAGTTTTATTTCAGATGCGGCATTCGAAGCCGATGCAGCCGAACCACCGGTCTCATACTCGGCCTCTGAGACCAAAGCATTGAGTCCACGTCCCAATCCGCCACGTTTCTTTACACTAGGCACGCTTGATCACCTCTTTTGCAAGGTTCATATATGCTTTTGCACCCTTATTTTGAGGTGCATAGGTAATTACCGGTTCTCCAAAAGACGGAGCTTCAGAGATTTTAACCGTACGGGGGATCAACGTCTTAAATGCCTTATCACCAAAGTACGATTGAACCTCCTCAACAACCTGATTTGACAGAGAAGTACGCGAGTCATACATGGTCATAAGCACACCATAGGTGTCTAAACCCTTGTTCAGACGTGATTTAACCATCTTCATCGACTCAAGCAGCTTCGTAACGCCCTCGAGTGCATAATACTCGCATTGGATTGGAATCAAAACGCTGTCTGCTGCGGTCAGGGCGTTGATGGTAAGTAAGCCGAGCGAAGGAGGACAGTCAATAAAAATAAAATCGAACTCGTCCTGAATCGGCTCAAGCAAATCTTTGAGGCGGGTTTCACGAGCAATTGCGCTTACGAGCTCAATTTCGGCGCCTGCAAGCTGAATTGTAGCCGGAATTACGAATACCTTTTTGCAATTTGTATCGAGAACAAGCGATTCTGCCGGCACATCATTCAGCAATGCATCATAGATGCAGTGATCAAGGTCTTCTTTTTCAATTCCAAATCCACTGGTGCTGTTTCCCTGCGGATCAAAATCGACAATCAGAGTCTTACGACCTTGCTCGCCCAGTGCTGCTGCTAGGTTTACAGCTGTCGTTGACTTACCGACGCCACCTTTTTGATTGATGATTGCAATGATACGCGTGTCTTTTGCGCTCTTAGAACGCTTAACGTCGCGAAATCCCACGGTCCCTCCTGGTGTGTATTAAAGCTGTTAAACGGAGGATGTTTCACGTGAAACATTCCGATTCGATATCAACCGCTATGTTTCACGTGAAACACTGCATGTTGTTAGTATCTATTATGTTTCACGTGAAACATCTAGGCAAGCGGATTCTTCTTTGCCATGCCATTTGCACGAGGCAATGAAACGGATGCTGGATGACTCTTCTTAAGAACAATGAACTCCCTGTGACCCAAGCCCTCAGGCAAATCAATTGCGTCATTCAGAAGCAAAGTGAAGCCGCAAATCTTAGCTGCTGACATGCCAGAAGCAAGCTCCTCATCCGAAGGATTACCCTTGGTGATAACAAATAGCCCTCCATCCTTGAGGTACGGAGCCGCATACTCAACAAGAATCAGTAGAGGGGCCAGTGCGCGGGCGGTTACAACAGAGAACTGCTTCTTATGGCTTCGAGCATATTCTTCAAGACGATCATGAACCGCATGAGCATGTTTCAATCCAAGAACATGGACAAAAGAATTGACAGCATCAACCTTCTTGCCAACAGAGTCAATATAAGTAGCCTTACGATGCGTGGCTATGGTTAAAGGAATACCGGGGAAGCCCGCACCTGTTCCCATATCGAGCAAAGCTCCCTCGGGAGCCTTATTGACATAGGGGAGCAAAACAAGTGAGTCAAGGATATGAAGTACCGCAGCATCTTCTACGTTAAGAATACGTGTAAGATTCGTAGTCTTATTTGTTTCCAGAACCAAATCCAAATGCTGAATACATTTCCTCAGCTCAACATCAGTTACGCTCAAGGAATACTCTTTGCAATAGGAAGTTAGACGGCTCAACATCTCGTCAGCCTGCTGATCAGTAAGTACTAACAACGAAAGCTCCTTTCTGACAAAAATCAGTGTATCGAGAACTTTTGACAAAAAAAGGGGACGTGGAAACCACGTCCCCTAAGCATAAGCTCGAGTAGATTATCGAGCAACAATCACCACATGGCGATCAGGGTCAGAACCCTCAGAATGAGTATCGACGGCATCATTGCCACGAAGTGCAATGTGAACCAGTCGGCGCTCATAGGCATTCATGGGCGGAAGCGAAACACTCTTATGAGTGCGGATGGCGCGCTCGGCAGCAGACTGAGCCATGGAGGCAACCTTGTCCTGACGGCGGCTCTTGTATCCCTCGACGTCAACTACAACCGGATACCTAAAGCCAAGCTTGCGGCTCACCAGCAAAGAGAACATAACCTGAAGGGCATCAAGAGTGCGACCATGACGGCCAATAAGAACAGCAAGGTCGGGAGCCGTTACATCCAAAATCAGCTCACCCTCGTCGCCCTCATACTCATCGATAGGAGAGTTGGCGGCATCGAAGTGCGAAAGGATGGAACGCAGGATGGAAATCGCAACATCGGCAATGGTGTCGAGCTCCTCATCGGTCAGCTCTTCACCAGCCTTGTAGCGCTGTGCAATCTCGGGATAATCGCCCGCGACCTGCGGGGCAACCTCCTCAAGCATATCCTCGATGATCTCTTCAGACATAACGTACTCCAAAAGTTAGGTACCTAAATAAGATTGATATCCCACTACTTCTTCTTGTGCGGGCGCGGCTTCTTCTCTCGACGAGTGACCTCAACCTGCAGCGGAGCGTTCTTAAGACGCTCCTCCTCATCGGCCTTCGCCTTGTCGATGACCTTCTGCGTCACAAAAATCTGCTGGATAACCTGCCAAGCAGACGAGACGTCGTAGTACAGCAGAACACCAACGGGAAGACTCCAGCCCATCCAAAGCATCATGACCGTCATGACAACGGCCATCATACGCATGCTCTGAGCCTGCTGGCCGGTCTGGTTGCGCGACATATAGAGCTGCGGAATCAGGGTCAGGACGGCGAACAGGATCAGGCAAACCAGCGCAGGCAGTGCAACCATAAAGCCATCGGCAAAGGAAGCGCTCGGCGTGGTGGTCAGGTCGGGCAGGATGTTGAAGAACGAGAACGTGCCGTCGTTAAAGTACTGCGGCAGGTTGCGCAGCAATGTAAACAGGGCGAACAGGATAGGCATCTGAATCAGCAGCGGCAGACAGCCAGCCATGGGGTTGAACTTGTTCTCGCTGTAGAACTTCTGCATCTCCTCGGCCTGACGCTGGGGATCGTCGGCATAGCGCTCCTGGATCTCGAGCATCTTGGGCTGCAGCACCTGCATGCGAGCCGTCGACTTGGTCGACTTGAGCATGAGCGGCGTCAGCAGCAGACGGATGATGACCACCAGGATGATGATGGACAGGCCCCAGTCGACCGCAAAGGTCTGGATGAGCTTGAGCAGCTCGAAAAGGATGTTAACGATCCAATCCCACATGTAAGTTTTCCTCCGATAGCGAGTGCCCGCTAGGGCACAGGGTCATAACCGCCGACGTGCAGGGGATTGCAGCGAGCGATGCGCCTCACGGCAAGCCAGCAGCCTCTCAAAACACCGTGCTTCTCAATCGCCTGGACGGCGTATTGCGAGCACGTTGGGTAATAAATGCAGGCGTCAGGCAATAAGGGCGAAATAACCTGTTGATATATGCGAATAGGAGCGATGGCAACACGTCGCAAAACGTGATTGCTCATCGCTCCTCCCCGGCAACGCCGGCGCGCTTCATAAGCGAACGCAACGCCTTGTCCATCTCCTGCGGCGAGGAAACCCTCGTCTTGGGAGTTGCAAACAAGATGATGTCATAACCCGCAACGGGAAATCCGCAGCTGCGGGCGGCCTCGCGCATCACACGCTTAGATCGGTTGCGCACGACAGCACAACCGAGTCGCTTAGCACCAACGAAGGCGACCCTTCCGGAGTCGCCTTCGCCAACCGATTCACATATGGTCATTCGAATCAGAGGGTGATTGAAACGACGCCCCTGACTGAACACATGCTCGAAATCTTGCCGAGACTTAATAGTCTTCATGCGAGATGTGTGTATCGCTGCTAGACAGTGAGACGCTTGCGGCCCTTGGCACGACGACGGGCGAGCACGGCACGACCACCCTTAGTGGCCATACGGGCACGGAAGCCATGGGTCTTGGCACGCTTACGCTTATTAGGCTGATACGTACGCTTCATCTTAAGTTCCTCCTGCTGCATTTCGAGTGTCCGCGGGGACGCGGACGCAGATATAGACACGTGAGCTTGAAGATTGTAGGGAAATCAATGTTCAAATGTCAAGAAATCAAAGGTAAAAGGTTGCGCAGTTCACACGGTTCCCCCATAAGCACAACCAAAATTTGCGCCTCATGGCAACTTTTCACGATATTTCATCTAGTTTTCAACAGGTCATGTTGGCAATGTTGAGAACTTTTCGCCCGTTTTCCAAAGTTTTCAACAGGTTTTGAAAAGTTGTCGAAAGATGAGAAACGTTGCACGGTGAGCTACTATTTGTTCGAAACCTTTTGAAAGATTGCGAGCGGCATGTCTGACGACTTTTACACCATGGTCGATTCCGGAGACCCGGCACCCGACAACGAGCACATCACCGGCGTGCACGAAGAGCGTGCGGAAGGCGAGCAGACGACCACGCAGGCGCCAAAAGCCATGTACGCCGCGCGCATCGCCGTCTATGACGACATGCTGTCAACACCGCGTGTGATCGTCATTGATCCGCAAGATGTCCGCACGTATTTGGAAGAGACGACCAACACCGTCTACCAGTGCATGAAAGAACAAGGTGGCCATATCTCGCTCATGGTCATCCGCGAGATTGTCGAAAACTTTATCCACGCGCACTTTGCCGAGCCCATCATCTCGATTCTGGACGACGGAGACACCATCCGCTTTGCTGACCAAGGACCCGGCATCGACGACAAGGAACGCGCTTTCGACTTTGGCGTTACCAGCGCAAACAGCAAGATGAAGCGCTATATCCGTGGAACCGGAGCAGGGTTTCCCATGGTGCAGGAGTATTTGGAAAACGCCGGCGGTGCCGTATCCATCGAGGACAACATGGGCAACGGCACCGTGGTTACGGTAAGCCTGAACCCTAAACGCGTGCAGGAAATCGAGCGTGCCGGCGGACGCGGTGCTGCCGTGCGGCCCGAGACGGAACATCCCACATATCCCCTGCCAGGAGCTTTTGCGCAGCAGCCCATGGCAACGCAGCAGATGCAGCCCCCCGTAGGGCAGATGCGACAGCCCGGAATGCTTCCTACACAAGAGCCCCAGGCGGCATCGATGTCGACGCCGCCAAACATGCCAGAGGCCATGCCGCTGGCGGATCAGGATGCAGCAGCAATGCAGCAGGCGACGGGGGCACCGGGTGGCCAGCAAATGGGCTATCAGCCGTACCAACAGGGATATCCATATCAGCAGATGCCGCCACTGGGGTATGGCCAGCAGTTCCCGCAGCAGTATCAGCAGGGACATCAGCAGCCGTACCAGCAGATGCCGCAGCAGCAGTACAGCCCCTGGGCCCAACAGATGCCTCCGCAGCCTTACCAACAGTGGCCTCAAAGTTTTCAACAGCAAATGCCGCCGATGCAGAGTTCTCAACAACCAGCAGCTCAAATGATGTATCCTAATGCAGCAAATCAGTATGCACAGCCACAACCGGACGTGTTCGTAAGCGATCGCGGCAACGTCGCGCTGGGCTATCTGGCGCAAAATCAAGCGTGCGGTGCAACCGATCTGGCGAGGGCGTTTGGAAACTCGGCCCCCACTTGGTCACGCACGCTCAATGACTTGGCGCAGGCCGGCTTGGTCATCAAGCATGGCCAGAAATACCATCTGACCGAACTCGGCGCCGCTCGCGTGCGAGCTCAGAGCTAAAGAACGGGAGAGACAGTGGACGAGGAAGCAAGCATCATCCTGGGGGATGCCATCGCCTTTTGCCAGCGCGACGGCCAAGATGCACGCCTCATCAACATGCTGGGGCAATCGCGCGCCATAAGCCTGACCGAAGATACGCTCACGATCGAGGCCCCCTCGCGCTTTGCCATCGCGCAGCTCAAAAAGCATCAGCCGACTATTGAGGCCTATCTGGAAGAAATCGCCTTTGCACCGATCGCGCTCGACGTCGTGGCACCGCAAGGCGCCGCGACGGAATCCACTGCTGCGACGGCGCCCGCCACGGCTCCCGCCGCTTCCCCGTCGGTGCCGGCCTCCGCAGACGACGTGCCGACAATCGAGCACCAGCACAGCGATGTTTCCCGTGAAACCATGGCACCGTTGCCGACCGCGGCGGCGACGTCAACGAGCGCACCCGTCACGCACATGCCCATCGCTCACGACGCAGCGGCGGGCGCGGATTCGGGCATTGCAATCAAGAACACGCTCTCGGCCGACGATTTTCGTCGCATGATGAACCAGATGAAGGGCGGAGCGCCGACCAAATCCACGCAAGCTGCGACCCCCACTTCACCCGTGCCAGCACCGACCGTGCCGGCCGAGCAGAATATGGATGGAGCCCCGCTCGCCGCGAACTCAAAATTTACCTTTGAGAACTTTGTCTACGGCCCCGAGAACAGCCATGCCTATCGCTCGGCACTCAAGTTTGCCGCCCTCGCGGACGAGCGCGGCACGTGCACATCACTGTTCATCTACGGCAAATCGGGCCTGGGCAAGACGCACCTGCTGCTTGCCATCAAAAACGAGCTCGCCGAAAAGTCGCCCGAGATCAAGGTCAAGTATGCAAACTCCCAGGCATATCTGGACGACCTTATGACCGAGTTCGACCGCCAAAAGAAGAGCAACGCCCCCATCATGCAGGCGTACCACGGCGTGGACGTGCTCATCATCGATGACATCCAAAACATCATCGGCAAGCGCGCGAGCGTGGACTACTTTTTCCAGCTCATGGACGAATTCATCCGCAACAACAAGAAGGTCGTCATCGCGGCAGACCGCGCCCCCAAGGACCTGAGCATGGACGAGCGTTTGACCAGCCGCTTCAACGCCGGCATGCTCTGCCTGGTCGCAGAGCCCAGCTACGAGATGAAATACAAGATCTTGCAGCGCTATTACGAGAACACCATCGTCGCCGCCCCCGAGGCAGGCGATGACTCGCTGCTGGCGGCCTATGGGGGCGACGGCGGGCACCTGACCGACGAACACTTTAAACACATGGCCGAGGTCTCGGGCACCAACATCCGCGAACTCGAGAGCTTTTGCGAGCGCTGCGCCGGCGAGGCGGGCGACCGCGAGCGCGAGGGCGGAGAGCTCACCTTTGACGATATCGACGCCATCGCCAGCCAGTACTTCGACACATCGGCCAAAAAGATCAACGTCCAGACGGTTCAGTCCGTCATCGAAGAGCAGTACGGCGTAACGCACGAGGAGCTCATCGGCCCGCGTCGCAACGCCAATATCGCCAAAGCACGCCATATCGCTATCTACCTGGCCATCGAGATGTGCGAGATGACGACCACGGCGGTGGGCGCCGAATTTGGCAACCGCAACCACTCGACCGTCAGCACGAGCTACAAAAAGGTCCAGAAGATGATCCAGGAAGACCGCACCGTCACCGAAGACCTCAAGTCGCTGCGCGATATAATTACACTGCGCTCGTAGGGAAATAGAGACACCTGTTGAAAACTTGTCGAAACCACGGGCATAAGGTGTCTAAAACCCAACCCGCGGTGATGAAAAGTTTTGCGCAGGTTTTGAACGTGGAAAACCACCCCCGTTGCACACAGGTTGCTGTCGATTCTCTTTTTGGGTCTGACCTGCGTCTTTGGGAGTAATCAACAGTTTCGTCAGTGCTATTACTATTATTAAGATATTTATATCTATAGAAAGGTATTAAAAGATGAAGTTCACCGTCAGCCAGAGCTCGCTTACACAAGCCATCGGCGTCGTTATGAAGGGTGTCGCTTCGGCATCCACCCTCCCCATCCTGTCGGGCGTGCTCGTTAAGGCCCAAGACGGCATCTTGGAATTCCAGACCTCTAACTACACCATCTCGATCCGTCATCGCATCGCGGCGCATGTCGAAGAAGAGGGCGAGATGGTTATCCCCTGTAAGATGCTCTCCAATATCACCAAGACCCTCCCCGATGCCCCGGTCACCTTTGAGCTGTCCGAGCGCCAGGTGCTGATTGGTTGCGAGAAGAGCTCTTTCCGCCTGAACACGCTCGATGCTAATGACTTCCCCGAGTTTCCGGCCTATGCCATCGAGAGTGCCGTGGAGCTGCCGACAGATATCTTGTCCGAAATGGTCGGCCGCGTGTGGCGCGTCACCTCGACCGACAAGGCCCGTCCCATCCTGGGCGGCGTACACATGAAGGTCGAGAACAACACCGTGCGCCTGGTGGCGACCGATTCCTTCCGTTTGGCCGTGTGCGATACGCAGGTTGAGACCTCGACCCTCGAGGGCTCCTTTGAACTCAACGTTCCGGCTGACGCCTTTAACGACGCACTGAACATCATGGCCAGCCAGGCGACCATCATGATCGGGGCTACCGACACCCAGGTCGTCTTCGAGGCCGGCAACACCACCTACGTGTCGCGCCGCATCGAGGGCGTGTACCCCAACTACAAGCAGCTCATCCCCGATTCGTGCGTGACGAGCGTCAAGATCGACGTCGCCGCCTTTAACGCCGCCCTCAAGCGCGTGGCCGTTATCGCGAGCGCCAACCCCGCTGTCAAGTTCGAGATCGATGTCGAGAACGGGCAGATGGGCCTGTCCTCCATTTCCAATGACCAGGACCTTGCGCAGGAGACGATCGATGTCGAGGCCGAGGGCGAGTCGGGTACCATCGCCTTCAACTACCACTACATCTTCGGCTGCCTCAATGCCCTGTCCAAGGAGAAGGAGATCACGCTGGAGCTCAAGAGCTACTCGCAGGCGGGCATCTTCAAGTCCTACGACAAGATCAACTACCTGTACCTGGTCATGCCGGTCCGCATCTAGCGTTGCGCCATGACCATATTCGCCCGCGATCTTTCCGTCGCGCACTACCGCAGCTTCGATAGTTATCGCCTTGCCCTGGACGAGGGCGTGACGATACTTGCGGGACCTAACGCGGCGGGAAAGACCAATCTCATAGAGGCGCTGCAGCTGCTGACGAGCGGCGCCTCGTTTAGGCATCCGACCGCAGCCGAGCTCGTCCATGACGGCGTGGGCTCGTGCAGGGTCGAGCTGAGGCTCGAGGGCGACGGCCGCGTGCTTGATATGGGATTGAGCGCGGAGGACGGTAAGCGCTCGTTTAGCCGCAACGGCAAGAGATGCTCTGCCGCCGGTGTGCGCGGGGTTCTGCCGAGCGTGCTGTTTTGCCCCGACCATCTGGACATGGTTAAGCGGGGCGCCAGTGTGCGCCGCGCCGCCCTCGATGACTTTGGCATGCAACTGAGCGCACGCTATGCCGATCTTGCGGGCACCTATGGGCGCTGCGTGACCCAGCGTAACGCCTTGCTCAAGGAGACCTGGTGCTGCCGCGAGATGCTCGGCGCGTGGAACGATTCGATTGCCCGCGCGGGCTCGGCCCTGCTCGTGCACCGGTTGGCCCTACTCGACCGGCTGGCGGGCCATGTGCACACTGCCTACGGTCAAGTGGCGTCCGGCGAGGCTGCCAGCGTGACCTATACGTCCACGCTGGGGGATTTGCCCCAGGTCGAGGATCGCGAAGAGCTGAAGGGCTGGGCGTACGAGCGCATGCTGGCTGCCCTTGATGAGCACGCCGACGAGGAAATTCGCCGCGGCGTGACGTTGGTGGGACCGCATCGCGATGAGATTGAGTTTACCGTGGCGGGTCGTTCCGCTCGTTCGTTTGCCAGCCAAGGTCAGCAGCGAACGTTGGTTCTGGCCTGGAAGGTGGCGGAGGTGGCCGTGGCTCGCGATGTCCTGGGCACCGCCCCATTGCTGCTTTTGGACGACGTGATGAGCGAACTCGACGGCGAACGCCGCGGTGCTTTCCTGCGGCTGATCGGCGATGATATCCAGACGGTCATAACCACGACCAACCTGGGGTACTTTACCGATGATCTGCTTGATCGAGCCAGGGTGGTGAGCATGGGTGAGACGTGCTAATTACGAGCGCGAGAGCGAAACGGTCGCCTTCAGTGGGTTTTTGAACGCAGAGCGCCAGCGCATCCTGGCGGCCGCGACACCTGAGCGCCGCGCGCAGATGGAGGCTGCAGAGGAATCGCGTGCGGTCTATCGCGCGTGGAACGCGGTGTGCTCGGGCACGCGCGAGGGGCGGCATGTGACGGGTCTGCGCTACCTGCCCGAGTCCAATGAGCTGCTGGTATATCTCGACTCGCCCTCGTGGACGCAGGAAATGACGCTGTTGCGCGAGATCATCCGCGCGCGCATGGAGCGCGCCGGTGCGCATGTGGACGGCCTGGTGTTCAAAACCACCGCGCCCGGTCACACGCCGCCCGCCGCCAAGGAGCGCCTGCGTCCGGCGACGACCGAGCGCCCGCCGGCTCCGCACGCCGACCTAAGTGAGGCCGAGCGCACCGAGATTGAGCGCCAAGTGGCGCCCGTCGAAGACCAAAAACTGCGCGAGGCCCTCGAGAACGCCATGAGAGCCAGCGCCGAGTGGGCCAAGGGCGTGCAAAGCAAAAAAGAGCCTTAAATCGCATCTGGTGGCCTTGTAGAGCCAAATACCCTCGTTCCCGAGGGTATTTTTTTACGATAAACTAGTAAGGCTGTACACATTTTCTTGACTGAAGGAGGACGTGTGGCAAACGAAAACGATTACGATGGCGGCGAGATTAAGATTCTCGAAGGTCTCGAGGCCGTTCGTAAGCGCCCGGGCATGTATATCGGCTCGACGAGCGCCAGCGGTCTGCATCACCTGGTGTGGGAGATCGTTGACAACTCCGTCGACGAGGCCATGGCCGGTTTCTGCACCGAGATCCAGGTGACGGTCCACGCCGACAACTCCATCACGGTCGTCGACAACGGGCGCGGCATCCCCGTCGACGAGCACCCTGTTAAAAAGATCCCGACGCTCGAGGTCGTCATGACGATCCTGCACGCCGGCGGTAAGTTCGATAACTCGGCCTATAAGGTTTCGGGCGGCCTGCACGGCGTTGGCATCTCCGTCGTCAACGCACTGTCCAAGCGCGTGGTCGTTCAGGTTCGTCGCGATGGCAACACCTACGAGATGGAGTTCTCGCGCGGCAAGACCGTCAAGAAGATGGAGGTCGTGGGCACCTCGGATTCGACGGGCACCACCGTCACCTTCTGGCCCGACGATGAGATCTTCGAGACCTGCATCTACGATTTCGATACGCTGCACAACCGTCTGCAGGAGACGGCGTTCCTCAATAAGAAACTCAAAATCGTGCTGACCGACGAGCGCGAGGCGACTCCCCACGTGGAGGAGTTTTGCTACGAGGGCGGCATCATCGACTTCGTCAAGTTCCTCAACGAGGGCAAGGACGTTCCCGAGGCCTTTAAGGAGCCCATCTACATCGAGGGCAAATCGGACCCGGACGCACCTGTGGCCAAGATGGGCGAGGTCGAGGTTTCCCTGCAGTGGAATAGCGGTTACGGCGAGAACGTCATGTCGTTTGCCAATGACATCTACACCCCCGAGGGCGGCATGCACCTTGAGGGCTTCCGCACCGCGCTCACCCGCGTGATCAACGACTACGCGCGCAAACAGAACCTGCTCAAGGAAAAAGACGCCAACCTGACCGGCGACGATGTGCGCGAGGGCCTTTCGGCCGTTATCTCGGTCAAGCTGCCCGATCCTCAGTTTGAGGGCCAGACCAAGGCAAAGCTCGGCAGCTCCTATATGCGCGCGCTGACGCTCAAGATCGTGACCGACGGCCTTGCCGATTACCTCGAGGAGCACCCTAAGCCCGCTCGCGAGATCGTCAAGAAGGCGCAACAGGCTTGCAAGGCGCGCAATGCCGCCCGCAAGGCGCGCGAGGCGACCCGCCGCAAAAGCCTGCTCGAGACGGCTTCCCTGCCCGGCAAGCTCGCCGACTGCTCGGTGCGAGATGCCGAGCTGACCGAGCTCTTCATCGTAGAGGGCGACTCGGCAGGCGGTTCGGCCAAGGACGGCCGTCGCCGAGACATCCAGGCGATTCTGCCCCTGCGCGGCAAGATTTTGAACGTCGAACGCGTTGGTGACCATCGCGCGTTCTCGAGTGACACCATCCAGTCGCTGATTACCGCGATCGGCTGCGGCGTTACGACGAGTGCCGGCGACGGCGGCGACTTTGATATCACCAAGGCGCGCTACCACAAGATCATCATCATGACCGATGCAGACGTCGACGGTGCGCATATCCGCATCCTGCTGCTGACGTTCTTCTACAAGTACATGCGTCCGCTGATCGATGCCGGCTACGTCTATGTTGCCTGCCCGCCCATCTTTGGCATTAAGGTACGCAACAAGATCCACTACGTGTATCCCAACGGCCGCCAGCCCGAAGACGAGATCCTGCGCGACACCATTCAGAGCCTGGGTTTGAACCCCGACGATAACGACGAGGACGGCAAGGCCAAGGACGGCAAGATCACCAAAAAGCGCAAGGGCTATACCGTCCAGCGCTACAAGGGCCTGGGCGAGATGGACCCCAAGCAGCTCGCCTCGACGACGATGGACCCCAAGACCCGCATCCTGCAGCGTGTGTCGATCGAGGACGCCGTGGTGGCGGACCGCGCCGTGCGCGAGCTGATGGGTTCCGAGGTCGGCTATCGCCGCGAGTACATTGAAAAACATGCGCATGACGCGCGTTTCCTTGATGCTTAAGAGGAGGTAACGTGGCAGACGATATCAACAATAACGGGGGTATGGACGAGGCCGGCGATGCCGGTATGCCCGATGATCTGAAGCGCCTGCTTGCCCGTGCTGAGCAGGGCGAGGACGGTGACCCGGACGCCTATAACCCCGATGCCGATGATGATGAGGAAGAAGACGACGCCGAGCTCGAGGAGAGCTTTGGCGAAGTCGACCGTGGCGCCTCGGCCGGCGAGGATATCAACGGCGGCCAGCTCCAGATTTCGGAGTTCGGTCGCGAGATGAAGCAGTCGTTCATTGAGTATTCGATGTCGGTTATCACAGCGCGCGCCCTGCCGGACGTGCGTGACGGCTTAAAGCCGGTGCACCGCCGCATCCTGTACGCGATGAACGAGAGCGGCATCTACCCCAACCGCCCGCACAAGAAGTCAGCTTGGACGGTCGGCGAAGTTATCGGTAAGTACCACCCGCATGGCGACTCCGCGGTCTATGAGGCCATGGTCCGCCTGGCGCAGTGGTTCTCCATGCGCACGCCGCTCATCGACGGTCACGGCAACTTCGGCAACATCGACGGCGACGGCGCCGCTGCCATGCGTTACACCGAGAGCCGCCTGGCAAAGCCCGCCATGGAACTGTTGCGTGACTTGCAGAAGGATACCGTCGACTGGCAGCCCAACTACGACGAATCGCTCGCCGAGCCCGTGGCGCTGCCTGCGCGCTTCCCCAACCTGCTGGTCAACGGCAGCCAAGGCATCGCCGTCGGCATGGCCACCAACATCGCTCCGCATAACCTCACCGAGGCGATCGAGGCCACCTGCTACCTGATCGACAACCCCGACGCCACCGTCGACGAGCTCATGCAGATCATGCCCGGTCCGGACTTCCCCACCGGCGCCATCATCATGGGCAGCGCCGGCATTAAGCAGAGCTACGAGACCGGCCGCGGTTCCATTACCGTGCGTGCCAAGGCACATGTGGAGTCCACCAAGACCGGCCGCAGCCGCCTGGTCTTTACCGAGATTCCCTACATGGTCAACAAGGGCACCCTGCAGGAGAAGATCGCCCAGCTCGTCAACGACAAGCGCATCGAGGGCATCTCGGATATGCGCGATGAGTCCAACCAGAAGGGCATCCGTTTGGTCATCGAGCTCAAGAAGGGCGTTATCCCACAGGTCGTACTTAACAATCTGTACAAATATACCTCGCTGCAGACGACCTTTGGCGCCAACAACCTGGCGCTCGTCAACGGCGTGCCCAAATGCCTGAGCCTGCGCGAGATGCTGCAGCACTATATCGACCACCAGGTCGACGTCGTCACCCGCCGCACTCGTTTTGACCTCAAGAAGGCCCAGGCGCGTGCGCATATCCTCGAGGGCTACCTGATGGCCCTCGACCATATCGACGAGGTCATTAGCATCATCCGCTCCTCGCAGACCGACTCCGAGGCAAGCAGCCGCCTGATCGAGCGCTTTGGCTTTACGCCCGAGCAGACCACGGCCATCCTCGAGATGAAGCTGCGTCGTCTGACCGGCCTAGAGCGCGACAAGATCCAAGAAGAGCTGGACGGCCTGCGCCGCGCCATCGCCTACTACGAGGATCTGCTGGCGCATGAGGAGAAGATCTTGGGCGTCATCAAGGAGGAGATGCGCGAGATCTCCAAGAAGTTCGGCGACAAGCGCCGCACCGAGATCAGCCAGGTTGAGAAGGACCTGGATGTCGAGGACCTCATCGCCGACGAGGACATGGTCGTGACCATCACCCACACCGGCTATGTCAAGCGCATCCCGGTGGCTGCCTACCGTGCCCAGAAGCGCGGCGGCAAGGGCGTGTCGGGCGTCAACCTCAAAGAGGATGACGTTATCGACGAGATGTTTATTGCGTCCACGCACGAGTATGTGCTGTTCTTCTCGAGCAAGGGCAAGGTCTATCGTCTGAAGGTGCACGAACTGCCGGTGGGTACGCGCCAGGCCCGCGGCACCGCGATCGTCAACCTGCTGCCCTTCGAGGAGGGCGAGAAGATCGCGAGCGTCATCAGCTGCCGCGAGTTCCCGGCCGACGAGTACCTGATGTTTGCCACCAAGAGCGGCATGGTCAAGAAGACCGTGATGAGCGCATATGACCGCAGCCGTCGCGACGGCCTGATCGCTATCAACCTGCGTGACGACGACGCGCTGCTGAACGTGCGCCGCGTGCGCGAGGGCGACAAGATTATCCTGGCCACCACCGCGGGCAAGGCGATCATGTTCTCCGAGGAGCAGGTGCGCGCCACCGGCCGCGATACCAGCGGCGTTCGCGGTATCGGTCTGAAGGACGGCGTGAGCGTTCTGGGCATGGAAGTCACTAACGGCAACGGCGATCTGTTCGTCATCACCGAGCGCGGCTACGGCAAGCGCACGCCGGTCGCGGACTACCCGGAGCAGAATCGCGGCGGCCAGGGCGTCTACACCATCCAAATGACCGAGCGTAAGGGTAACCTCGCGGCCATGAAGACGGTGGGCCCGCAGCACGAGCTGTTCATCGTGACGGAGGGTGCGACGGTCATTCGCGTCAAGACCGACGAGATCAGCCAGACTGGCCGCGCCACCCAGGGCGTCAAGATGATGACCGTCGACGACAACGACCGCGTATGCGCCGTAGCCCGCATGACGGCAGCCAAGGAGAAGCCCGAAGGCGAAGGTGCCGAAAACGGCTCTGCCCCCGAAGAAACCCCTGTCGATCTAGGCGACGGCAACGACATGCCAGAAGATCTCCTAGACGAGTAAGAGGAACTAGCTGGTAGAAAATATCAGACCCCATATATCGGCGGTCGGCGCACTGCGCGCCGACCGCTTTTTTGAAAATCTTGGGACCCCATGGTCGCTGGGCTGGCGAGATGGTTTTGGTTTGTCGCGAGTTCCGCACGCAAAGAAGGCCACTTAATGTGGCCTTCGTCTTGCGCAGGACTGTCCGAGCAGCAAACCAAAACCATCTCGCCAGCCCAGCGACCATCCCTCCCAAAGATTTTCAAAAAAGTTGTTGACGCGCGCGTAACGACTCGTCTAATATATCCCTTGCGCGATGGACCTGTAGCTCAGTTGGTTAGAGCGTCCGGCTGATAACCGGGAGGTCACAAGTTCGAATCTTGTCAGGTCCACCATCAAAACTGTGAAGAGCCCTGGGGCGTTGCCTCGGGGCTTTTTTCTTACCTACTGAAAGTAGTCAAAAAAGCCCCGTCCCAAATTAACTACTTTGATTTTGTGTGCTGCGCGAAAGTTTGGGTAGTATAGCTATTCAATGCGGCGACCCTGCCGCGTGTTAACCGCTACGTACCGGAGGTGTTCCATGGTTCGTGTCGACATAGAGACCATCGTCATGGCCGCCGGTCCCGTGCCATCGCTTATCGTGCTTCGTGAGCGCAGCAGTAAATCGGACTCGCCCGCGCCACTGCGCTCCCTTTCCATTCAGACTGGTTCGTTTGAAGCTGCTGCCATCAGCCGTGGCATCGATAGCGGTCGCGCCGAGCGCCCAATTACCCATGACCTGTTGCTCGATACCGTTGACGCCCTGGGCGCCAAACTCGAGCGCATCGAGATCGTTCGCGCCGAGCCGCCGGTGTTCTACGCGACGATCGTCGTACTGGCCGATGGTGACGAGCGCAAGATCGACGCCCGCCCTAGTGATGCCATTGCCCTTGCCGTGCGCAGCAATGCTCCCATGTTTGTGGAGGACGACATCATGAATCGCCTGGGCACTGTTTCTACCCACGCCGAGGAAGTCGACGACGAGCAGGAGTTCGAGAAGTTCGACGAGTTCGTCCATACGCTCTCCCCCGATGATTTCTAAATGCGGGGCGGCCGGGTTGCGGAGTGTTCGCTGATGGCCGGCGGTATGTCGGCTGAGGCGGCGGCCATTGCGCGCGAGGCCCAGATGCGCTCGGAGGCGTCCGAGGCGGCGCGCATTGCCTATGTGACGCAGGCCCGCACGCTTCGCGAGCGCCGCGGCTCGTTTATCAAGATGGTTGTCATCTCCGCCCTTGTCGCAGCAATCTGCTCGCGCCTTCGTGGTACAGTTGGTGCGCTTGGGTTTTCGATCTCTACGGGCCTGGTGATCTGGGGTGTGGTCGACGCGGTCATGCTGACCAGTCAGATCAAGGTGCTCGACAAGCGCGCGATGGATATGATGCGCGCCCGCGACGCTGCCGCCAAGATCGCCGCCGAGGCACAGGAACTGTAACGACGCCGGACTCGATGGGAAGGTCTAAAGATGGCACAGGATATGCAGGACGCCGGTAACGTCTCCGCCGAGCTCGACGCCATGGTGTGCGATCTGATTGGCGCGTTCTTGGATGACCTTGCCGCCGGTGAAAACCCTGGCGTGGTCGTGGCAATTGAGGATGCTGCTTCCAACCGTTATCTTGCCGCGCTCGACGAGGATGGCGAGGAGGCATGCCTCGAGGCTGCCACCAACTTTATCTCCGAGCACAAGATGGGTCTTAAGGACGAGGGCCTGGGCCGTATCGCCCGCTATGCCATCGGTTATACCGGCTGCGTCGAGATTGACGGCGGCTACCACGACGCTCTGCTCGTGAGCTTTTTTGAGACGACGCTCGAGAGCGGTTTTTCGGCATATGTGCTGTATGAGGGCATGGGCGCCGGCGATGGTTTTATGTGGAGCGACCCTGAACCTGCAGGTGAGGAAACCCCTCTCATCTAAAATCGCTAAAATAAACGAGTTTTCGGTAAAAGGCTCAATATTCCCGCTGAGCGTTGTATCGCTGGGCGGGCCGCATACGCGTGCCGTTTGTATATGGATAGAAGATAGGGGAACTACATGCGCGTAGACAATCTGAGGAACATCGCCATCATCGCCCACGTCGACCACGGCAAGACGACGATGGTCGACAAGCTCCTGCGTGCCACGGACGCCTTCCGTGCCAACCAGCAGGTCGAGGAGCGCGTCCTTGACTCTAACGACCAGGAGCGCGAGCGCGGCATTACGATTCTCGCCAAGAACATCTCTATCGAGTACAAGGACGTTAAGATCAACGTCATCGACACCCCGGGCCACGCCGACTTTGGCGGCGAGGTCGAGCGCGTGCTGCGTATGGCCGACGGCGCCCTGCTGCTGGTCGACGCCTTTGAGGGCCCCATGCCCCAAACCCGCTTCGTGCTGCGTCACGCTATCGACACCGGCCTCAAGATCATGATCGTCATCAACAAGATCGACCGTCCGGGCGCTAACCCCGAGAAGGCCTACAACGACTGCCTCGACCTTATGGCCGACCTGGGCGCTACCGACGACCAGCTCGAGTTTGCCATGGAGCATGTCATCTACGCCAGCGGCGTCAACGGCTTTGCCCGCCTTGACCCCAACGACGGCAACATGGACATGTACCCGCTGCTCGACATGATCATCGACGACATGCCCGCACCCGAGGTTGACGAGACCGCTCCGCTGGCCATGCAGTGCGTGACCATCGACCACTCCAACTTTGTCGGCCGCATCGGCATCGGTCGCGTGTACTCCGGCACCATTCACCAGGGCGACCAGATCTTGGTTGTCAAGAACGACGGCTCCAGCGCCACCGCTACCGTCAAGCAGCTCTTTACCTTCGACTACCTGGGCCGTACCGAGTGCCAGGAAGTCGGCGCCGGCGACATCGCCGCTGTCGTGGGCATCGACCGCACCGATATCGGCGATGTCTACACCGACCCCGAGAACCCCGTCGAGCTCGAGCCCATCGAGATCGACCCGCCGACCCTGTCCATCGTCTTTGAGGCTTCGACCTCCCCGCTCGTCGGTCGCGACGGCGACATCGTGGGCGCCCGTCAGCTCAAGGAGCGCCTGTTCAACGAGGCCGAGAACAACGTGACCATGAAGATTGAGGAGCTCGAGGACAAGAGCGGCGTCGAGGTCTCGGGCCGCGGCATTCTGCACCTGTCTGTTCTGATGGAGTCCATGCGCCGCGAGGGCTTTGAGTTCCAGGTCGGTCGTCCCCGCGTTCTGTTTAAGAAGGACGAGAACGGCAACAAGATGGAGCCCGTCGAGCAGGCCGTCGTTGAGTGCCCGGACGAGTACTCGGGCAAGGTCGTTGAGGTCTTCGGTACCTCCGGCGGCATCATGACGAGCATGGATACCTCGGGCATCGTGACGCACCTTGAGTTTAAGATCCCGACGCGTGGCATCATGGGCCTTAAGAACCGCATCATGAACGTCACCCACGGCGAGGGCGTGTTCTACCACACTTTCCTGGAGTACGGTCCCTACGCCGGCGAGATTGGCAACCGTCAGAACGGCGCCATGATCTCCATGACTACTGAGAAGGCCGTTGCCTACGCTCTGGGTACGCTGCAGGAGCGCGGTCAGCTGTTTGTTGAGCCGGGCACCGAGTGCTATGAGGGTATGATCGTGGGCGAGCGCAGCAAGGCCGGCGACATGGTCGTCAACATCGCCCGTACCAAGAACCTGGGCAACCAGCGTTCCTCGACCTCCGATATCTCCGTCCAGCTGGTGCCGCCCCGCACCTTCTCGCTGGAGGAAGCGCTGGAGTACATCGCCGACGATGAGCTGGTCGAGATCACTCCCAAGAACATCCGCCTGCGCAAGCGTCTGCTCAATGCTACCGACCGCAAGAAGGCCGCCGTCCGCGCTGGCCAGGTCAACAAATAAACACTGGGCTTTATAGCGATAGCGACTAACAAGAAAGGGCGCCGACCGCGATGGTCGGCGCCCTTTTTGTGTACAGGGACTGAGCTGGTCTGCACCACCACAAAGGTGCCTGTCCCCTTTGTGGTGGTTGGCGGCTAGGCGGTGGGGAGTCCTGGCGTGTTGGAGGCTTGTTGGGGCTTGAGGCGGGCGTTGCGCCAGATGATTTGGATGATGTAGCCGAGTGTAAAGACGAAGGCCACGCCGCTGATGAAGTCGCCTACGAGGGGGATTGCCGTAAGCGCGCCCGCGGCGATGCCACCCACGGCTGCCATGGCGTAGCGGTTCTGGTTGTGTCCGACCATGCGGACGATCGCGCACCCCGCAAAGGCACTCGACACCAACGCGATGCCGATAACGCCGCACAAGAGGGCTCCGGCAAGCGACAGACCGGCGATAGAGATAATCAGCAGTAGGACGGCGGGGACGATAGCAATCGTGCCCAGAAGACCGCTCACCCACAGGGGCGTGGGGCGCTGGTGGAGCATGCCGGCGGCGCCGGCGGTCGCGCGCGGAAAGACGAGCTCGAGCAGCAGAGCGACAAAGCAGGTCGAGAGTGCCGAGGCGACGATACCGCCGATGACATCGTTAACGGTGGAAGTATCCTCGTTCTCGGTGCGGTCGATCTTGAGCTCGCCGACCTCGGCTCCCGCGGCGCGCTCGGGGTCCTCGGAGACGTGCGCGTTCACGGTGCCGGTGATGTGGGCGTTTTTGCCCAGGACGAGCTTGTCGGCCCAAACCTCAACATCGCCCTCGACGGTACCATCGATAGTCACCGTATCGCCCGCAAGCGCTGCCGACTTGGTAGAGCCGCGCAGGGCAACCGTCTCGCCTATCGCGTAGAAACAGTTGGCGGTGCTGTCGGAATTGAGCACGACATGCTGGCCGGCAACGGTCACACTGCCATCAACCGTAGTCTTGGCAATGTCGATGGTGCGCGCCGCCAAGCGGACGGCGCCGCCCACCGTGCAGTCGCGGATAGAGAGGGTATCGCCCGCGGCGATGATATCGTGGTCAATGGACGTATCGTCCAAGTTGAGGGCCTGGCCGGCCCAGTACAGGTCACCTTCGACGCCGGACGAATTGGCGTCATTGTCGGTCGCAAGTACGTTGCCTGCAGTGTCCGTGCCGGCGAACGACGCCGTGGGAAGTGCGGTGACCGCTAGAGCGATGAGCGCGAATAGGATCGTGATGCGGCCCCACGCTTTACGGCGCTTGGTCGACGGGAATTGATTACAGGGCATAGTGAATCCTTCGTCAGATGCTCGACATGCACCTAACAGGGTACCCAACGCGTGGGCGCTCTAAAAGAACCTCTCGGTTGCATTTTCGAAGGGTTGTGCCGCACTGTCTACTTTTTACGGTGCAAGAAGCGCGCGATATCTTCTTCGGTGGGGCTTTTGATGTCAAAGCGCAGCGAGAGCCAGCGCAGGGCCATGGTCACGACAACGCATACGACCAGCGCGGCGACATTGCTCATGATGCCGCTCATAACGAGACACACATAGCTTGTCGATCCGGCGATGGCGGCGATGGCATAAAAGTTAGTACGTTGGAAAATGCCCGGAACCACGCCCATAAAGCCGTCGCGCAACATGCCGCCGCCCACCGCGGTGAAAAAGCCCATCATGATGCACACCGCCGGCGCAAAGCCGTAGACCAGCGCCTTGTCTGCTCCGGTGGCGGCGTAGATGCCGACCGAGATGATGTCGAGCAGGGGAATGAGTTTTTCGGGCTTGTCGACGATTGCCGGGAAAATGTAGATGATGGCTGCCGTGGCAATGGAAAGCGGGAGCGCCATCGGCTGGTTGAGGATGTAGACGTTGCCCACCTGGAGTGTCATATCGCGCAAAAGACCGCCGCCCAGGCCGCAGACCACGGCCAGCGCGACGGCGCCCACCAGGTCGAGCTTGTGCTCGCGCGCAACCAACACGCCCGAGATCGATGCCGCGACGACGGCGAACATCTCGAGCCAAAACGGGATGGCAACCATGGCATCCGAGGCGTGTGCGGTAACGATCATAGCGGCGGCAACAGGCAAGATGGGGTCCTTCTGATTGCGAGTTTAGACAATGCCCGTACATAGTACATGGTCGGCGGGTGTGGCGACCCTATTGCTCGGTAAACGGTCGGGACTGGGTGGGGGCGTAGGTTCCAAACATGTACATCAGCCTCCAAAGATGTCGAAAAATGTCGGTTTTGGAGGGTGGTGTACACGTTTTGGTGTGGCGCGCTGGGATGACACTACTCGGAAGGCGTGTCTTCGCCCTGCGCACTTTTCCAGTTGCGGATAAGTGTCTTGCGCAGTTCGTTCTGCTTTCGCTGGTATTCGGCGTCCGTGCAGCGGGGCATACCGAGTGCTTCGCGAATGCTGTTCATGGCGCGGTGAAAGGCAAGTTGACTTGCGAACTGTGCCGAGGTGAGCGTAACGATTCGATACCCCATTTGGGCGAGTACGGCCTCTCGTTCCGCATCTGCTCCCTTGCGCTCGGTCTCATCGTGAAAGCCGCCCTTATATTCGATGCCGAGTTCTCTGCGCTGATAAGTAATAAGAGCGTCGATTTTGAGCGTTCGGGCTTTTGTGCAATGCCAGAGACGCTGAGGGATTTCGAGCGGTTTGTTGAGTTTGATACCTCGGATACCAACGCCGCCTTCGCTTGTTGGGAGCGAGAGGGCGATGGACGATGCGGTCTCCATGGGCGAGGCTGAGTGGTCGTAGATGTGTCTGAGCGCGAGTCTGGCGCGTGTGGCGCCGGGTTTGCCAGGGTGCCGATCGAGTAGCTCGACAATTTCGTCCTTGGAGGTGGCGGTTGGTTGCTCAGTGTAAGGGTCAGAGGGATTGAGCCCCATGCGATAGTCGCCGCAAACTTCGTAACCATACTCGAGGTATTCGATCCTATCCATCCATTCGGCAGCGAGCACGAAGGTGAAGGCTTCGTCGGTGATAAAGATGCCGGGCGTAAGCTCGTCAATATGGTCGTAGGGTAGGTTTTGGCCGAGAACGTGGCAAGTGACACCGTTGGTACGAATTCGCTCGAAAGCAAATACTACGGAGATGTCGATAGTCTTGAGCATGGTGGACGGAATGCCGCAGTCGGTAAGTGCCTGCCGAATGCGCGCGATGCGTTGCTGGGTAGAGAGGCCCCGCACACCTATCTGGTAGTCGCGTTGTGCGACGGCTTGAACCAGATTCCGCGGTGCATGATGGATGAGCCACGCCGTTTTATGCGAAATGAGAACAGGAGTATCCATTGGGGACCTCTCGCTTCGAGCTGACACCAAACTCTTATGTCCGTTGAGGTGGGGAAATATACCGGATGCGAGCAAATCGACTCATGCTCGGTGCGCGTCACACGCAAACATGTACATCACACTCCAAAAACGACATTTTTTGACATCTTTGGAGGGTGGTGTACATGTTTGGTTGGGACGTGCGGTCAAGGGGGGATCCGATAACAAAAAAGCTCCCGTTGTTGGGAGCTTTCTCAACCAAAATGGCGGAGGAGGAGGGATTCGAACCCTCGTGACCTTATACAGGCCAAACGGTTTTCGAGACCGCCGCATTCAACCACTCTGCCACCCCTCCGCGTGGGGTAAAAACAAAGCAGGCTCGAAGGCCTGCTTTGGAATTAACTGGCGGAGAGTCAGGGATTTGAACCCTGGAGACGCTTTTGACGCCTACACGATTTCCAATCGTGCTCCTTCGGCCACTCGGACAACTCTCCGTTAAATGCGAAAGTCAGTATACACGAGGAATCGCAAAGTGCAAACAGAAAAGTTGGCATTTTTTAAAACGCTTGGCCGCGTTTGGCGTTGCAGCGGGGTTTGAGATGCCAAAAAACGGCTTCCGACCAGCGTAGTTGATCAACTCAATTGTTCAAAAGGGGTATTTATAAGCGATTTGGCAATGAATTTAAAAATCTTTGGGTGGTGCTGTGGGCCACTGGTATGCATTTTGTGACCACAACCATGCACCCGTTGACCTGCGACTTGGCTCAGCTTGTCCTCACGGCACCGTATCTTGTCCACAGATCCGTCAAGCTTTTGGTCAGCATTTGGTTGGAATGCGCATGAAACGTCGTGCGAGTATGGGCATATGTGGAGGTCATGAGGTTGTAGCTGCATATTCTTGCAGCCTAGGAGGTTGAAAGATATTATTACCAAGTCTTTTCCTGCTTCAGGCGCACCTTCACGACCTGAAGCCACATTTGCCCAGAGGAGGTGACAATATGAAGGCTTATGAACTGCTGTTCTTTGTTGACCCGTCGCTCGACCCCGAGACTCGTCTCGCTGTTATGAAGCGTATCGATACCACGATCGCTGAGGGCGCTGGCAAGGTCGACTCCGTTGACGAGTGGGGCAAGCGCAAGCTCGCCTACGAGATCAACGACCTCACCGATGGTGACTACACCCTCATCAACTTCCACGCAGATCCTACCCAGATCGCCGAGCTTGATCGCGTCCTGCGCATCACCGACGCTGTGGTCCGCCACATGATCGTCCGTCGCGACGACCAGGAGTAAGACTGTCGTTTTGGACTGGGCTTGTGCCCCAAGAGGAAGTAGTGAGTTATGAGCATCAATCGAGTGAACATCACCGGTAACCTCACCCGCGATCCCGAGCTGCGCGCCACCGCCGGCGGAACCCAGGTTCTGTCCTTTGGCGTCGCCGTGAACGATCGTCGCCGCAATGCGCAGACTGGCGAGTGGGAGGACTATCCCAACTTTGTCGACTGCACTATGTTCGGCACCCGCGCCGAGGCCGTGAGCCGTTTCCTGGCAAAGGGAAACAAGGTCGCGATCGAGGGCAAGCTGCGCTACAGCTCTTGGGAGCGCGACGGCCAGCGCCGGAGCAAGCTTGAGGTCATCGTCGATGAGATCGAGTTTATGAGCTCCCGTGGTGGCCAGGGTGGCTACGATCAGGGCGGTTACGCCCCCGCAGCTCCCGCGCCCGCAGCACGTCCTGCCGCACCGGTGGCTACGCCGCCCGCGGTCGACGTCTACGATGAGGACATCCCGTTCTAAGGGTTGTTCACCTATTTTTGAGTGAGAGGCGGCTTCGGTTCGCCGAAGTTGCCAAATGAAAGGTATTTTGACATGGCTAATGATTTTTCTGCACGTCAGCCGCGTCGTAAGTACTGCCAGTTCTGCAAGGAGAACACTGAGTTCATCGACTATAAGGACACTCAGCTTCTCCGTAAGTACATGACCGACCGTGGCAAGATCAAGCCCCGTCGCGTCACTGGCGCTTGCACGCAGCATCAGCATGACATCGCCAACGCCATCAAGCGCGCCCGCGAGATGGCTCTCCTGCCGTACACCGTCCCCGTGGTTTCCTCTCGTGGCAACCGCGACCGCGGCTAAGAAGGGAGACGCATCATGAAGGTTATTCTTCTCGATGAGATCAAGGGCAAGGGCGGCGAGGGTGACGTCGTAGAGGTCGCTCAGGGTTACGCTGAGAACTTCCTGTTCCCCAAGAAGCTCGCTGTTGCCGCCACCAAGGGCAACCTCAAGCAGCTTGACGAGCGTCGCAACAACATCGCCAAGCGTGAGGCCGTCCGTCTGGCTACCGCCAACGAGACCAAGGCTGCCTTCGAGGGCAAGACGGTCACCGTTGACGTCAAGGTCGGCGACGAGGGCATCCTCTTTGGCTCTGTTACCGCCGCTATGATCGCTGACGCCATCAAGGCTCAGCTCGGTATGGACATCGACCGCAAGCGCGTCGAGCTCGGTAAGCCCATCAAGGTTGCCGGTGCCCACACCGTTGCCATCTCGCTGTACCGCGAGATCAAGGCCGAGGTTGTCGTTCTCGTCGGCGTTACCGCCGAGGAGCTCGCTGCCGAGGCTGAGGTCGAGGAGGCCGCTGAGGTCGCCGAGGCCGAGACCGCCGAGGTCGAGACTGAGGCTGCTGCCGAGTAGCATTTGCTGCAACGCAACAATCTTGTTCTAAGAAGGGCGCTCTGGGAAACCAGGGCGCCCTTTTGTTTTTTGCGCTGAGTGAGTGTCATGGCGAACGTTGCGCCGAAGTCCTATATACAGGACCGTTCATCCGTTTGGTTCGGTGATGATTGGCGGCGCGCGGCGCGTTTTGGGACCATGGCTGATACTATGGATGCTCGCAAGCGATATGAATGAGGATGCTCATGGCATATGACGATAGGGAGACCGGGCTGACGGTTGAGGACCGCGGCTCAAAGTTGGGTCTTCCCCAAAACCAAGATGCAGAGGCCAATGTACTGGCCGCTATGCTGCTATCGCCCGAGGTGGTCGAAGAGGCCCAGGTCGAGCTGCAGCCCGATGATTTCTACCGGCCCATTCATAAGACCATCTATACCGCGATGGTCGATATGTACAACAGCCGCATTCCCATCGACTCCATCTCGCTGATCGATTACCTGCGAAGCATCAACAAGCTCGATGCCGTGGGCGGCGAAGCGTACATTTTGGAGTTGATGGGTCAGACCCTGTCGCTCGTCAACTGGCAGCACCATGCCGCCATCGTGCGTCGCGACTCGATGCTGCGCGAGCTGATCGGCGCCACCAACGAGATCAACGCGCTGGCATATAACGCCCCCACCGACACCAAAGAGGTCGTGGAGCTAGCCGAGAGCAAGCTGCTCAAGGTCACGGCACGCGAGGTCAAGTCGAGCTACAAGACGCTGACCGAGTTTATGGTCGAGGCCTATAACGAGGCCGAGGAAGTGTGCCAGGCCGGTGGCCAGGCTGCGGGCGTGCCCACGGGCTTCCCGTCGCTCGACCGCATGCTCATGGGTTTTCGCGAGGGCCAGCTCATTATCATCGGCGCCCGTCCTGCCGTGGGTAAGACGTCGTTCGCCCTGAATCTGGCGCTCAACGCTGCCGCTGCTGGTTATACCGTCGGCTTCTTCTCGCTGGAGATGTCGGGCAAAGAAATTGCCCAGCGTCTGATTTGCGCCTACGCCATGATCTCGATCAGTGACTTCCGCATGGGCCGCATTAGCCCCGAGCAGTGGGCCAATATCAACGAGGCCACGCAGACCTTGTCCAAGCTGGATATTCTGATTGACGATACGCCCGGCACCACAGTGACCGAGATTCGCGCCAAGAGCCGCCGTATGCTCCATAACAAGGAGAAGGCCATCATCATCCTGGACTACCTGCAGCTGGTGAGTCCTCCGCCGGGACGCCGCTCCGAGAGCCGTACCGTCGAGGTTTCGGAGATGTCGCGTGGTCTGAAGATCATGGCCAAGGAGCTCAAGATTCCGCTCATCGCGCTGTCGCAGCTGTCACGTCAGGTCGAATCCCGTACCGGCAAGCGCCCGCAGCTTTCCGACCTTCGTGAATCGGGCTCCATCGAGCAGGACGCCGATATCGTTATGTTCTTGGACCGCTCCGCCGACGAGGCCGAAGCCTCGCGCGACGATCGACCCGACGAGGGCGTTACGCGTATCGTCGTGGCCAAGAACCGTTCGGGCCCGATCGGCGACGTCGACCTGATGTTCCTGCCGGCATCCACCAAGTTCTATGAGCTTGATGGGGCACATGCCGAGGAGTAGGACAGGCGCCCGTTGCACGGGTATACTGGGAATGTTTTGTGCTTCTGCGTGCCGCCGTGGCGCGTAGACAGTCCATGAATGTAAGGAGTAAACATGCCGTCAACCGTTTTGGTCGGTGCCCAGTGGGGCGATGAGGGCAAGGGTAAGATTTGCGACCTGGTCGCCGGCGACTTCGATGCCGTCGTGCGCTACTCGGGCGGCAACAACGCCGGTCACACCATCGTCGTCAACGGCAAGAAGTACGGTCTGCACCAGGTGCCCTCCGGCATCATGTATTCCGACCACGTGTCGGTGATCGGTAACGGCTGCGTCGTCAACCCCAAGGTTGTCCTTGAGGAGATCGACATGTTCGAGGCCGACGGCATCACCACCAAGAACCTCAAGATTAGCGGCAACGCGCATATCATCATGCCGTACCACATCGATCTGGATGGCGCCTTTGAGCAGAAACTCGGCAAGAAGAACATCGGTACCACCAAACGTGGCATCGGTCCGTGCTATCAGGACAAGATGGCCCGCATTGGCCTGCGCATGCAGGACATGCTGGACGAGGCACTGTTCCGCGACAAGCTGGAGACCGCTCTCGCCCGCGTGAACCCCGAGCTCGAGCTCATCTACAACCTGCCCACCTACACTGTGGACCAGATTTGCGACGAGTACCTGCCGATGGCCGAGCGCCTGCGTCCCTACATCACCGAGACGAGCCTGCTGCTCAACAACATGATTGACGAGGGCAAGGACCTGCTGTTTGAGGGCGCCCAGGCGACGCTGCTCGACATCGACCACGGTACCTATCCGTACGTGACGTCTTCCAACTGCACCGCCGGCGGCGCCATCACCGGCTCCGGCGTCGGTATGAAGAACGTCGACCGCGTGCTGGGCGTCATGAAGGCCTATATCACCCGCGTCGGTTCGGGTCCCATGCCCACCGAGCTTTCCTATGAGTCCGAGGCCGGTCACACGCTGACTGAGGAGGGCTACGAGTACGGCGTGACCACCGGTCGCCGTCGTCGCTGCGGCTGGTTTGACGGCCCCATCGCCAACTACGCCTCGCGCGTCAACGGCCTCACCGATATCGCCATGACCAAGCTCGACGTGCTTTCGGCCTTCGACACCATTAAGGTGTGCGTTGCCTATGACGTCGATGGCGAGCGTTACACGAGCGTGCCCGAGCACCAGGTGCGCTTTGAGCACGCCAAGCCCATCTACGAGGAGCTTCCTGGCTGGAAGTGCGATATCACCGGCTGCCGCAGCTTTGAGGAGCTGCCGCAGGAGGCTCAGGACTACGTGGCGTTTATCGAGGATCTGGCACACACCCGCGTGACGTTCATTGGCGTTGGCGCTGGTCGCGAGCAGATCATCAACCGATTCTGGAAGTAATCGGGACTATTTGGTTATTGCGATATACCCCTTTGCAGCCCGGACGGGCGGCCGAGGGGTATATTTGCTTGCAAAGGGCTCGCGCGGAGCGGGCCATTCATCCATAGAGGAGGCACCCTTGAAGGCGGACACTCAAACCATCGACATCCTGTTGTTGGGCAGCGGCGGCCGCGAGCATGCTTTGGCAGCTAAGCTCGCAGCATCACCGCGCGCCGGCAAGCTCTACATCGCGCCGGGCAACGGCGGCACCGCGAGCTGCGGCGAGAACGTTGTTCTCGACGACTGCGATCCTGCGGCCGTGGCAGCGTTTGCTCAGAGCCACGGATGCGGACTCGTGGTAATTGGCCCCGAGGCTCCGCTCGTGGCGGGCGTGGCCGACGCCGTGCGCGCGGCGGGTATTCCCTGCTTTGGCCCGGGTGCCGAGGGTGCCCAGATGGAGGGCTCCAAGCTGTTCTCCAAGCAGCTCATGGAGCGTGCGGGCATTCCGACGGCAGCCTACGGCTCGTTTACCGACGAGGCTTCGGCTCTCGCCTACGTACGCGAGCAAGGCGCCCCGCTGGTCGTCAAGGCCGACGGCCTTGCCGCGGGCAAGGGCGTTATCGTGGCGACCGAACTTGAGCAGGCCGAGGAGGCCGTGCGCGAGTGCTTTGGCGGCACCTTTGGCGATGCTGGCAATACCGTGGTCATCGAGGAGATGCTGACCGGCCCCGAGTGCTCGCTGTTGGCCTTTACCGACGGCAAGACCGTGCGCCCCATGGCCACCTCGCAGGACCACAAGCGCGCGCTCGAGGGCGACAAGGGCCCCAACACCGGCGGCATGGGCGTCTACAGCCCGGTGCCCATCGTGACTGACGAGGAGCACGCCACCATGGTGGCGGTCATGGAGCAGACCGTGGCCGAGCTCGCTGCCGAGGGTATCGACTACCGCGGCTGCCTGTACGGCGGCTTTATGCTCACGCCTGCCGGCCCCAAGGTGCTGGAGTTCAATGCCCGCTTTGGCGACCCCGAGACGCAGGTCGTGCTGCCGCGCCTTAAGAACGACCTAGTCGAGGTCATGCTGGCTTGTGCCAACTGCGAGCTCGACCAGATTGAACTCGACTGGCGCGACGAGTGGGCCGTGGCCGTTGTCCTGACGAGCGCGGGCTACCCCGGCAGCTACGAGAAAGGCAAGGTCATCACCGGTATTGAGGATGCCGAGGCCATGGAGAACGTGACCGTGTACCACGCGGGCACTGCTGTGGTGGACGGCCAGCTCGTGACCAATGGTGGCCGCGTGCTTGCCGTGACCGCTCTGGGCGACACGTTCGAGAACGCTCGCAACCTTGCCTACGAGGCCTGCGAGAAGATTGATTTTGAGGGCAAGACCCTGCGTCACGACATCGGCCTGCGCGCGCTGCGCGGTCGCGACGCCTGGGATGCCTAAAGTCCGAGAGGAATGAGACGGATGGACGAGAAGAACGAAGAGCTCGTGGACGCGCAGATCGTCGAAGAGGACAGCCGCTTGTATGGGCACGCCGAGGGCGAGCCTGGTGGCGAGGTCGCTGACGAGCCGGCGCTGGTGCTGGGCGATGACGACCCGCACGATGCCGAGCTGCACGAGAAGATTCTTTCGGAGGAGTGCGCCTGGAAGGGTAAGATCCTCGACGTCCACCGTCTTGAGGTTGAGCTGCCCAACGGCCACCGCAGCGCCCGCGATATCGTTCGCCATCCGGGTGCGGCGGCCGTTGTGGCACTGACCGAGAGCGGCAAGATCGTACTGGTGCGTCAGTACCGCACCGCCATCGACCGCGTGACGGTCGAGATTCCCGCCGGCAAGCTCGATCCAGGCGAGGACCCGCTCGATTGTGCCAAGCGCGAACTGCATGAGGAGACGGGCTTTAGGGCTGGTCGTATTCGCTTTCTGACGTCGATTGTCACGTCCTGCGGTTTTTGCGATGAGATCATCCACATCTACTTGGCTACCAAGCTCGAGTTTGATGCGCCCAACCCCGATGATGACGAGTTTGTCAACGTGGACCTGGTGCCGCTGCACGAGCTGATCGACGCCGTGCTCGACGGCAAGATCGAAGACGCCAAGACCGTCGTAGGCGCGCTTGCCTGCGACAGCATCGCGCACCGCCTTGGGGGCACGGAGCTCTAGGTTACGCGGTTTTGCCAAACCGCGTAACGAGTCGACGCTGCAAACGCCCCTAAGCGGCAATCTGCCTTTCAATCGTCGCTCGCGTACCGAAGTACGCGTCGCTCCTCTTTCAAGGCACCTTGCTCGCTTGGGGACGTTTTCGCTGACGTTGCTAGAACATCGGCGTTATGTTTGTTGGGACGCTTTGTTTTCAGCCCGACCGGCTCAACCGGATTTATCACGCTATTTATTTCTCTTCGAGGACTGCATGTTTAAGAGGTTTCTTTCGTATTACGGGCCCCAGATGGGGCTTTTTGTTGCTGATACTGTTTGTGCTCTGGTGCTTGCCGCCATTGACCTGGCGTTCCCCATTATTCTGCGCAATCTGGCCGGCGGGCTCTTTACCCAGGGTCAGGCTGCCATTATGCAGGCGCTCGGTATGATCGCGGTGGGCTTGGTGTTGATGTATGCCGTCCGCTGCGCCTGCCGCTACTTTGTGAGCTATTGGGGTCACGTGATGGGCGCGCGCATGGAGTCCAAGATGCGCGAGGACCTGTTCGACCAGTATGAGCGCTTTAGCTTTGCGTACTTCGACCGCAACAGCTCGGGTGACATGATGAGCCGCGTGGTCAACGACCTGTTCGATATCTGCGAGGCGGCGCACCATGTGCCCGAGTGGATCATCATCTGCGGCATCGAGATCATTGGCTCGTTTGTGATCCTCTTTACCATCGCCCCGGTGCTGGCGCTCGCTATGGCCGTGGTGACGGCGGTGTTTGCGGTCATCATGTTTTGGCAGAACATGCGTATGCGCGAGGTCTTTAGCGACAACCGCAAAAAGATCAGTGGCATCAATGCGCAGCTGCAGGATTCGCTGGCGGGCATGCGCGTGGTCAAGAGCTTTGCTAATGAGGAGACCGAACGTTTCAAGTTCCGCGCCTCCAACAATCGCTATCTTTCGTCCAAGGAAAACATGTATCACGCCATGGGCGTCTATACCGCGACGTATGGCCTGCTCTCGGGTGTGCTCTACGTGATCGTGGTACTGCTCGGCGGTTGGCTGGTTGCCCAAGGCCAGCTGCAGGCGGTTGATATGGCGACGTTTGCGCTCTACATTTCGCTGTTCTGCACACCGCTCGAGACACTCGTCAATTCGGCCGAGATGTATCAGAAGGCTATCGCCGGCTTTAAGCGCATGGATGAGGTGCTCTCGACCGCGCCAGATATCCAGGACAAGCCGGGCGCTACGGATCTGCAGGTGACTGCCGGCGCCGTGGAGTATCACGACGTGTGCTTTAACTACGAGGATGTTGAGCTGGGCGAGGGCGATGCCGACGAGCGTCCCGTTATCGACCATATGAACCTGTCCATCAAGCCCGGTCAGACCATCGCTTTGGTCGGCCCTTCGGGCGGTGGCAAGTCCACGACCTGTTCGCTGCTGCCGCGCTTTTATGACGTGGCTGCCGGATCCATTAGCATCGATGGTCAGGACGTGCGCGATGTGACGCAGCAGAGCCTACGCCGTGCCATCGGCCTGGTGCAGCAGGATGTCTATCTGTTTGACGGTACGATTGGCGAGAACATCGCCTACGGCAAGCCGGGCGCTACAGCAGAAGAGATCGCCGAAGCCGCCCGTCGCGCCAACATCGATGCCTTTATCGAGTCGCTTCCACAGGGTTATGACACGGTCGTGGGCGAGCGCGGCAGCCGTCTTTCGGGCGGACAGAAGCAGCGCGTCGCCATCGCGCGCGTGTTTCTCAAGAACCCCAAGATCCTGATTTTGGACGAGGCGACGAGTGCTTTGGATAACGAGAGCGAGGAGGCGGTGCAGGAGTCACTCGAAGAGCTGGCGCGCGGCCGCACCACGATTATCATCGCCCACCGTCTTTCGACCATTAAGCATGCCGATGAGATTGCGACCGTTGAGCATGGTCGCGTTGTGGAGCGTGGCACGCACGAGGAGCTTCTCGCCCGTGGCGGCACCTATGCCCGTTACTATCGAATGCAGTTCGAAGGTGCGCGTGCGCACGAGCTCGACTGATTGATATGACAGGAAGTTTATGGCTGACAAGAACCCTTTGACTCCGGAAGAAGTGACGGAGTTATTCTCCGAAATCGATGCATCCGGTGTCTTGGATCCCACGCTTGCAAAAAAGCGCACCGAGCGCATGCGCGAGAAGGAGGCGGCGGCCAAGAGCGGTGACAAAGCGGCGCTAGCGCAGCTGCGCAGCGAGGACCGCGCGAGCCAGGCAAAACATATCGACCCGCTGTCCGAGGACGATCCTTCGGGCTCGCAGGTGAGCCATACCATTACGAAGACCGCGATGGCCGTGGTCATCGGTATTTTGGTGCTGATCGTGGGCATGCAGATCGGCTACGGCGTGATGCGCCGTCTGAATACCGCCAACCTGTCCGAGAGCGTTTCGGTCGATACCGTTTCGACGGCGCTGAAGGGCGGCCTTGAGTGGGGCAACGGCTTTACGCAGTTCCCGCTCGACTTTACCGTCGATGAAGCCGATGAACACACGGGCACGGTCGAGGTGACGGTGTTGGACACATCGTCTGCCAACGAGCTCGAGCTGCTGTCCAACGGGCAGATTCAGGCTGCGGCGCTTGCGACCAACGCGTTGCTCAACGATAAGATCGACCGCGTGGTGTATAACGTTCACGCCTATATCGACGAGGATAGCAACATTCAGCACGATTCCTTCTTTGGCATGTTCCCCGCGCGCGGCCACCAGAGCGCCATTTTGACGTTCGTGTGGACCAAGAGCTCATCCAACGCCACGAGTATCGACTGGAAGATGCGCATCGTGAGTATGGATGACACCATCGCCGAGCGCATTCAGAAGCAGGTGAACTCGGTGTCGTCGTTGATTGAGGACCCGGTGGTGAGCCAGACCAAGATTGACGAGGAAAAGGCCGAGCGTGACCTGGAACATCGTCTGCATGGCCGCGAGATTTTCCGCGGCGGCAAGCCCGATCGCACACCGTCCGAACTGCTGGAACAGGACAAGAAAAAGTAAGACGCCATCATCCCGCGTGAGCCACAAGCCCCGCGGGATGATTTTTTAATCCCCGTCCCAGAGAAATCATTATGCATAGAAAGTCATAATTATCATTTCGTAAACATTTCGATGAAATTAACGCCATGAGGCATGCTTGCGGTTACAATACCGCGAGGCCTAACTACACACCTTTAAGCCGGTCCTGTGAGACCGGGAAGGAGAATTATGGCGAACAACCATATCGCGGGCGCTGCCGCCCGCACCTTCGCGCCCAGCGAGCTTTGCCAGCGTATGCTGGCCAAAACCAGCAAGGGCACCTGCGGTCCCTGCATCCTGTATCTTGAGGATGGGACCATTTTTTATGGACGTGCATGCGGCGCCGAGGGCACCGCGACCGGCGAAGTCTGCTTCAACACCTCACTCGAGGGCTACTTTGAGGTCATGACCGACCCGAGTTATGCCGGCCAAATCGTAACCATGACCTATCCGCAGATCGGCAACTACGGTATCGACGAGACCGACGTCCAGTCGGCCTTCCCCGGCGACGCCGTGCGCCCTGCGAGCGCTCCGGCTATGCGCGGCATGATCGTTCGCGACATGTGCACCACGCCTTCTAACTGGCGCTCGGCCGTCAGCGTGCCGGAGTATCTGCGCGCCCACGGCATCGTCGCTATCGAGGGCGTCGACACCCGCGCTCTGGTGCGCCATCTGCGCGACAATGGTTCCAAGATGGGCATTATCTCGACCGAGATCTTCGACGTCGACGAGCTTGCCGAGCGTCTGGCCGCAGCGCCCACGCTGGTAGGCGAGAACCTGGTCAAGACCGTGAGCTGCCCTGAGCCCCACGCCTTTACCGCCGTCGACCTTCCTGCCATGCATGACTTTGCGCTTTCGGCTGCCGCTCCTGCCCGTCACAACGTGGTCGCCTACGACTGCGGTGTGAAGCGCGGCATTCTGGAGGGGCTGGTCCGCGCCGGCTGCGACCTTACCGTCGTGCCGTGGGACACGCCTGCGAGTGAGGTGCTCGACATGAATCCCGACGGCGTCTTTTTGTCCAATGGCCCCGGCGACCCCGACGCCGTGGTGGAGACCTACGAGCAGGTGCAGCAACTGATCGGCAAGGTGCCGGTCTTTGGTATTTGTCTTGGTCACCAGATGATCAGCCTGGCCTGCGGCGCCCAGATGGAAAAGCTTAAGTTCGGTCACCGCGGTGGCAACCAGCCGGTCATGAACCTGGTGAGCCGCCGCGTGGAGATCACCGCGCAAAACCACGGCTTTGGCCTGCTGTTCCCCAGTCTGGGCAAGCTTGTCCCCGAGCTTTCGGGCGGCGAGACCGAGCATGCGGCCGATGGAGATCTGCGCGTCTGGGTGCGCCGCGGAATCGCGCCGGTCGTGATGAACGAGCGCTTTGGTCGCATTCGCCTGACGCATGTGAACCTCAACGACGGCACCGCCGAGGGCATCCAGCTGCTCGACGCCCCGTGCTTCTCGGTCCAGTACCACCCCGAGGCTTCGCCTGGCCCCACCGATGCCCACTATCTCTTTACCGCCTTTACGCGACTCATGGACGGCGAGGAGAACTACCTGGACATCGACACCGCGAAGGACCGCCTTGCCGGCTGGAACTTTGCTGAGTCCGAGACCGCTGAGACCGAGGAGAACTAACATGCCGAAACGTACTGACATCAAGCGTATCCTCGTCATTGGTTCGGGCCCCATTGTCATTGGCCAGGCCTGTGAGTTCGACTACTCCGGCGCCCAGGCCTGCAAGGTGCTCAAGGAGGATGGTTTTGAGGTCATCCTGGTCAACTCCAACCCGGCGACCATCATGACCGACCCGGGCTTGGCCGACCGCACCTATGTCGAGCCCATCACTGCCGAGTTTATCGAGCGCGTAATCAAGAAAGAGCGCCCGGACGCGCTGCTGCCCACGCTGGGCGGCCAGACCGGTCTGAACGCCGCCGTCGAGCTGGCGAAAGACGGCACGCTCGACAAGTACGGCGTCGAGATGATCGGCTGCGACCTTGCCGCCATCGAGCGCGGCGAGGACCGCAAGCTCTTTAACGAGGCCATGGCCGAGATCGGCCTGGAGGTCGCGCGCTCGGGCTATGCCTACAGCGTGGCAGACGCCGAGGCCATCGCCGAGCGCGTGGGATATCCCTGCGTGCTGCGTCCGAGCTTTACCCTCGGCGGCGCCGGTGGTGGCATCGCGCATACTCACGAGGAGCTCGTCTCCATCGTGAGCCAGGGCCTGGAGCTCTCACCTGCCCACGAGGTGCTGGTTGAGGAGTCCATCGAGGGCTGGAAAGAGTATGAGATGGAGGTCATGCGTGACCACGCCGGCAACGGCATCATCGTGTGCTCCATCGAGAACCTCGACCCCATGGGTGTGCATACCGGCGACTCCATCACCGTGGCGCCGGCGCAAACCCTCTCCGACCTGGAGTATCAGCGCATGCGCGTGGCCTCGCTCGCCATTCTGGAGAAGATCGGCGTCGAGACCGGTGGCTCCAACGTGCAGTTTGCCGTGAACCCCAGCACCGGTCGCTTGATCGTCATCGAGATGAACCCGCGCGTGAGCCGCTCGTCCGCACTGGCCTCCAAGGCAACGGGTTTCCCCATCGCCAAGGCCGCCGCGCGCCTGGCTGTGGGCTACACGCTCGACGAAATCGTCAACGACATTACCAAGGCAACGCCCGCCTGCTTTGAGCCCACGATTGACTACTGTGTGGTCAAGGTGCCGCGCTTTGCCTTCGAGAAGTTCAAGGGTACCGACCCCACGCTCACCACGCGCATGAAGGCAGTGGGCGAGATTATGGCGATTGGCCGCACCTTTGAGGAGGCCTTTGGCAAGGCCATGCGCTCGCTGGAGGACGGTCACCAGGGTATCTGCGCCGGTGGCAAGGAGGGTGCCGATAAGCTGAGCGACGACGAGCTCGCTCAAGCCGTGGCCACGCCGACCGAGCACCGCATCTTCTTTGTGGTCGAGGCCCTGCGCCGTGGCTGGGACATCGCTCGCATCCATGCCACCTGCGGCATCGACCCGTGGTATCTCAACCGCATCAACGACATGGTGCAGGGCCAGGAGAGCATCCGCGGCCTGCGTGTGGAGGATATCGACGCCGACGCGATGCGCCTGCTCAAGCAGTACGGCACGAGCGACGCCGAGATCGCCGCGTTGACCGGCTCGGACGAGCGCTTTGTGCGCGCCTATCGCAAGGGCCTTGGCGTGGTTCCCAGCATGAAGACGGTCGATACCTGCGCTGCGGAGTTCTCGAGCGCCACGGAGTACCACTACAAGACGTACGAGAACATCTACCGCACGAGCCCGGATGCCAAGAAGTGCGTGGCTCCCGACGAGACCACGCCGGCGGACAAGCCCAAGGCGATGATCCTGGGCGCCGGCCCCAACCGCATTGGCCAGGGTATCGAGTTCGATTACTGCTGCGTGCACGCGAGCTACGCGCTGGCGGCCCGCGGCTTCGAGACCATCATGGTCAACTGCAATCCCGAGACCGTTTCGACCGACTACGACACGTCAGACCGCCTGTACTTTGAGCCGCTCACCTACGAGGACGTCATGGACGTTATCGACGTTGAGCGCCCCGATGGCGTCGTGGTGACGCTCGGCGGCCAGACCCCGCTTAAGCTGGCGCGCATGCTCGAGGAGAGTGGCGTCAACATCATGGGCACCAAGCCCGATGCCATCGACTTTGCCGAGGACCGCGAGCGCTTCGCTGCTCTGCTCGACAAGCTGGGCATCATGTACCCGCCGGCGGGTCAGGCCACCTCGTTTGAGGAGGCCGAGGCCGTTGCCGCACACATTGGCTACCCGCTGCTGGTGCGTCCGAGCTACGTGCTGGGCGGCCGCGGCATGATGATCGCCTACGATGCCGAGCATCTGCGCGATTACATGGCCGAGGCCGCGCGCATTAGCCCCGACTACCCGGTGTATCTGGACCGCTTCCTGGAGGGTGCGATCGAGTCCGATGTCGACGCCCTGTGCGATGGCGAAGAGGTCTACATCGGCGGCATTCTGGAGCATATCGAGGAGGCCGGTATTCACTCCGGCGACTCTGCGACCTGCATCCCGCCGTTCAGCTTTAGCGAGAGCCTGCAGGCAAAGCTTCGCGAGACCACGCGCCGCATCGCGATGGCGCTGGGCGTACGCGGCCTGGTCAACGTGCAGTACGCCATCAAGGGCGAGACCGTTTACGTGATCGAGGCCAACCCGCGTGCCAGCCGCACCGTGCCGTTTATCTCCAAGGCCACCGGCGTGCCGCTGGCCAAGTGTGCGGCGCGTATCATGGCGGGCGATTCCATCGCCATCCTGGGCCTGCCGAGCGACGAGCGTCAGCTCGATTGGTTCTGCATGAAGGAAGCCGTTATGCCCTGGGGTCGTTTCCCCGGTGCCGACGTTATCCTGGGGCCCGAGATGAAGTCGACGGGCGAGGTCATGGGTATCGCCAAGAGCTATCCCGAGGCATATGCCAAGACGCAGCTGGCGATTGACTACAAGCTGCCCGACCCGAGCGCCGGCAAGGTGTTCATCAGCGTGTGCGACCGTGACAAGCGCCACATCCTTTCGGTCGCGCGTATCCTGCGCTACCTGGGCTTTGATATCTGCTCCACCGAGGGCACGGCGCGCGTGCTGCGTGGAGGCAACGTGACGTGCGAGGTCGTGGAAAAGATCAGCGGTCCGCACGACGGCGAGCGCCCCAACATCGGTGACCTGATCGCCGATGGCAAGATCGCGGTAATCATCAACACGCCGTATGGTCCGGGTTCGCGTGGCGATGGCTACCTGCTACGTACCGAGGCCGTGCGTCGCGGCGTGACCTGCGTGACGGCGATGTCCGCGGCCAACACATACGTGAGTGCCATCGAGGCCGTGCGCGAGGACCAGCAGGGTCACGGCAGCGCCAACGACATGGGCATGGACGTCATCGCCCTGCAGGACCTGCCGCAGCACACGGTGTAGTGTGACCTGGTCGGCCGGGGCGGCAGCCGGACACTTTCTCTCGGAAACTGGGCTTCGCGAAGTTTTCCGAGAGAAGGGTCCGCCTCCCGCCCCGGCCTGCGGTGACTTGGCTGCACCGTGTGCTGCCGAAGGGGCTTTGTGCGATGACTAGGGCTGAATAGAAAATGAGTGTGGGCGCCGTCGTTCGTTTGAACGACGGCGCCCACGTTTTGTATGGGGCCTCCTGGCGAATTTTCATTCGCCAGGAGGCCTTTTGCCGGGGTCGAAACATGCCCTTGGACAGTTGGTTCAGATACGTATTTTTCAGAGGGTGTGTAAAGGCCGACCTGAGTCCGATTGGGCCGAATTTGACTTTCTGAACCGGTGGAGACGCTCATATATGGGTGACAAAGGTCGTTATGGGGCTCAAAGTGACTTCAAACCACTCTATTAGCGCCAAGAGGCACGGCCAAAAAATACGTATCTGAACTAACTGTCCACTACCCTCCGCAAACCTTTCATTCCAAACCAAATCAGCCAACGTACGTCATGGCAATCCTCGGTAGGTCCCCGGGTGCCCCGCGGCTGGCTGGGTTATTTAGCTGAGCGACTTTGCGAAGCAAGGGGAGCGAAGATAAAAACCCAGCCAGCCGCGGGGCACCCGGGGACCGCAGGGACGGGAGCAGCTATACTACTCTCAGTAGTTAAGGGTCGCGGACCCGCCGCGTCACCGCTCTCAACAGGAGGTCTTTGTTTATGGCAGATCAAAAGCCGGTTGTCGGGATCATCATGGGCTCCAAGTCCGATCTGGGCGTTATGGAGGGCTGCACCGCCGAGCTCGAGGCACTGGGCGTGCCCTATGAGCTCGTCATTGCGAGCGCGCACCGCACGCCGGCGAAGGTCCACGAGTGGGCTTCGACTGCTGCCGATCGCGGTATCAAAGTGATTATCGCCGCCGCCGGCAAGGCTGCTCACCTGGGCGGTGTCGTGGCTGCGTTTACGCCGCTGCCGGTTATCGGCGTGCCTATGAAGACGAGTGACCTGGGCGGCATGGATTCGCTGCTGTCGATGGTGCAGATGCCTTCGGGTGTGCCCGTGGCCTGCGTTGCCATCAACGGTGCCAAGAACGCCGCTATTTACGCCACGCAGATTCTGGGCGCATGCGACCCCGAGTACCGCAAGGTTATCGAGAAGATGAAGCAGGAGATGGCCGACGCCTAAGCGTTTTGCCGTTTCAACGCAGTATAAGGAGAGCCATGTCCGACTATCAGGGAAAACGATTCAAGGCTTCTCAGATTCCCGATCCGTCGAAGCCGGGTGCTGCCCGTGCGGCACAGCAGGGTCGGACATCCTCTCCTCAGCAGCCGCGCGCGCCGCGCCCCGTGACGCCGGCGACGCATCGTCGACAGGACGCGCCGACCGCATATCGACCTTCATCTTGTAGCACCGCTAAGAAGCCGCCCCGGTCTTCATCGCATGCCGCGCCGTCGGATTACACCGAGCCGCCGCGCAAAAAGCGCCGCTCCGTTATCCCCATCTTGCTCATCATTATTGGCATCGGCCTAATCGTTGCCGCTGCCGCCATCTTTATCAACGCCCAGATTGGCTACAAGCAGGCGAGCGAGTCGTATCAAAAGATCGAAAAACAATATGTGAGCGACAAGGACGCCAGCGGCGTGCCGATTATCGACTTTGATGCACTTGCCCAGACGAATCCCGAGGTTGTGGGTTGGATTTTCGCGCCCGGCACCAACATCAACTATCCCGTCGTGCAGACCAACAACAACTCCAAATACCTCAACACGCTGTTTGACGGTACGGCTAACGCGTCCGGTGCTATCTTCTTGGATAGCGACGACACCGCGCCGGGCATGGTGGATCAGCAGACCACGATCTACGGCCACCATATGAACGATGGGTCGATGTTCAACGTGATTTCGGACACCACCGACCAAGCGACGTTCGATAGCATCGAGTACGTGTACTACATCACGCGCGATGCGACGTATAAGCTGCGTCCGCTGGCGACCAAGGTCGTTGAGGACACGTATGCCAAGGCGCGCACGCCCAATTTTGAGGGCGACGACGGGCTCAAGAACTACCTATCCGAGATGCTCGACGGTGCCTCTGCCGTGGCGAGCGATGCGGGCGACCGCGCCGCCTCGGCAACCAAGGTCGTGACGCTCGTGACCTGTCGCTCGCTGTCGCTGAGCAACACACGTGCCGTCATGGTGCTCACACCGGTCGAGGAATAGATTATCCAGGGGTAGCTAAAAGAGCCCCGTCCCAAATTAGCTACTCGACGACGTTAAGGGAGAAATGATGCTTGAAAGTGGCAAATCGATGCCTTCGGTTGATGCTTGGCTGCGTGCGGCTAAGGCCGATGCTTCGGCGGCTGGCTGCGGTATGTACCTGACGCATAACGGTGTGGTGCGTGCGACGCCCAAGGCCGAGGTGCGCGAAGTCGAGACCGATGGCGTGGCGCCAGGCCACAAGGTGGGCGGCATGGTGTTCGGCTTCGATGCTCAGAAGGTGCAGGCTGCTATCGAGGCCACGCGCGCGATGCCGGGTATCGGCTATGTGCGCGTGTGGCTGGCAAGCGGCGAGCTTACCGTGGGCGACGACATCATGCTCATGCTCATCGGCGGGGACATTCGCCCGCATGTGGTCGATGCGCTGCAGGCGCTCGTTGGCACCATCAAGAATGAATGCGTGAGTGAGGTCGAGCGCGAGGCGTAGAGGCTTGCGTCGATAGAAGACTCGTTTATAAAAATGCCCGCCGGTACGTGTGATGCCGGCGGGCATTTTGCGTTTTGGGCGCGGTGGGCGCTACACGCGTGTCGCATCCTTGGGGCTCATGGTCATGCTCTGGAAGCGGTTCTCCATGTATTCGTTATCGAAGTACGTGCCGTAGAACTGCGCGACGGGAATATCCGGCTCCGTGCCGTTGACGCGCTGGTACCAGTAGTCGAGCGACTGCAGCGTCATGACGCCGTCGACCAGCATAATGATGGTGAAGATGACGGTAGCCGAGTAGCGACTCTTCCACGGAATCATGTTGATGAGCTTGAGCAGCCTCGGCAGCAGCAGCTTGATCCAGATGAGGCCACCCAGGCCCCACAGGCAGGCGAAGCCCGTACAGGTACGTCCGCCGGTAAGGACGGCGAGCGGATCGGGCATGCCAAAGAGCTTCATATGCGAGTAGCTCCACGAGACCACGCCAAACGAGGTCTGCATAAACCAGCCCACGAACACCTCAAAGCTTGCGCCGAGCAGCGCGCTCACCAAAAAGATAATGATGGGGTTCTTTTTGTAGAAGCGGTTGAGCACCATGGTCATGAGCACGGCGCCAAATCCGTAGATGGGGCTGAAGGGGCCAAACAGCATGCCGGCGCGGTTCTGGTAGACGCCCGGGTCGTCGACCGTCATGTGCCAGATGTCCTCGGCGATCAGACCGAGTATGCAGCAGACAAAGAATACCCAGAACAGGTTGAAGTAGTTGAGCTTGATGTAGCCTTCGCCGGTTTCATCGCGCCCGAGCATGCCCTCGGCGGCGGCGTCGCGATCGAGCATCTCCTGCAGGCGGCGCTGCAGCTCGCGCTCCTGGCGCAGCGTGGGGTCGACGGTGGTCGAAAGCGCGACGAGGATGCCGAGCTGGATGGCAGGGCGCAGCAAGAAAGGCCCGATACCCTGGAGCATCACGTCAACCAAAAGCTCGACGACGGTCAATGCGATAAGGATATAGGACAGACGGGCGGCATTGCGGCGCTGGTTCTTGATGAGGTCCAGGCCAAAGATGATCAAGATGACGGCACTGGCAGCCGAGAGCATGATGCCGGCGACAATCAGTCCGACCGCGACGAGCGTGTTGTCGCCGAGCTTGGCGGCGGCGTTGCCGTTGATGAGCGCGGTGATGACCTGCCACATAAAGGCGCCGACCGACGGGAGCGTGCCCACGCCGGACAGGATGCACAGGACGGCGTATACCTTAATGATGAGGGGGATCTTCTTGACCTCCGTGGCGCTGGGGACGCTGGGGTCGAGTTCGTTTCGATCCATACATAACCTTTCTCGTTTTGCTGTAGGTACAAGGATACGCCGCCGACCTGCCAAAAGACAGGACGAACGTCCCAATTGCAACAATGCAAGCCCCAACGGCGGGCGAGACGCGTCGCAACGGAAGTATGCGGGATCGTCGGCCCCGAGGCGGTTGCCCAATAAAATGTTTGGCTGCAAAACGGATTATAAGCTCGGTGGGCTTTTAAAAAGCGCTGTTCATGCGCGGGAGTGCTTGTCTTGCCGTGCGTATAATAGGGCAGGTAACGCCAAATAACGAGGCTCTGAGGGGATGCCATGTCTCAAGAAACCATCCGCGCGGCCGAGCGTGCCGCGGGACAGGTGAAGACCATGTCGACGTATGATCCGGACTCCGACCAGCTGCATGAGGAATGCGGCATTTTTGGTGTGTGGGCACCCGATCGCGATGTGGCTCGACTGACGTACTTTGGTCTGCGCGCGCTGCAGCATCGCGGCCAGGAATCGGCGGGAATCGCCGTGGGTGATGGCGGCACGGTTATGGTCCGCAAGGATCTGGGCCTGCTCGACCGCGTGTTCTCCAACGCCGACCTGTCGACACTCTCCGGCCAGCTGGCCGTGGGCCACGTGCGCTATGGCACTGCCGGTGCCAAGAGCTGGGAAGCCTCGCAGCCGCATCTTTCCACCATCAACAGCGTCATTATCGCGCTTGCTCACAACGGCACTCTGGTCAACACCGACGAGCTGCGCCGCCAGCTGATCGAGCTGGGCGTGCCGTTCCTCTCCAATTCGGATTCCGAGGTCGCGACCAAGCTTATCGGCTACTTTACCCAGCGTACGGGTCATCTACGCGAGGGCATTCGCAAGACCATGGAGCTCGTGCGCGGCGGCTACGCCATGACGCTCATCAACGAGCAGGCGCTCTACGCATTCCGCGATCCGCACGGCATTCGCCCGCTCGTGCTGGGCAAGCTGGTGGACGAGGGTCTGGACCAGGCCGATGCCGCATCCGTTTCGCAGCTGCCGTCGCAGGACGGCGCCGCGACGGTCGACTCCGCCGTCCATGTCACGCGCGCCGGCGGTTGGGTCGTTGCTTCCGAGACCTGCGCACTCGACATCGTGGGTGCCGAGTACGTCCGTGACGTCCGTCCCGGCGAGATCTTGCGCATCAGCGCCGAGGGTCTGGTATCCGAGCAGGGCGTGCCTGCAGCCGAAGAGCCCGCCAACTGCATCTTTGAGCAGGTCTACTTCGCCCGTCCCGACTCCATCATGAACGGCAAGAGCGTCTATGCCTGCCGTTACGACATGGGTCGTCAGCTGGCACACGAGGAGCCCGTCGAGGCCGACCTGGTCATCGGCGTGCCCGACTCCGGCCTGCCGCCCGCGGAGGGGTATTCGCACGAGAGCGGTATTCCCTTTGGCGAGGGCCTTATCAAGAACCGCTACGTGGGCCGTACGTTTATCGAGCCCACGCAGGAGCTGCGCGCCATGGGCGTGCGTATGAAACTCAACCCGCTGCGCGACAACATCGAGGGCAAGCGCCTGGTCGTCATCGACGACTCCATTGTGCGCGGCACCACCATGGTGCAGCTCGTCAAGATGCTACGCAACGCTGGCGCCAAGGAGATTCATATCCGCATCAACTCGCCCGAGGTCATCTGGCCGTGCTTCTACGGTATCGATACCGACGTGCAGTCGCAGCTTATCAGCGCCAACAAGACGGTCGATGAGATCTGCGAGTATATCGGCGCCGATTCGCTGGCCTTCCTTTCGGTCGAGGGCCTGCTGAAGGTCATGCCCAAGGGCGGCTACTGCGATGCGTGCTTTACCGGCCGCTACCCCGTGGCGATTCCCGAGAGCTTTGGCCGCGACAAGTTCATGGAGGGCTTTAAGCCCCGCAACCTGGATAAGCCGCTGCACGTTGACGACGACGCCGTGGTCGAGAAATACGACGACCGTAGCTGGGAAGAGGAGCACGGTGAGGCCTAAAACCTGCCATTTAGGGACAGGTTTATTTTGGTAGGTTTTACCTGCTGTTTTGTTGATTGAGCGGCGCGCGTTGTTATGGCGCGTGCCGAAATGAACGCAACTATGAGCACCGTTTGGCGCCCGGGCGGCGGACGGTAGTGGGAGAGGAAGGCTCAGATGAGCGACAGCAAGCATGTGACGTATGAGGACGCCGGTGTCGATACCGCCGAGGGCGGCCGCGCCGTCGACGCTATTAAGCAAATGGTTAAGGACACCAACCGCCCCGAGGTCATCGGCGGTATCGGTGGCTTCGGTGGCCTGTTCTCGGCCGCCGCGCTTAAGGATATGGAAGACCCGATTCTGATTAGCGGTACCGACGGCGTGGGCACCAAGCTCGTGCTCGCCCAGATCATGGACCGTCACGAGACGGTGGGCCAGGACCTGGTCGCCATGTGCGTCAACGACATTCTGGCTTCGGGCGCCGAGCCGCTGTTCTTCCTGGACTACGTTGCCATCGGCCACATCGAGGCCGAGCACATGGCAAAGATCATCAAGGGCGTGGCCGATGGCTGTAAGCTCGCGGGCTGCGCGCTCGTGGGCGGCGAGATGGCCGAGCACCCCGGCGTCATGGCTCCTGCCGACTACGACCTTGCCGGATTTACCGTGGGCGTCGTCGACCGTCCCAAGATGCTCGACCCCGCGAACGTCCGCCCCGGCGACGTGATCCTGGGCCTGCCTTCCACCGGCGTGCACTCCAACGGCTACTCGCTCGTGCGTAAGGTCATTGGCGTCGACGGTATTAAGCCGGGCACGCCCGAGGCCGCCGCTAAGGCCGAGGAGCTGAGCCGTCCGCTCGAGGAACTCGGCGGCGCATCGCTGGCAGACGCCCTGCTGGCTCCCACGCGCATCTACGTCAAGCCGATTCTGGAGCTGCTGCGCGGCGGCGCCAACGTGCACGCTATCGCCCACATCACTGGCGGCGGTATTACCGAGAACCTCAACCGCGCGCTTGCCGACGACGTCGACGCCGTGGTCACCCGCAACGGCGCCGAGATGGGTTGGGACGTTCCGCCCGTCATCACCTACGTGTCGCGCCAGGCCGAGCTCGCGCCCAACGAGGCATGCAAGACCTTCAACATGGGCGTTGGCCTGTGCCTGATCGTCGCCCCCGAGGACGAGGCTGCCGTGACCGAGGCCCTGGTCGCGCTGGGCGAGAAGCCATTCCGCGTGGGCGAGTGCGTCGAGGGCTCCGGTAAGGTCGTGTACTCCGATGAGCGCTAACGAGCAGATGGCTGCTGCCGCGAGCCTGGGCTTTGTGCCCTACACCCGTCCGACCGGCACCGATACGGCCGAGCCGCTCAAGATCGGTGTGCTCATCAGCGGTTCGGGTACCAACCTGCAGGCGCTGATCGATCTGATCGCTGCCGGCAAACTCAACGCTTCGATTGAGCTTGTGGTGTCGAGCCGTTCTTCGGCTAAGGGTTTGCAGCGCGCTGAGCGCGCGGGCATCCAGACGCTTACGCTGTCCAAGGATGTCTATGCCGACCCCATCGCCGCCGACGAGATCATCGCGCACGAGCTGCTCGAGCGCGGCTGCGAGTATGTGGTCATGGCCGGTTACATGCGCATGGTGCACACGCCGCTGCTGGCGGCGTTTCCCAACCGCGTGGTCAACTTGCATCCGGCGCTGCTGCCGAGCTTTACCGGCGCGCATGCGATCGACGATGCCTTTGCGCGCGGCGTCAAGGTAACCGGTGTGACCGTGCACTTTGCCAACGAGATCTACGACAACGGCCCCATCATCGCCCAGCGCGCGCTGGCTGTCGAGGAGGGCTGGGACGTCGACACGCTCGAGGAGCACATCCACGCGATTGAGCACGTGCTGTATCCCGAGGTCGTGCAGATGCTCGCCGACGGCCGCGTCCACGTGCTGGAGAGCGGCAAGGTCGCAATTGACGCGCCTCGCGGCTAGCGGCGCACAGTACAATTTAGCCGAGTAGTCGGGGTGGTCATTGGCGCCAAGGCGCGCGTGGCCACCTTTTGTTTTGGGTAGTCATCGGGAACGGGCTTTAACGACTGGTCATTCAAGAACGTCGCAGGTGACTAGATGAGAGAGGTGAGCGCATGGCGGATAACGAAGCGCTGTTTACGCCTGAGCTGGTGTTTTTTGATTGGGAGTGTGCGACGCCGGATGAGGTGTTCGCGCGGCTCGAGGGCGAACTTGCACCACGTGGCTACATTGCATCCGGTTGGCTCGACGCCGTTCGCACGCGCGAGGATGTCTATCCCACGGGTCTTGCCATGCCGGCGGCAAACATTGCCATTCCGCATACCGATCCGGGGTTTGTGGCCAAGCCCTATATCGCGGTGGTGAAGCCCGCCGCGCCCGTGACATTTAACGCTATGGCTGGCATGGGCGCTCCGGTGCCGGCGCAGATCGTCATCAATCTGGGCATCGCCGAGCCGGGCGGCCAGGTCGAGGCCCTGCAGGCGCTCATGAACATCTTTATGGACGCCGATGCCGCAGCCGACGTGCTCGGCCAGACCACGCCCCAGGGCATGGTCGACGCCATCCGCCGCCACTTCTAAGGTGGGGCTGAGCCGGCACTTGGGGACGTTCCTTTTCTGCCGGCACTTGGGGACTGTCCCTAACTGCCGGCACATAAAGAACGTCCCCAACTGCCAAGTGCCACATCTGTCCCCTTTGCACCAAAATGGTGCAGATTAACCTGTCCCCAATGCACCAAGCGTGCCGCGGGGGCTGCGTTGTGACACAATGGCGTTTGTTCGATTCGTTATGCGAAAGGCCAACTATGGCAAATAAGAAAAAGAACTCCGAGGCCGCGCCGACGCCCGAGCAGCAGGCCCGCGCTGCCTCCAGCTCTCGCAAGAAGCAGCGCAAGACGTACGTGTCTAAGACCGTCAAGATCGTCCTGGTGGTCATCGGCGTGCTGGCGATGCTGCTTTCCGTCTCGGCGATGGCGTGCTCCGGCCTTATGTCGCAGGCCGAGGACACCTCGGGCTACAAGCTGACCGGCGGTGTTGCTGCTACTATCAACGGCACCAACCTCACCGAGGACACCGTGACCAAGCAGATCATGAGCATGCGCACGTCTTACGGCTACGCCAAGGACAAGGACTGGGCGCAGTATCTGGTTGACAACGACCTCACGCCCAAGAAGTACCGCAAGCAACTCATCGACTCCTACACGCAGCAGATTCTGCTTCAACAGGCACAGAAGGAGAACGGCGTGACGGTGTCGGACGAGGAGGTCGAGAAGGCATGGAAGGACGCGTGCAAGAGCGCGGGCGGTGCCAAGGCCTTTAAGAAGACCCTCAAGACCTACGGCTATACCGAGGACACCTACAAGGATTCGCTCAAGGAGAGCCTGGCGCAGCAGAAACTCAAGGATGCCGTGGCACCCACCAGCAAGCCCAAGGACAGCGAGATCGTCGATTACATCAACGAGAACCTGTCTAACTACAACGACGCCCGCCGCTCGTCGAACATCCTGATCAAGGTTGATTCCGACGCTTCCGACGAGGACAAGGCTGCCGCCAAGGCCAAGGCGCAGGAGTGCCTGGACAAGATCAACTCCGGTGAGCTGAGCTTTGAGGACGCCGTTGAGCAGTACTCCGAGGACACCGGTTCCAAGGAGAAGAAGGGCGATGTGGGCTGGGATAAGCTCACCACCTTTGTTGACAGCTACCAGACGGCGCTCGAGGGGCTCAACAAGAGCGACGTGAGCGGAGTCGTCGAGTCGACCTATGGTTACCACATCATCAAGTGCACCGACTACTTCCATGTCGATAATCAGGTCGATGACATCAACCAGGTGCCCGAGGCCATCAAGAAGTACGTCTCCAATGTGGTGAAGACGCAAGCGGCCAGCACTGCGTACAGCGAGTGGCTGGAGCAGTACAAGAAGGATGCCGACATCACCGTCAGCCCCATGCCCAAGGACGTACCCTATAACGTGAGTCTGAAGGGCGTCACCAAGAGCTCGACCGACGATTCGTCGACGACTGAGTAATCATGGGGCGGTGCTCGCGCGAGTGCCGCCCACGCTATTAGAGAGGATTTGCAGATGACCAACGAAGAGCTGCAGAAGGAAATGATCGCGGCCATGAAGGCCAAGGACAAGGTTCGCCTGTCCATCATTCGCCAGGTTAAGGCCGAGGTGAAGAATATCGAGGTCAATGAGCGCCGCGATGTGACCGAGGAAGACGTCAACAGCATGATCAAGCGTCTGATCAAGCAGACGAGCGAGACGCTGGAGATGTCCATCAAGGCCGGCACCGACCAGGAGCGCACCGACAACCTGACCGAGCAGGTCAAGATTCTGGAAAGCCTGCTGCCCGCGCAGGTTTCGGGCGAGGAGCTCGAGGCCCTGATCGAGCAGGTTATCGCCGAGCTGGGTGCCACGTCCAAGAAGCAGATGGGCCAGGTTATGGGTGCCCTGGGCAAGGCCACCGGCGGCAACTTCGATAAGCCGGCCGCAGCAAAGATCGTCGGCGCCAAACTTGCGTAATTTGTTACGCGGTTTTACCAAACCGCGTAACGGCTCGACGCTGCAAACCCGTACACACGGCAATCTGACGTTCAATTTCAAGGGCGCGACCATAAGGTCTGCGCCCTTTCATTTCACGTCACCTTGCTCGCGTGTACGGGTTTTCGCTCATATGACCCAATCCGCTGTCAAGAGCCACAATGGCCCCGCCGACCGCTTGCAATCGGTCGGCGGGGCCTGCCGTTGAACCCGTCCCGGTCCGCCCCCGGCATGTCGTCGACGCCTTCGGCTCAGTCTCATATCCGCGGATACCGCTCCGGCGGCCCGCAATCCTCTCCTTCGGTGGGGCTCCCCAAGTCTGACTACGCGCATGCGGCCGCTGCCGCGCGCCCAGCGAAAGCGGGGGTATCCCCGAAGGCTGCCCGGCTCGCCGGGACGGGGGCTATGTCTATTCGGTTGCCTCCCGGCACATCGCGCCGAGGGCCCACAGCCACCTCACGAGCTCGGCGGCGGTGGCGGCGTTCGCCTTCGCCTGGGGCATGCCCCTGGCGAGCATCTCCTCGCGGCGCCGGAGCAGGCGCTCGGACCCCTTCCTCCCGTGCATCCTCACCTCGAGCGGGACGCCGCTGCCCTTGGGCATCAGCTTCGGTTGGTGGCTCGCTTGGACGTAGCTCCAGGACCCCTCGACAGCCAATCTCCTGACGAGGGCGTTGCCGGCCCCGCTGATCCCGCCGAGGCGCACGGAGTCCGCGCTCGACCTCTGCTTCGGGGCGAGGCCGAAGTAGGACGTCACCTGCCTGCCGGAGCGGAACCTCGAGAAGTCGCCGACCTCGGACGCGAAGGCGGCGGCGAGCGCGAACCCGCACCCCTTGATCGACTGGAGCGCCTCGACCTCCGCCGAGAGGGGGCCCGCCGCGACGGCGGCCCTGTACTCGGCGAGGAGGTCGTCGCGCGTCTCGGCGGCCGCCTCGACCTCGTTCCTCAGCGCCGCCAGCGCCCGGATGCCGCCGTCGTCGGCGGGCCGAACCTTGTCGAGCCACCTGAGGAAGTCGTACGTCCAGTACTTCCGGGGGTTTCCGGCCGGCGTCGTGCCGCCGTAGGCGTAACCCCGGCGGGCGAGGAACGCCAGGAGCCGCTGCTTCGCCGCCGCGAGCCTCGCGGTCGCCGCGTCGTGGGCCCCGGCGAGGTCCCTGAGCCCCTCGATCTCGAGGGACGGCACCCATACCGGGGAGATATCGTGCGACAGTATCGCCTTGGCCATCCTGGCCGCGTCGTTGCGGTCGTTCTTGGACGAGAGGTCTGCCGCCGACCTCGGGACCTTGGAGATGTTAGCGCTACTGTAAAAACAACCAATTTCGCCATCGCACTTTAGCCGATTCCGCCAACGCAATTTCCCCAATCAC